>MGVN01000119.1 GCA_001800515.1 Elusimicrobia bacterium RIFOXYB2_FULL_49_7 | reverse complement strand
TGGTTTCCTCTGCGCCGAGGTTTTCCCATACATTCGGGCCGCGGAACCCCTTGCCGTAAGTCGCCTTCAGCACTGATTTTCTGTTCAGACTGTAAAGCACTGACGCTCTGGGCAGCCATGAATCCGTAAGAAACTCCCGGCTGTGGTACATCATGCCCAGGTTCAGCTTCAGCTTATCATCAGCGATGATGATCGTATCCTGAATAAAATAAGAACGTTCTTCAGGTGATTTGTATGATTCCGCATCATCTATACCGGGGAACACTCTCAACGCAGGGACGGACGATGTAAGGTTGTTATGATACATGAGGTAGCGCCAATCCACTCCGACGATCAAATCATTCGCGTTGTTGACCTTGTAATTCAACTGCCCGACGAACTGCCTCTTTTCGAACGGATAGAGGCCAGCGTGAGGAACCAGATGATTTTCGATATCATCAAAAGAACCCACAAGCGCCGGGTCAACGTTCCCGTCGACATCCAAAAGGCTGGAGTCAGGATCGAGGCTGGTGAAATGGTCGTCTGTCGTAAAATTTCTGTATTCGAGTGATGCTTTCACGTCCTCGCTGAATACATGGTCTATGCCGACGAATCCCAGCTGGAAACCGCGGTTTGCCAAAAGGCTCCGGTAGGTGCTCATCCACTCCACCGACTCAAGCCCTTCGCCGTTGCTGGTGAGCATGTAATTCATGCCTGCGTAGATGCCTTTATAGCGCGCATACATATCGAACGACCAGTCCTTCTCGCCGTTGTAGAACCTGTCTTCGTTCGTGTCCCTGTAAAAATCCTTTGTTGATCTCGAATACCTCTCGGTATCCATCGCGAAATCAGCCAGCTGCGCCCAGTCTCTGTCCGCTTTGTAGTATGAACCGCTGAAGCCGAATGAAAGGCCTTCAGGATTGTTCTTACGTACCACGCCGGACATCTGCTGGGTGCCGACTTCGCCGGCTATAAACTCAGCTTCCATCGCATCCTTCTGTTTGTCGCCGATCTTCGTAATGATGTTGATGATACCCTGCATCGCGCTCGCACCATAGAGCGTGGAATTCGGCCCCATCAGAACTTCTACTCTTTTGATCTTGTGTGAAGGAAACCCATTGGTGATGAACGCTTCGTCAGCGAGAAGGTTTTGCACTTCCCTGCCGTCTATAAGGAGAGGCGTTCCGCTGAAATTACCCGTGAAACCACGCTGCCCTCCCTGCAACCAGTTATAATCATACTTGAAATCCATGTTCGGAATAGCAGCAAGGATCTCCTTGAGGTCGCGCCAGCCGTAACGGCGGATGTCATCTTCGGTAACCACATAAACTGTTCCTGCGGCGTTGATAAGTGTTTCTTCGCGTTTCGATGCTGTTATAACGACCGGTATTTCACCGAAAAGCAATTCTTCCTCCTGGGGCTGCATCTCAGCATAGAGGCAGCGCACATCCAGAAGACAACCGGACACTAACAGGCATAAAGTAATCAGGATTGAAAAGGCTTGTCGCATCATTGATCCCTCCCTTTAACGTTTCGGACTCACCATAATATAGTAACCCAGTTGTAAAGAAGCCACCACGAGAACGTTCCTAACGAGACAGACCGCGGTGGTGAGGAATGTTTAATGCTGTCATTAATGAAATGCAATACATGAAGACTTCTGCTGCGAGGTTTTGCTGCGAGGAGGCTGCATCATCTAAGAAGTAAATTTGGAAAGCATGAAGTGGAAAGCGGTTCGTGTTGCTTTTTAGCATTCCACCCCGATACCCCCTCCATGCAACTTTGCAAACGGCGCTTATACAACTTATGGCCTAAGCAACTTCCAATCTCCTTTCCCTCCCGGAATGGTTTAGGTAGTTGCTCAGATTAAAGCACAACTAAAACTAGTATAATCAAACATAAAACGAATTGCAAGGGGAATCAGAAATTAAGATAAAATTTCAAACCAGCCGCATCCTGCCTCAGCGCGGCGTATTTATCACTTCTCCGAATTTTATCTGCCGCAGAAGCAATTTACACGGTTCAGGCACGATGCACCGGGAGGGTGAAGTTGAAAGTGGAGCCTTTACCCTGACTGCTCTCAACCCAGATATCCCCTCCATGCATCAAGACGATACTTCTTGATATGGCGAGTCCCAGCCCTGTACCTTTCGCTTTTTTCATCGTTTTCTGGGCGTCCTTAATCTGTGAAAATTTTTCAAAAACGGTTTGGAATTTATCCTGTGGTATGCCGATGCCTGTGTCCGTCACTGATACTCGAACAAATCCGGCACTGTGTCGAATGGCAGTTACCGTTATGCTTCCCCCTGAAGGCGTGAACTTGATCGCATTGCCGACAAGATTGATAATGACCTGTTTTATTTTATCTTTATCAATTGAAAGGCGCGGCATGTCGACAGAGATACTGACCTGAAGCAGAAGATTCGCTTCATCTGCCAACGCCTTCATGATCGCAATGGTTTCATCGGTAAGCGGGCGCAGCTCAACCTCTTCAGTTGAAAGCTCGAAGGTCCCTGACTTCATCTTGGAGACATCGAGCACGTTCGATATAAAGCTGTTGAGCCGTTGTATGTTCGTGACGATGATCGCGTAAACCCTCTTCTGATCCTGAGTAGCCTCGCCGTACACATTTTCTCCCAGGTTTTCAACATAATTCCGTATGGCGATGATCGGAGACCTTAACTCATGAGAGACGCTGCTGACAAAATCATCCTTCATCTCATCAAGTTCCTGGAGCTTTGATGCCATTTTATTGAACTCCTGTGAAAGAATGCCCAGTTCGTCACGCGAGCGAACAGCGATCCGATGATCCAGCTTCCCCTCACCTATCAATTGGGCGCCTGTCGTGAGATTCTGAATAGGTTTTGTCATGAGGTACACGATAAGGTATGAAACAACGAATCCAAGGATCATCCCAATAAGTGCAATATGCGCTATTCTCCTGGAAGTCCTGTATAAGAGTGCCTCCATTGGTTCTTCCATTTTACGAACATTATAGCCGATGCGGGCAGTGCCTGCCCTGCCGCTTGCATTAAGTACCGGGAATACGGCTTCACGTATTCTAATGTCGCTGTCAGTATCATACTCTATGGTCTCCAATGAAGTTGCGCGTCCCGCCCTTTGATCGATCTCCCCCTGCAGCAGCTTCCCCCGGAACGACAGGTCGCTATGGATCAATGCGAGGCCGGTTCGATCGGCATAGATCGCGTATGCAACGCCTTCATTGCTGTCCATAAGCGTCTTGATATAATTATAAAGAGTTATGTATTGTTCCGTCAGGGAGGATTCATTGCAGACATTCGCGAACTTTTTTATATCCGTTTCAAGCTTAACATACAGCTCATGCTTGAGGTGCATCTTTTCTCCGCGGTAAATAAAACATGAGACGCCGGCGACAATTGCCGCGATAAGAACGAAATTCATGAAGGAGAATTTTGAACGCAAATGCATTAGGCGAGTCCTCTGCGCTTCTGATAATTGCCGTTATTTTTTTTGATCGAAGGTAGTGTTCCCGAAAAGAGGATCACGCGAGACGAGCAACTCATTGATCATTGCGTCCAGAGGCTTCAACCCGTCGGTTTTCGACAGATATGCGTCAGCCCCTGCCTGCAGGATCATATTCTTGTTCTTTTCCGTGTTGTAGGAGGTGAGGGATACTACTTTGATGCTTTTTAATATGGGATGGGCGCGTATAAATTCGCAGATCTTGAAGCCCTTTACCCCGGGCATGTAAAGATCAAGTATCACAAGGTCGGGAAGAAACTCAGCCAGCATGTTGCCGGCTTCAAATACATCATTGGATACTGCGATCACCCATTCCGGATGGGCATGAGAAAGATGATCCTTGATCGTCTGAGAAAATGTAGCGTCGTCGTCAATAATAGCGATTCTCCTATTTTTCCTGGTTCCGGAGATATACTCTTTGATATGCGGGAGTTCAAGGTTTCGCTTGGAGAGTTCATTGACCAGCTTGATCTTTTCGAGCGTTGTTCTTTCGTCATACAAAGCATGCTTTCCTTCAGTGTAACCGGCAATGGACAGGATACCGAGTTCCGTATAGTATCGAACCGTTGTGGCAGGTATATTCGCCTTTTCGACCACTTCTCCGATCTTGAGCAAGCCTACCCTCGGTGTCTTTTTTCTCATTGTACCCGCCCTTTAATAGAGTGACCCGGCTTGAACTATATCAATGCTTGGGCACTCAATTCGGGTCAGCTCATTCATTATATGTATAGGTCCATCCGCCTCGCAACGGATGGACCATTTTATCATTATCGGTTTCAGTATCACACCTGCTGCACACAGGCTGCTTCATTTAGTTGCTTCACTATAGTATAACTTCACACGCCAGTGGTGCTACATTTTCACAGCAATATCTTTGAGTAGAGATTGCTTCGTGTTTGTCCAACAGCTATACAATAAATCCGGGACCCGCAATCGCCACACAGAATGTAATTCAAATAACTCTTTCAATTTCAATGCATTATGCAACACTCATTATTACGTTCAGTCAAATGGGGTCGTGCTTTGCCGTGGGAAAACGAAGCATCACATTGAACAGAAAATACTTTTATCTTGATTTTCTAAATTGCAGAACCAAGGCACTCTGCCTGAATACCTGAAGAATTGAGTGTTAAGCTACGCTTTATTTTCGCAGCGAAAAACTACAAAAATCTTCACTATTATTGTGAATGCCTAAAAAAATAAAAACCACAAAGTGTTTTTCACACTTGTGGTTTCAGTATAGATGCATCCCTCGCTGCAAGCGTAACGCGAAGCTTCAGCCTCGCTTTCCGTGCCGTGCTGAAGGGTCGCCCGTGATCTGCGCGAATACTACAGAAGGAGACAGCGTTGTTTGCATCAATTTATTGTGTTATGGCTCGTTCACGAAGTATTTTTTTCTAAACCATAGAGCAACGTTTACCAGCATTATGAGGACTGGCACTTCGACCAAAGGGCCGATGACCGCGGCGAACGCGGCACCCGAATTAATACCGAAGACCGCGACTGCGACCGCTATGGCGAGTTCAAAGTTGTTACTGGAGGCGGTAAAGGAGAGGGTAACCGTTCTCTTGTAGCCTGCGCCGGCCTTTTTTCCCATGTAAAATGACACCAAGAACATGACGACAAAATATATCAGCAAAGGCACCGCTATACGCACAACGTCGAACGGGATCTTTACTATGTATTCACCCTTGAGAGAAAACATGACGGCTATGGTGAACAGCAGCGCAATGAGCGTTACGGGGCTTATCGCGGGAATGAATTTTTTCTCGTACCACTCTCTATTTTTCAGTTTAAGAAGCGTGAATCGTGTGATTATGCCGGCCAGGAACGGAATGCCGAGATAAATAAAGACACTCTCGGCTATCTGCTTCATGGTGACGTCAACCGCGGTACCCTGCAGGCCGAACCATCCCGGCAGCACGGTAATGAATACCCATGCATACACGGAATAGAATAGCACCTGAAAAATAGAGTTAAACGCGACAAGCCCGGCGCAGTACTCCGTACAACCGAACGCAAGCTCGTTCCATACAATGACCATGGCGATACAGCGCGCGAGCCCGATCAATATGAGCCCTACCATATACTCAGGATAATTGTGCAGGAATATGATCGCAAGGAAGAACATAAGCAAAGGGCCGATGATCCAGTTCTGGATAAGAGAGAGCGCCAGCACCTTTTTATCCCTGAATACGTCACCCAGTTCTTCGTACTTTACCTTTGCAAGCGGCGGGTACATCATGAGTATCAGGCCAAGGGCAATGGGTATATTGGTCGTGCCGACCTGAAACCTGTTCCAGAACCCCACGACAGGCGGGTATAAATATCCGACGGCCACGCTCAGCGCCATTGCCGCGAATATCCAGAGCGTCAAATAACGGTCTAAAAATGACAATCGTTTCACGGTTGCTTCTGTCATTACCGCACCTCAATCTAATTAATTCTTCACAGTGTACAACAGATATGCGCCCCCCAGGATCACCAGCAGTCCGCACACGCGTTTTACTATAATTACGCCTTTTGATCTTTCGTTCCAGTTCAAATAGCTCTGTACCACGCCGGTAAAGGTTCCCGCAAGTATAATGACTGAAACGTGGCCGACTGCATACGCCGCGACAAGGGAAACGGCAAAAACAAAATTTGTTGACGCAACCGAAAAAGCCATGCCGAGCATAGGCGCCATAAAAGCGAATGTACAAGGCCCGAGCGCAATACCAAACACAAGGCCGAGGATAAATGCCGCAAGTAATCCTTTCTTCTTAAAAGCCGGCTGCCCGGCTTTCCCAATAAAAGGCAATGGTAGCACGTCAAGCAGATGGAGGCCGACGAGAAAAAAAACGGCAGCCACAAAGTAATTGCCATAAGGGCCGACATCACCCATCATCCTTCCCATGAGGCCGGTGATAACGCCAATAAGCCCTATGGTTATCAGTATCCCGCTCGAAAACAGTGACGAGAGATAGAATGCCCTTGTTGTCGACATCCTGCCTTGTTCGTAAATAACCCCGACAATGAGCGGGATGCTCGCAAGATGACACGGACTCAGCAGGATACTCAGGATTCCCCACAGCAATGAACCCAGAAGAGCCAGCGCGGGAGTCGCGTAGAGGATATTCGACAGCCAGGTAAAAAGTTCTACCATCACTATTTTACTCCCTGTTTTTGCAGGATCTTCATGATCTCTTCTTTCGGAAAGAACCCCTGGTGCCGGAAGAACTCTTTGCCGTCCGCGTCCAGGAATACCTGCGTGGGTATGGCGCGGATCCGGTACTGTTGGCCGTATGGTTTGCCCTCAGCAGTCCACACGTCATGAAATACTACTTTCACCTGATCGCCATACTCCTTCCCGATTTCATCCATAACCGGCTGCATAGCTTTGCAGGGAATGCAATTGACTGAGCCAAGCTCGACAAACGTGACCTTTATATCGCTCTTCTTCGGCTCCTGAGCCGCTTTCTGCGCGGCTTGTTTCTCTGGAACAGGCTTCTTGACGTTCTTCGCTTTACTTGCGGCTCCGTTACTGCTGATTACACCGAAGAACCCCAGGCCGGCAACAGTTAAAACAATTAAAATCAGATTACTGCGTTTCATGGAAAGAACCCCTTAGAGCATAATTATTCTCTATCCGCAACAACAGCCTCTCGCACCTGAGTTATCGCCGTCACAGCAGGTCTTTGCGCCCTTGATCAGTCTGGTTACCACCTGCACGACTTCCTCGGTGACCGGAGTCTGCCCTTTGATTAATCCCATTTCAGTCAGGATATATGATTTTGGCGTAACGCCGGCATGTTCAAGTATCTTCCGTGCGCAGGCAACGGGACAGCCGTCAATGACAATATTTTCATCCGCACCTTTGGCAGATTCCACAAAACCCGACAAATCGGCTCCTACGCCCGCAAGGCACGTCATCTTGGCGAATCCGCTTTTGCTCAACGCCCTGGCTGTCTTGTCCGAGATTTCGCCGACATCCGCGCTCCCTGAACAGGCATACACCACCTTTGTTTTGCCGCCGCCGCAACATTCTGACATCATGATCCTCCTTTACTCTTCACCTGCTGTCTCCTAAACTACCGCTTGACCGCCGCTACTCTGATACTGGCCACGAAATTGAACAGATCGGCCGCATCGCCTACCGCATGCTCGACCGCT
>MGVN01000118.1:6354-7345 GCA_001800515.1 Elusimicrobia bacterium RIFOXYB2_FULL_49_7 | reverse complement strand
AAATGTATCATTTGTCCTGTCCGCAGAACTTTATCTTTGGCATAAAAGCACTGCCGGAAGCCTTATCCAACCTTCAGGATTTCTTTTCTGATACGCGCGGATATTTCTTTGTGGCGGCGTTATACCTGTTCAATTGGCGGTTCAATGACACTTTTCGAAAAGACGCCAAAATTCATGCCATTGCTATCGTGACAGCAGTATTTATTGCCATCAATTTTATTTTTTCTTATATCTGGCCGAGTCATTTCATCCTGGATCTGAACCTTCTCAGAAATCAGCAATATTTATTACTGTTCCTGGGCGGCTATAGCCTGGTTTTAGTCTGCCGGGAGGGAGCGGTTTCAATTTTTTACGGAGTGTTCTTCACCCTGTTTGCTTTCTTCCTGGGCGGCAAAGAAATGCCCGATGTCGGCATTATTTTTCTTTTTGCTTTTATTCTGGAATTATTGCGCCGCAGGGCGTTTTCCTGGGGATGGCTTTTATTGTTCGCGTTTTTAAGCCTTTTCTTTTTTTATGCGGGAGGTGTTTGGGGATATCCTCCACAACGCTGGCTGAAGTCGGGAATGGCCGCGGGTTTTCTTTTGGCGGGTGTCGGCCTGTATTATTATGTCAAAACAGACAACCTTAAAGGGCTAATCCGCAAAGGACTTGTTGTCACGATCCTCTTGTCCTGTTTTATCAGTTTTTGTTATTTGCACTATTCTTATGTCCGCATGACAGCGGCGAGCGGCGGCTTCTGGCAGTTGCAACGCAATTGGGAGGACATGCAGCGCTATACCAGAGATCATACGCCAAAGAATGCCTTGATCCTTGCGCCCAATGATATGGAAATGGGAGGGTTCCGTATCCATTCGGACCGACGGGTGGTGGTGTGTTACCGCGATTGCGGCATTGTAGGGTTTGATTACGGCGCCACCAAGGAATGGCAGCAGCGCATGGCGGATATTGATGCTTTTAAAGTCTTTATTAAAGAACCGTTTACCAAAGCGCT
>MGVN01000118.1:2340-6340 GCA_001800515.1 Elusimicrobia bacterium RIFOXYB2_FULL_49_7 | reverse complement strand
TTAAATACGGGGCGGATTACGTTGTTTTCCTGAATTACGCGGCTCCGCCGGATAACGATCTTTTAAAGAAGGTCTACACCAACGAAGTGTTCAGCCTTTACCAGGTAACCAGGAATTAAACAATTATGGCGACAAAAAAACTGTATTCTATCGGTGTGATCGGTGATGGCGCCTGGGGGACAACGCTGGCTATTCTTTTGGCAGAAAAAGGGCACGCGGTTACCATTTGGAGTGCTTTCCCGGACAATGTCCGCGAATGTACTCACTGTCGGGAGAATGTCAAATTCCTGCCGGGGATCAGGATCCCCGACTCTGTCGGTTTTTCATCGGATCTGAAAAACGTCATTCATTCTTCAGAATTGATCCTTCTGGCCGTGCCCTCGCAATATTTAATGGGTGTTCTGAAAAAACTGAAAACCTGTGCTTATAAAGGCAAGCCTTTGGTGAGCGTGGTTAAAGGCATTGACCCCGCGACCCTTATGACCATGTCTCAGCTTATCCAGAAACAACTGGGAACAATAGCCCTGGCTGTCCTTTCCGGCCCGACCATTGCGATCGAAGTGGCCAAAAAGATACCCACAACCGCCGTTATAGCCTCCACGAATATCAAACTGGCCAAAGAATTGCAGGATGTATTCAGTTGCGGATATTTTCGTATTTATACCAACAGCGATGTGCGGGGGGTGGAGCTTTGCGGCAGTGTTAAAAATGTGATCGCGTTAGCCTGTGGCGTATGCGACGGCCTCGGGTTTGGGACCAATACAAAAGCCGCGCTATTGACTCGCGGACTGGTTGAAATGACCCGCCTTGGGAAAGTGTTAAAAGCCAAGCCCGGAACGTTTACGGGGCTTACCGGCCTCGGAGACCTGGCCACGACCTGTTTCAGCCCTAACAGCCGCAATCGTTCGGTTGGCTATGAACTTGGCCAGGGGAAATCGATTGCCGCTATCCTGGCGACGATGGATTCCGTGGCCGAGGGCGTGCATACGGCCAAAGCGGTTTATTTTCTCGCCAGGAAGCTTGGCCTTGAAATGCCTATTACAACGGCAGTCTATAATATTATTTATAAGAAAATCCCAGCCAGAAACGCCGTTAATGACCTGATGTCCCGGACACTCAAGAAGGAGTCCTGATCGTGCGGCCGCGGTTTGATTTACGTAACGCCATCATTAACAGTTTTTCATTTTACCCGGAAGCCTGGATCATCGGTGTCGGTATTATTTTACGTTTAAGGCATTTTCTTGAAAACCGTGCTTTCTGGCTCGATGAAACCTGTGCCGCTATAAGCATTACAAGCCGCAGTTTTTCCGAAATCGGATCGGGGCATGAGATCCTGACCGAGTTTGCCCGCCTGCCAATGCTGTTTTCAATAATCGAAAAATTTGTTGTCGCCATTCTGGGCAACAACGAAATGGCGTTACGGCTTTTTCCGTTTCTTTGCGGGATCGGCGCATTGATCTTGTTCCAGGTTGTCACAAAAAGAACATTAAGCCGACGGCCTTTTTTGATCAGCCTGACATTTTTCGCTTTAGCCGAACCATTGGTTTATTATTCTGCCGAGCTCAAACAATATTCAACCGACCTTCTCTGCGCCATCGCCTTGATCGACCTGTCCCGAAGGCTTCTTGAAAAAGAATTCAGGCTTTCATATTGCTTACTGCTGGCGTTCACGGGTGCCCTGGCATTATGGCTGTCCAACGCGATGATCTTCGTTCTCGCCGGGGCAGGCATGGTTTTTCTTTTAAACAAACCATGGAAGAAAGGGCAGTATCCGGTGATCCGTCTGTGCGGGATCGCTATTGTCTGGCTCATGAGCTTTGTCCTGTTATATAACGTTTCCTTGCGGCACATGGTTGGAAATTCTTCCATTACCGATACCTGGAAAGGAGCTTTTTGCACCTCTCCAATATTCTCCTTCCAGACCGTTGCCTGGGGCTGGACTGTTATTACCGAAAGCTTTCCGAATCCCGTTGGTTTAAAGTGGTGGTGGTTCATCCTGCCTTGTTTTCTCCTGGGAGTGCGCGTGTTATGGCGCAAGGACAGGAACACAACGCTTTTATGGCTGTTACCCATCGTGTTAACATTTCTTGCCGCGTTATTGGGGAAATACCCGTTTTATGGACGGGTTCTTCTTTTTCTGACCGCAGGTTATTACATTTTCATTGCCTGCGCCATTGACAGGCTGCTGGCCAGGATCCAGCCGTTCGGAAAAAAATGGGTTTTTATAATATTAGCGGTGGTCTTTATTCAGCCGATCACGGATGCAGGGTACCACGCGATCCATTCGCGTTCAAAAACCGAGAACCGGGCAGTCATGAATTTCCTGGCTGATTATTACAAGCCCGGAGATTTTATTTATCTCAGCACGCTGGCGCAAGAACCTTTCTGGTATTATGCAGGGATGACGGGACTTTCCAGAACATTTCCTCAGCCAATCATTGGCTTTGCCGATGGAAAACTCATTCGCGGATTCAAAATAGCCAAGTTTGCCCTGGATCCGAAAGAGATCAACGGGCAGGAATATCTGTTTTTCAGGAATGAATACAACATTTTTGATGACAACGGGATGTTTCGTTCCGTGATGAGCTCCCAAAAAGACAGCGCCAATATCGCCTTTGTTCCTTTAAACGCTGTCTATCCCTATCCGCCAACAGGGCGGACCTGGCTTATTGTTTCGGGCCCAAGCCCTCTCGAAGCCGGCGTTAATGCGTTAATCCGCGGATCATTTGACAAAAAAGCCAAAAGACTGCTTTCTTATGACGCGCTGAACGCAGGAGTATACCTTTATGACCTGCAATAAAGTATCCCCGATAGAATTGGCAGTGATCATCCCGACATATAATGAAAAAGACAACATCATTCTTTTACTGGAAAAACTCGACGTTGTTCTGTCGAAGACAGCGTATGAAATAATCGTTGTCGATGACAATTCTCCCGATGGCACCTGGAACGTTGTTTCAAAAGCCGCCATTAAAACTCCGGAGATCCGTTGTATCCGCCGCATTGGACGCAAAGGCCTGTCATCCGCATGTATCGAAGGCATGCTTTCGTCCACAGCTCCGTTTCTGGCGGTTATGGATGCGGATCTTCAGCATGACGAAACTATTCTGCCGTTTATGCTTGAAGAACTGAAGCGCGGCGGTCTTGATATTGTTCTTGGCAGTCGTTATGTCAATGGCGGAGGCATGGAAGGTTGGGCAAAATCCAGGATTTTCGCCAGTCGCGCGGCAACGGATTTTGCCAAAGCCGTAACGGGAATATCGGTACAGGATCCCATGAGCGGTTTTTTCATGGTTCGCCGCGAATATTTCGAGAGCGTTGTCACACGATTAAACAGCCGCGGATTCAAGATCCTTCTGGATCTGTTAATGTCATCCCATGTTCCGCCGCGCTTTAAGGAAATACCCTATCAGTTCCGTTTGCGTCACTATGGAACGAGCAAACTTTCCGTCAAAGTCATAATGGATTATTTCATGCTTGTTCTTCAAAAAGGGCTTCAACGACGCATCAATCTTTCCAAACAAATATCACCTTGATTTCTTGAAATTAAGTAAAACTAAGTATAAATAGATTAACTTTTATTAAATGGTAAAATAACTATTACCTTTCAGGGAGATACTGATTGAAACAGGGGAAAGTTTTAATTTATTGAATCTTTTAGACCTCTGCCTGGAGGTATTCCTTCTGGGCAGAGGTTCTTTGTTATTGAGAGTATTGAATGAAAAATTTTATTAGCAATAGCGCAAAGGTAAAGCTCAAGGATCGCATCGTCGAACTTGTAGCGAAGAGCAAGGAGCTTAAGTTTCTTGTTGGTTTCTTTTATTTTTCAGGTATCAGGGAGTTGTATGAAAGCTTAAAGAATAAGAATGAAGTTGTTTTGAAGGTTCTGGTTGGTCTGAACGCAGACACTTTGACCGTTGGTCTTACCGAGTATGTCGCGGATGAATCGTGTTTGTCTGATGAGGAGCGTGTTTATAAATTTTTCGATTCCGTCAAAAAA
>MGVN01000118.1:0-2253 GCA_001800515.1 Elusimicrobia bacterium RIFOXYB2_FULL_49_7 | reverse complement strand
ATTCGCAAGACCTATGATCCCAATCATGCCAAGCTGTATATTTTTAAACTACAAGAAGATCAGATCGCTCGGCAGAGTCTTTTCATAACGGGGAGTAGTAATTTGACACGAGCTGGTCTTACTACCCAAAATGAATTTAACGTCGAGATTAGTGATTATGGTATTGAAGATACGGAAGCTTATTTTGATGAGTTTTGGGCCAACGCGGTCAAGATCACGGAAGACGATGCATTGAAACAAAAGCTGGTTGACCTTGTCGAGAAGGAAACTCACATCAAGGAGATTACGCCGTTTGAGGCTTTTGTACTTGTTCTCAAGGCCTATCTGGATGGCATGAAGTTCGAAGAAATATCCAAGTCGTTGGTCGACTTGATGGAGGAGAAGGGATACAAGTCTTTCGCGTATCAATTGGATGCCGCACGTCAGGCACTGGCGATCATTAAAGAACATGGCGGCGTTGTGATCGCAGACGTCGTTGGTCTTGGAAAATCGGTTATTGCAAGCCTTGTGGCGCGTTCTTTGGGGCGCCGAGGCCTTATCATATGCCCACCCGGTTTAATTGGCGACAGGAACAAGGAATCCGGCTGGCAAAAGTATACAGAAGAGTTTGAGCTTCATGACTGGGAAATTCGTTCATCCGGTGATTTAGAGCAGACCGCTAAGTTTTTAAAAGATCGGACGGATATTGAAGTGGTTCTTGTTGACGAGGCACACCGTTTTCGTAATCAGGATACACGAGACTATGAGCATTTGAAGAACATTTGTCGTGGCCGGATCGTTATTCTTTTGACTGCAACGCCATTCAATAATACCCCTGACGACATTCTTTCATTGCTCGAACTCTTTATCGTTCCAAAACGTTCCCGGATCACTCTCGAAGATGATCTTCGAGCCAAGTTTCGAATGTATTCCAGTTTGTTTGAGGCTTTGGCTTATATTAAGAAAAACCACAATTCATCGAACTCGTCCAAGCGTGCTAAGGCACAACGACTTTACGAAAAGTATTTTGGAGGGTCGGGTATTTCACTTCTTAAGGTTAAGGACAGGGCGCATTATCTTTCCCGTCAAATTCGTAACGTTATTGAGCCGGTTACGATCAGGCGCAACCGCCTTGATTTACAAAATGACCCGGAATATAAAAAAGAGGTCAGTCACTTATCTTCGGTCGAGGATCCACAGGAGTGGTTCTTCGCGTTGACTGATGAACAGTCACGGTTTTATGATGAAATCTTATCGACCTATTTCTCCGATCCGGAAGAGGGTGGTCGATTTAAGGGTGCAATTTATCGTCCATTCGAGTATCAGGAGGATGTTCGGGATGTTTCCAAGAAAATGACGGAAGAAGAAAACACGCAGTTCCAACAACAGCGGAACTTATTTGATTTCATGCGGCGCATGCTGGTGAAGCGTTTTGAGAGTTCTTTTGGCGCATTTAATCAGAGCATCATCAATTTCTTGGATGTTCACAGTATGGTCAGCCGGTTCATTGAAAAGTCTGGTGGGAAGTATATTCTTGATCGTTCGGTGATTGAGACAATTTACGACAGTCATACGGACGAGATAGAGGCGCGGCTTAAAGAGTATGCCAAGAAATTGGAAGAGGGCGATTACCCGAAGAACAACCGTATATACGATGTGAACACTTTTGCGCGAAAGAAGGAGTTTCTTGAAGACATTGATTCGGACATTAAATTATTTCAGGAGTTGAAGGATAAACTTGGCGCGCTTCAGCTTGTCGATAGAGATCCTAAGGCCGCTTGTCTTGTGGATCAGGTAAAGGCGATCATTGCGGCCAAGCCATTGGCGGGTGAGCCAAAAAGGAAAGTTATTATTTTTTCCGAGTATGCTGATACCGTCACGCATGTTTATGAGAAATACCTTAAAAAGGCTTTTGGGAATCGGGTTTTGGTTGTTGATGGAGATCTTCCTGCAAGCAAGATTCGAGAGATTAATCATAATTTTGATGCCAGTGTTAAGGATCAATCGGATAGTTACGATATTCTTCTGTCAACTGACAAGATATCGGAAGGCTTTAACCTGAACCGGGCGGGAATGATCATCAACTATGATATTCCTTGGAACCCGGTGCGCGTCATTCAGCGTGTTGGCCGTATCAACCGTATTAGCAAGAAGGTTTTTGATAAGCTTTTTATTGTGAATTTCTTTCCGACTGAGAGAGGGGCGAATATCGTTCGGAGTCGCGATATCGCTCAACATAAAATGTTTTTGATCCACAATACATTGGGAGAGGAT
>MGVN01000117.1:37829-42697 GCA_001800515.1 Elusimicrobia bacterium RIFOXYB2_FULL_49_7 | reverse complement strand
CCCAAACCCGTTGAGTCGGGTGTTAATAAAGAGCCGCCGCATGCGGCTCCGCCGCCGGCCCGCCCCGTTGTGCCGTTCAGACCGACAGCTGCCCCGGCTCCCTCTAATAAACCTGCAACAGCCCCTGTTCCGCCTCCTGTTGCCAAAACCCCGGCTCCGGTTGCTCCCGCACCTGCAGCGCCGGTTGCCGCGGCGCCCGTCAAGCCTGTTCCAAAGACTACGGTTGCAGAAGACGATTTGGCTTTTGAAGATATTCTCGAAGAAGACAGTGCTCCGCCGCCATCGGCGACCAAACCCGGTGTTGCCAAACCGGCTGCTGTGCCTGCTCCCGCTCAACCTGCCCCGGCGGCGGCACCCGTCGTAGCGGCACCTGTTCCTCCCACTCCGGCCCAACCTGCCCCGGTAGAATCTACTCCGCAAGCGGCTCCTGCCAATAGCTCGGTTTTCATCTCCTCCTCTCCGCCGACCGCGGAAATCCTGGAGGATGGCAAGATAATTGGCATTGCCAACCGCCAACCGGTGACGCTTTCTGTGGGCAATCATCATCTGGTTCTGCGCAAGGGTTCCATGCAAGCCGAGGTGGATGTTGAGGTTGCGGCGAGTAAAAACAAACCCTTGTTTATCAAGCTGAAATGAGCTTGACCTAACCGGCTCTAAAGGCTTTTCTCAATGGACAATCGAAGCCATCCAGCCCCTTCCGCCGAGGGGTCGTCGGGGCGTTTTGGTTTTTTTCGAAAACGCTCTTTTCTTTATTTCAGAATTATTTTAGTCTTGGTAATCCTCTATCTTACCAAACAGACCATTTTTAGCAGTCGCTCCCAACTCGTTTCTCCTGAAGCCGTTCAACCCATTGTCCCGGCCGTGTCGGCCATCATCCCGACAAGGCTGGAAAAAGTCCGGCCCAATCAGAGTCTTTCCTCTATTTTGGCAGAGCATCATGTCAAATCGTCGGAGGCGCATCTTGTCATTGAGGCGATTAAGGGCATCTGTCAATGTGTTCTTTTTGTCGGGCAGGATTATTTTCTGGAGCTGAACCCGGACTCCTCTCTCGCTCTTTTTAAGCTGCTATCGCGGGATCGTCTTACGTATTATCAGGTGGTCCGCGAGGAAACACAATATCGGGCCGACATCCGGCCAAGACCGCTTCGAAAAGAAAGGGTCACGTTGGCCGGAATCCTGCAAAGCTCCCTTTATGAGGCCATGGCAAAAGCCGGAGAACGGCCTGAATTGGTCATCAATCTCATCGATATTTTTGCTTGGGATATCAATTGGTTTGTGGATCCGCAGGTGGGAGACACCTTTAAACTTATCTTTGAAAAGGTGTATTCTGACGAGGAGTTTATGGGATACGGGAAAATCCTGTCCGCTTATTATAAGAACAGGGAAAAACCGTATCGCGCTTATTATTTCTCGCCGGATAGTACGGTGGCCGATTATTTCGATGCACAAGGAGTTTCCTTACGCAAAAGCATGTTGAAGGCGCCGCTTGCGTACCGTCGAATCAGCTCCCGTTTTTCCCGGAGTCGGTTCCATCCTATTCTAAAATGCCGTCGCCCGCATTTGGGTGTCGATTATGCAGCTTCTACCGGTACGCCGGTCAAGGCAGCGGGAGATGGACGGGTGCTTTTTGCCGGTGTCAAGGGCGGATACGGCAAATGCGTTCACCTTCGTCATTTCAATTCCTACACCACGATGTATGGTCACCTGAGCGGTTTTGTCTCCGCTCTTCGTTCAGGCAAAACGGTAAAACAGGGGGAAGTCATTGGTTTTGTAGGTTCCACAGGACTCTCTTCCGGACCCCATCTGGATTACCGGGTCAAACGGGGAAACCAATTTGTCAATCCCTTGACGCTTTCCGCTCCGCCGGTAGGCAAAGTCCCTGCAAAATGGCGGAGCGATTTTCTTTCACTGGTTGAACGGCAGGATGCTGCGCTTGCATTATCCCCTACCGAGGAGGAGTTACATGCCCTCGCAAAATAGCGAACTGTTGCACCAAATCCAGACCCTTATCCAACAGGACGGACGCTACCGAACCAATGCCTATCTGTTCGTTCTCTCCGGACTTGATTTTACGTTGGAGCAGTTGCAGCGGCGCAATGAAACGGATCCGGACAAGCGGCATGTGACCGGGCGCGAACTCTCGCTCGGTATCCGGGACTATGCACTAAGGGAGTTCGGACCCTCGGCTAAAATGGTACTCGAACACTGGGGATTATTGACAACGCGGGACTTCGGCCATATCGTCTATAGTCTTATCGGTATCGGGCTGATGGGCAAGAACGATAAGGATAGCTTGGAGGATTTTAACGACGTGTTTGATTTTGAAGAGGAATTTATCCGGAATTTCCGTTTTCGTTTGGCTGATTTTCGTAATAATTAGGTGATGCGCCTGAGATGGTCATGGACACCCCGGTTTCTCCCCTTGTCAGCGTTATTGTTCCGACCTACCACCGTGTCGATGTGCTGAGAAAAACGCTGTCCTGTCTGGTGCGTCAGGCGCACACACCGTTTGAAGTCATTGTGGTGGACCAATCATTGCAATCCGGTCTTTCCTTGACCGATTTTCCTCAGGGCCGCTTTACCTATCTCCATCTGTGCCACGCGAATCTTCCCGATGCTCGAAACCGCGGTATCCGTGCCGCGGCCGGTTCCCTGATATTGTTCATCGACGATGACGTCGAATTCGATTCCTCGCTTTTAGCGGAACATGTCCGGGCGCATACGGGCCATCCTGGCGTAGCGGCTGTTGCCGGACGAGTGAAGCTTTTTGCACCCCACGCCTGGCCTGTTCAAGACGTCATTTCCAAATTGGATCATCGGACCGGTAAGTTTTTACCGAATTTCGATTCCGATAAGGCAGGCCCCACTGACTTTTTTGTGGGTTGCCATGTTTCTTTTAAACGCGCGACCTTGGATCGTATCGGGCGTTTTGATCGGCATTATATCGGAAATGCGCTTTACGAAGAGGTGGATTATGCACTGCGCATGAAAAAAAAAGGACTTCACATCCATTATCATCCCCAAGCGATACTGACTCATTTTCAAGCCCCCTCCGGGGGCTGCCGCGAACAAACCGGTGGGCGTTACTATTTTATCAAATTCTATAACACCGGGTTCTTTTTTTTCAAGCACCGTTTGAGTTGTTGGCCATATCCTTTTTTTAAAGCCATGCGGAATGAAATTGAATTTTATACCCGGCGTTCCAACGGCCATGACTGGCTTGCTGCTTGTCTCTATCTCACCGGACTGCTACTCGGTACCTTGCGCGGTTTTTGGGTGGGAATGCGTCCGACCTTTTACCGGTAAGAATGGGTCGGTTGGACAATCTTTACTTGAAAAGCGTATGTCTTCTCGACAGGGACTCTAAGGTTCGATGATTTCCAGCGATTTTTCATAAAAAGCGCGATAATCCCGTCTTTTAGGATCATCTTTGGGCAGGGCCATGAGTTTCATTGCCTCTTCGGGATGCGTGTTCATGATTCCGGCAATCATGAAGGGAATGATTTCGCTGCCCCACTGGATTTGCGAACGAAGCGGTTCCACATGTGAACTGATGACGTCCAGGATAGGCCGGATGTCGAATTTTGGATTTTTTAGAAAGCCCAGGAGTAATTCCAGCGGGCAGTTGCCGGCTGCGCGACCGATGCCGTAGATGGTTGCGTCCAAATAGTTGGCCTCTTTAATGATGCCTTCGATTGTATTGGCAAAGGCGAGTTGCTTGCTGTTGTGGCAGTGTACGCCGATCTCTTTATTCTTGAGATGTTTCCGATAACGTTCAATATAATAGTCCATGTCTTCGCTATAAAGAGACCCGAAACTATCCACAATGTAGACCGCGGCTGCGCCGGTCTCGTCATTGAGTTGTTGCAATGCTTCATCTAATTCCCACTCGATGGTCTGAGAAATGGCCATAATATTGATGGTGGTCAAATAACCTTTTTTTCGCGCTTCATTTTCCAAGTGAATGGCCTTATCTACATCCTTAACGTAGGTGGCGATACGGACCATGTCCACCACACTTTCGGCTTTGGGCAGGAGGTCCGCGGCATCCGCTTTATGCGAATCCATCATGACCGCGATTTTGGTTTCTCCTTTTTTCTCGCCGACAATATCGCGCAAGTAATCTTCATCGCAGAAGCGGGTTTCGCCGTATTCTTTGGTCGAAAAGAACTTTTTACTGTTGCGATAACCCAATTCCACCACCTGGATGCCGGCATCGCATACGGCCCGATAAACGGCCTTGACGAACTCTTTGGAAAACCGGGAATTATTCATCAGTCCGCCGTCGCGAATGGTGCAGTCAACAACCGTAATTTGAGGTCTGTACATGATAAGCCTCCTTCTATTAAAGAGTGACTAAAATACCTATTTTACAAGGTTGGTTTCCATGCAATGTGAAAAATATCGCATGGTATGGTAATAAAAATATATTTTAATCTGCTTCTTTGATATTTTTTTCTAAACCTATTTAACGGAGTTCAAGCATGGCAAAACTGGTCGGTAAGGCCCTGGTGGCTCAGGGCGGTGGACCCACGGCGGTTATTAATCAAAGTCTCGTCGGTGTGGTTCTGGAAGCGCGTAAATTTCCGGAAATTACCAAAGTCTACGGCGCCCTTCACGGTGTCCGCGGCATTTTGAACGAGGATTTCATTGATTTAACCCAGGCCACAACGCATAACCTGGAGCAGGTCGGCCTGACCCCGGCCTCGGCACTTGGCAGCACCCGAGATAAACCCGATGTCGAATACTGTAAAAAGATGTTCCAAGTCATGTTGGCGCATGAAATCCGTTATTTCTTCTATATCGGCGGAAACGATTCTTCGGATACCTGCCGTATCGTGAACGAACAGGCCAAAGCGGCCGGATAT
>MGVN01000117.1:15549-37747 GCA_001800515.1 Elusimicrobia bacterium RIFOXYB2_FULL_49_7 | reverse complement strand
GAACACTGTCCGGGCTTCGGCTCAGCCGGCAAGTTCGTGGCCCAAGCCCTTGCGGGCGCCAATCTCGACAACCGTGCCCTGCCGGGTGTCTATATCGCAGTCGTCATGGGACGCCATGCCGGTTTTCTGACCGCTTGCGCCATTTTCGCCAAGAAGTTTCCGGACGATGGCCCGCATCTCATTTATCTCCCGGAACGGGTATTTGATGCGGACAAATTCATCCAGGATGTGCAATCGGTTTACGATAAATACGGTCGTTGTATTATTGCCGTATCCGAAGGTATTTCCGACAAGGATCACAAGCCCATTGTCACCACCCTGAAATCCGGACCTGCGGAAAAAGATTCCCACGGCAACATCCAGCTTTCCGGTACCGGCGCTTTGGGTGATCTTCTGGCTGATCTCATCAAAGCCAAGACCAAAATAAAGCGGGTTCGTGCGGATACGTTGGGCTACATGCAGCGCTCTTTTCTGGGTTGCATCAGCGATGCGGATGCCAGTGAAGCGCGTGAAGTGGGTGAAAAAGCGGTCCAATTCGCTGCTTGGCATAATGTAGATGGTTCCGTGTGTATCAACCGCGTGGGCGATTATGCCGTGGAATATTCACTGGTTAAATTAACCGACGTGGCTGCCAAGACCAAGGTCATGCCCGACTCCTTTATCAATGCCGAAGGCAACGGTGTGACCACGGAATTTAAAAACTACGCTCGTCCGCTCATCGGCGACCTTGCCATCATGGATCGGATTGCAGCGCCCTCTGTTCACAGAATAAAAAATGCTTAACAAAAGGAGTGATCATGGTCTCTTATAAAGACATCGGCCTCGTGAACACCAAGAAGATGTTCGCAGAAGCCATGAAAGGCAAGTTCGCGATTCCGGCCTATAATTTCAATAATATGGAACAACTTCAGGCCATTGTGACCGGCTGCGCGGAGTCGGATTCCCCCTTTATTCTGCAGGTCAGCTCGGGTGCGCGTAAGTATGCCAACCAGGTGCTGCTCCGGTACATGGCGGAAGGGGCCATTAAAATGCTTGAGAGCATGGGCTCCAAGCTCAAGTTCGCCCTCCATCTGGATCATGGCGACACCTTTGAATTGTGCCAGTCCTGCATTGAGTCCGGTTTTTCGTCGGTCATGATTGACGGTTCCCACCACTCTTTTGACAAAAATATTGAACTCACTCGCCAGGTGGTCGAATATGCTCATCAATACGATGTTACGGTAGAGGGGGAGCTGGGTGTGCTGGCCGGTATCGAAGATGATGTGGAAGCCGCAAAATCCATCTATACCCAGCCCGAAGATGTGGAGAATTTTGTCAAGAGAACGGGAGTGGATTCGCTGGCCATCAGCATCGGCACCTCGCACGGCGCCAACAAATTCAAACCGGAACAGTGTACCCGTAATTCGGACGGTGTTTTGGTCCCGCCTCCACTCCGCTTCGATATCCTTGAGGAAATCGAAAAACGCATTCCCGGTTTCCCCATTGTTCTGCATGGCGCCAGTTCTGTGGTTCCAAAATATGTTGAAATGATCAACAAGAACGGCGGTGCGATGAAGAACGCGGTCGGCATTCCGGAAGAGCAGCTCCGCAAAGCGGCCACTTCTGCGGTCTGCAAGATCAATATCGATTCCGATGGCCGGTTGGCCATGACTGCGGTCATCCGCAAGGTCTTTGCCGAAAAGCCTTCTGAATTCGACCCGCGCAAGTACCTTGGGCCTGCCCGTGATGAATTAAAGGCCATGATTGCGGAAAAGAACAAGGCGGTTCTCGGCTCTGCCGGAAAAGGGAAAATCATTTTCGGTTAATCCGATGCATCCGTCATAGAAATGAGAAGCCCTCCTGCGTAATACAGGGGGGCTTTTTTATACCTCTGTTCTGGCATAATTCCCCTCTTTTTGTTTATCTTTTTACCGTTTTTAATCCGCTACGTCAACCTGGATAGAACCGTGAGAAATATTATTCCCCCTTTCACCCTTCTTTTTTCGCTATGGCTGCTTCTCTTTGGTTGCAGCACGGATCAGAAAAAGAATGATCCGGTGAATGCCAGGCGCAAAGCCCGGCTTGAGCGAAAAGACCTGAGGGACGCGGTCACCCTGCTTGGTGTCCTGGAGCCTAAGAACCAAATTTCCCTGAAGAGTGAGGTATCCGGTGTCATTACTTGCATTTATGCAATGGAAGGGTCTGAGCTCAAACCTGGGGACACCATTCTGACCATTGATCCCCGCCCGTTCGAAAACGCCAAGGTCAAACTGATGCTTCAGCGAAAAAAGACGGAATTGGAATATGGTATCCTTGAACGGGAGTATCGGAATGATTCCGTTCTGGCGGCGTCAGGCACCGTATCCACCCGAAGCGTGCAGGACGAATGGGACCGTCTGGCACTGAAAAACGTGGAGTTGGATGCGATTGATATTGACATTAAAGATGTGAATGAAAAACTCCAAAAGAGCGCGCTGACGGCGCCTATCAACGGTACACTGTTGAGTCTGGATACCAAAGTGGGCGAAATCGTGGTTTCCGCCACCACCGGCTATTCCGGCGGTTCCACTATCGGCATTTTGGCGGATGCGCATGTCATGCAGGTGAACTGCCGGGTCAATGAAGTGGACTACCACGCGCTCACCCCCGAAACACCGGTCAGCCTTTATCTCGAAACAGACCCCACGGTACGCGCCAAGGGACGCATTGCCTTTATCTCCCGCAACGCAAAACTCGAGGAGAACAAATCGGTTCGCTCCTTCGAAGTACGCGTGGAAGTGATGGAGAACAATCCCCGCTTGGTTCCCGGCATCAATGTAAGTGTTGAATTTATCATCCTGGACAAGTCGGACGCGCTGGTTCTCCCATGCGACTTTGTGCAGCCGCGTCCCGGAAAAACGCCGATTGTTCACAGGATGAGTGCAAACGGCGAAGAAACGGAGCGTGAAGTCAAGACCGGTGTCACGGATTATCAGTTTATCGAAATCCTGAGCGGCCTCTCGGAAAATGACTGTGTTCTGGAACCCAAGCCGGCGGCTGAGTGATTTTCATGGGCGCGTCATCCGCTCTTTTGTTAAGTCTAAAAAAGGTCGGTAAAGGATATCGACTCGGCAACAATGAGATCCCGGTATTATTTAATATTCATCTGGATGTGCATGAAGGTGAATTCGCGGTCATCATGGGTCCCTCGGGTAGCGGAAAATCTACACTCCTCAATATACTGGGATGTTTGGATTTACCGGATAGCGGGGAATTTCATTTTGATGGACAGCGTATTGCGGAACTTTCCTCTACGGGTATTGCCCGTTTTCGAAACACCAAGCTCGGTTTTGTTTTTCAGAATTTCAACCTGTTCAATCAGATGACCGTGGAACAGAATGTCGGACTTCCCCTGATTTATGGGGATCTTTCCCCTCTGGAACGGAAAGAACGGGTGGAAACGCTCTTGAAACGGTTGCACATC
This sequence comes from Elusimicrobia bacterium RIFOXYB2_FULL_49_7, assembly GCA_001800515.1. Next base: position 34,305 of record MGVN01000117.1, on the reverse strand, counting down.
TGGGAGCGGCGACGCCACCGACCCATGGAAATTTCGGGCGGACAAAAACAGCGCACCGCCATTGCACGGGCGCTGATCAACAAACCGCGGCTTGTTTTAGCGGATGAACCGACAGGTAACTTGGACACCGCCACGACCCGTGATATCATGACCCTTTTTCAGGAGCTTCATCAGGACGGCCATGCGATTGTTCTGATTACCCATGATCCCGCAGTGGCTGCTTACGGACAAACCCGCTATCGTCTCATTGACGGGCACCTTTCTCATGATACCGATCTTCAAGTCCGTTAAAATTGCCGCCACATTGGCAGCAGACGACATTCGGACCAATCCGGGGCGTTCCGCCATTATTTGTTTAAGCCTTTTTTTCGGCGTTTCATCGCTTCTCATCACCTTGGGCGTACTTCGCGCCATGAACCGGGAGGTGGAAAAAGAACTGGAGGCTAACGGCGGTTTGAAGATGATTTATTATGAGGTGCCCAGACCGACTACGGCCCGTGAAAAAGTCCGTTTCGGCATGTCACCCGGACTCCTGCCCGACCATGTGGAACACATGGAACGGGAGATTTCGGGCCTGAAGTTTTCCGTTCCGCGCGCCTATCTCCATGGCCGCGCTTCCTACGGAAATGCCACCTATGATGTAGTGGATAATGCCATGGGTTTTCATTATCAGGAGACCTATATGGCCAAATCTCTGCGCCAGGGCCGTTTCATTACCGAAGAAGAGTTCAAACAGATCAAACCCGTCTGTATCATTGATTCTGTTTTGGCGGCCAAATTCTTCCGCGACAGCCCCTGGATCGGAAATAAGATTGCGTTCAACAACGTGCCCATGGAAGTGGTGGGTATTCTGAGCAGTGAAAATTGGGACCATGTGGTTCACTATCCCATTCCCTTATATTGGAAACATTTCGCCTCGCGAAGCACGCCCTTGAAAAAGTGCGACTTCATGTGCAAAAGCGAAGCGGACGTACCGCGTGTCAAAGCGGCCATGGAAACCCTATTGCTTCGGCAGCATCGCGGGGTGCGTGATTTTGAGTTGAACAGTATGGTTGAAATTCTGGCGCAAGAAGAACAGCAGCGGCGTATTGCCCGCCGGGTAATGATCAGTGTCGGCACTATTACTCTCCTGCTTGGCATGGTGGGTATTGTGAATGTTTTTCTCTCCCTGATTCACGATCGCGTCAGGGAAATCGGTATGCTCAAAGCGCTGGGCAGTTCCAATGGGGACATTTTTCTCCAACATCTTTTAGAAGCGTTGTTGATTTCATTCGTGGGCGGGGCCTTGGGCGTAGCGGGCGGTACACTGCTTTCTCGCGCCTCATTTTTGCCTTGGCCTGGGCTTTTGTTACCCGCCGATTATTTTCTGGCCATGGGCGCGGCTTGTACCGCGGGCGTTTTATCCGGTCTTATTCCGGCCTGGGTTGCCGCCCGCCTTACCCCGGCTAAAGCTATCGGATGGCAATGATGCGCAGCCGATTTGTGTTCAAAACCATTAATTTCTTTTCGGCCTGTTTGCAATCCGCCTATCAAGAATTATGGACCCATAAGCTCCGTTCTTTTCTTTCCGTTCTCGGTATCACACTCGGTATACTTTCCTTTATGACGCTGAAGATGCTGGGTGATTGGCAGACACGCGAAACCGAGGCTTTCATTGCGGAAATCGGGGGTCATCATCAGGTGATCGTGGAGGGGCGACAACCCTTGGACGGAAAGGACGCCTATGATATGGCGCGGAGTCCGGGGCTTCGTTTTTCGGACCTGGATAGTTTAAAGGCACAGGTACCGGGTATCCGATCGCTGTCCAAACTACTCCTTTCTTTTAAGGTGACCTTTGGCATGAGAAATGAAGAATATCTCTGCTGTGTCGCGGGGGTCAGCCCGGATTTTATGAATCGTCACCGTATGGATTATGGTCGCGACATTTTTCCCGGTGAATATGACCACGGTTCGGATGTGGCGCTTATGACCTTTCCCTTATTTAAGAAACTCCAGAAAGAACAGGGAGTCACCGAACAAAAGTTGTTAGGCCGCCGGATTTATCTTTCACTCGGTATTGCGCCCAAAATAGTGGGTGTTTTTTCAAAGGAAAAGGTGGGGACAGAATGGCCCATCTACAAATACGGTATCTTTATGCCCCTTAAGTACTACGAAAAGAACATCAGCGGAAATAATATCCGGACAGACGGGCTCTATCTGGGACTTACCGCAGACGCGGACACAACTACGGCCAAGGAGAATATCCGACAAAAGCTTGTCCGCCTGCATCGCGGTGTCACGGACTTTACCTTTCGGACCGCGGATTGGGTCTCCAACATGCAGGGCACCATCGAAAAAGTACGTCTGACCTTTTTTATTATTACGCTGTTATCCCTGTTGGTCGGCGGTTTGAATATCATGAATGTCATGCTGACATCGGTCAGTGCCCGGGTTCGTGAAATCGGCATTCGCAGCGCTATCGGTGCCTCGCCGGTTCAAATCTTTCTTCAGTTCCTATTTGAAGCGTGTTTTCTCAGTCTGATGGGCGGTGGCGTGGGACTCTTGATGGGTGCGTTTTTGATTCCAGCAGGCTTTGCCCTGGCGGCGCCTGGAGCGACCCCTGGCCCGCTGATGATTTACATTCTGCAGGGTGGGGCGGTGTCTGTTTTAGTCGGGCTGGTATTTGGCCTCTTCCCGGCCCTTCGTGCTTTTCGCATGCGTCCGGTCACGGCGCTGCATAATGAGTAGGGGAACGAAATCACCCGATACATTCTGACAGAGGTTTACCCGGCGAGGCGGGGTCAGGTTCAAGGATTAAATGGAACGCTTGCGGATTTTTGATTTAGGAGACCAGATCACCGCTTCGCCTATTGCGCTTTTTCGTATTCGTGATCGACGAATCCGTGCCATGATAAAGATAGACAGGAAATAAATGCCGGCCAGAATATAGAAAAGACCGCCGCTGATAAATGCCCAGGCATCGCGCGAAAGTTTGAACGCGGCATAGATCGTGAGAAGGGTATGAAATAGGAAGATAAAAAACATGCCGGCGGCATTGCGCTGCATGAGTTTCAGGTGAAGCTCCGTCATTTCCATGCCCTGAGTAAAGCGGCCGGTCATCAATAGCAGCAGACGGGGTGAGAAAAAAGCGATGATAAAAAGCAAGATGACCATGATCAATTCTATTAAAGCGGGTTTAAGCTTGAAAAAAAGGTCGTTGCCGGAAAGAAAGGAGATGCTGCCCATCACCAGGACCAGAAGCGTGTCAAAAAGGGTCATCTTGTCGAGCCGTTTTTCACGGACCCGAATAAAAATCAATTGAGCCACGCCGATGGCCATGGCGAACAGGAGGGCGTATTGCATCCCCTTTTGCTCGTCGAACCGGTTTGAGAAATAATGGTCTGCCGCAATAAAGGCGACTACCGGCAGAAAGCCGATGAGCAGGCTGCGTATCAGGGTTCGAACATCCATTTGAGTCATCCTTTCTCGAAATGAAAAATAGGATATTTTTCTTCCTGGATGACACAATCTTCTTTGCCATTGTCATTGCATCCAACCTTTTGTTTGAATATATTATTGATATGCAAAAAGTGGCACGTGTTGCGCGAAAAATCAGGCTGGAAGACATGAAAGAAGAACCTTCCTCCCTGACCCCAGCAGAAAATATCGTGTTTACATGGGAACTTTCCCAGGAAGCTTATGCCTTAGCGGGAAAATTGGATGCTGAATCCGGATTTCAAAGACATATTGTCAATATTATCCGCGCATGATGTCAAATTCATGCTGGTAGGCGCATATGCCATGGCATTTCATGGATATCCCCGTACTACCGGCGATATCGATATTTTTATCGCCCCAACGATCGACAATGCAAAAAAGGTGTATCGCGCCCTGACCGAATTTGGCGCCCCACTTGAACAGATAACGCCGGAAGAGTTTGCCAAACCCGGAACGGTCTATCAAATCGGTGTCGCCCCGAGAAGAATCGATATCCTCAATCGGATTTCCGGCGTTTCTTTTGAAGAGGGCTTTTCCGACAAAAACACAGTTACGGTAGAAGGACTTCAGATACACATATTGTCTAAAGCTAAAGTCATTGCAAATAAAAAAGCAACGGGTCGCCCCAAAGACTTGTTGGACATTGACCATCTAAGTGCATAGAGACTATTTTTATTACCATGGAACCCGTCAAAAAAGGATCGGAAAAACGGACCAAGCTTCGTATTCCTTTTATTTATGGTATTGAATTCGAACAAGCCGCGGATTCCACACTTAAAGCTGAGAATTTCCGTAGCAACGATGAAATTACCATCCTGATCAAGGATCTTTCCCTGGAAGGCATTCAAGTGGTGACGCCGCATTTTCTTCCGGAAGGCACTCCCGTCAAACTGACGCTTCGTTTTCCAAAACCTCGATTTCTAAGTCGGAGCAAGGAGAACGAATTTGACTGCAATGTCACGGCTAAAGTGCGTTGGATTGATAAGAATAAGACCGGCAAAGGATTTCGCGCCGGCCTCCTTTTTACCCACTATGAAGGTAATGCCCGTACCCTGATTAATAAATACCTTGATGACAACATCGTCATTGAAGAAGAAGAATTGAAATAGCGTTCCGATTGCTTCCCGCTCAGTCCGATGAAAATCGATCAACTTCACCGCCTTTTTCAAAAAACCTTCTCCGGTTTGCACGCTAAACGGATCACTGCCGCGCTGTATCGGCACAGCCGGAAAATTACCTGGCCGGAATATGCCGAAGCGGCCCGTCTTTGTGCGGATAAGATGCGCCGAATAGGGCTCCAAGATGTTGAGCTTCTCTCTTTTCCGATAGACGGAAAAAAATGTTACGGCAACTGGCGTTCTCCCCGATTCTGGGATGTCCGACAAGGCTATCTTGATATCAAGGTGAACGGCACATGGGAGCGCTTTGCCGATTATTCCAAGATACCTACCTCGCTGTTTGTTTATACGGCCCCTACAAAAGGAGAAATCCGGACGAAACTGGTTCTGCCGAATGCGGCAACGCTTGCAGGTCGATTGGTCTGGTGTGAGCCGACAGAGGATAACCGGAAACGGCTACAGAAGAAAAAAGCTGCGGGCATTGCCACTGACTTCTCGCCCAATTGGGAAGGGGTCCGAAGTGATTCGGACTTCCGGAACGGCCATCGCTGGGACAACAACTTTCTCTTTGAAGCTCAAACCCCTCTTGCCGGTTTTTCCCTATCCCGTCATCAGGGAGAGCGTCTTCGGACTGCATTGAAGAGTGAAAGAGAACTTGAATGCGCTTTTCGAATAGATGGAAAATTAGGAAAGGGCGTATTTTGGGCCGCAACGGGAGCTATTCTTGGCACCACTCATCGCAAAGAAGAGGTGATTTCGGTCGCTCATCTGTATGAAGCCGGGGCGAATGACAACTGTTCGGGCATAGCGGCCTCCATTGAGGCCCTCCATGCCATTCAACGGTTGATAGAGAGAGGAAGACTTCCCCGGCCCGAGCGTACGCTTCGAATCATCTTTGCTTTTGAGATTGTCGGTTTTCTGGCCTACTTTGAAAAAATGCGTAAAAAGGGTCGTTCTTATTTTGCGGGTATTAATCCGGATATGGTGGGAGAGGATCAGGAAAAGTGTCATTCCACCCTCCATATTTACCAAGCACCGGACTCGACCGTTACGTTTGCGAATCCGCTGTTGCTTCACCTGATTCGGCAGGCCGCCGCCCGCAAGCTGAACTATACTGTCCGTAAATTCATCATCAATGATAACAGCGTCACGGATCCCACGGTGGGTCCTCCCTGTACCGCCCTGATTCATCTCCGGGATCGCTTTTACCATTCCAATGAAGATTCTCCGGATAAGGTTTCCGTTGATACGCTCCAACGTTTGGGCGGGGCCCTGGCTGTCTATCTCTATGTCTGCGGGTCGTCCGACAAAGAACGGGGAGAGGAAATGGGGCGTCTCTGTGTTGATTATGCCTGTGCTCGATTGGCTGTAGAGGCTAAGACGCTTTCCGCTGAAAAACGGTGTTATCTCCTGGAGCGGGAAAGTGCCCGATTGCGCACCATTCCGGGACTCTCGCCCCGATCCTATGTGCGATTTCATCAGCGTATGACGAAACGGATTGAACAAATCCCTGTTCAGGTGAAGAGTCCGCCATATGAAACGGATGTCAAACACCGCAAGGAAGCGGAAAAATGGATCCCGATTAGACAGGTTGCCGGAACGCTTACTTTTGAGCACCTGCCACCGGATAAACGAAGTAAGCTTCCATTTCAGCCTGTCTGGTCCAATCAATGGAACCTGCCGCTTTTTTGGGTTGATGGGAAACGGTCGCTTTGGGAGGTGTATCGTCTCTCTTCGCTTGAAAACGGGTCTTATTCGCTCCGGGATTTTCTCGATTACTTCAAATTGCTGGCCAAAGAAAAGTTAATCAAACTCAAGAAAACGCATTAACTTTTGCTACAGTTTTCTGATTTACCGTTTACCTTTGCGCCTGTCATGACGATATATTGTATACTATGATCATGGCCTTTCGTCTGTTGCTTTTTGCCGCACTATCCGTCTTCTCCCAGATGGCGGGTTTAACGGATACCGATGGCCGTTATGCTGGTGCGGCGACCATGAATTTCCTGAAACTGCCGGCAGGTGCCAAGTCTTTTGCCATGGGGGGGAATGCGATCAGCCTCCTGTCCGATGGCAGCGCAGTCTTTATGAACCCGGCTCTGCTGGCCGATTTCAGCGCCCGAGAATTCCGGATGTCTCACCAGGAACTGTTTGCCGGACTCCGTCGGGAATATGCGGGTCTGGTGATGCCCCTACGCGATGCCGGTGGTGTTGGTCTTGAATGGAACCTGCTGACCTCCGGAACCATTGCGGATGCGCGCGATATCGACGAAAATAAGGTTTCTCCCACAGCCAGCGATCTTTCTCTTGGTGTGGCGTATGCGCGTTCCTTTTTAAACGACCGTCTTTTAATCGGCGTTTTGGGACAGTATTTGCAAAGCCGCCTCGACGACTTTATCGGACGGACCGTAGCTTTTGATGCTGCAATGACGGTCAAATTGCCGTTTCATCTCCGTACTTCTTTGGCATTGAAGAATTTGGGCAATGGTATCACCTATGACCGGAAAAAGGAATCCCTGCCTACGGGTTGGTTCGGTGATCTTGGCGTTATCGCATTGAACGAACGGCTGGAAGCCTCGGTGGGGGTCAAGAAATTCACGGATTCCCCGATTAAAGTGTCGACCGGTGCGCAATATGCAGTCATGACGCCATTGCTGCTTCGGGCCGGTTATGAATATGCCCTGCCTGAGAACGAGGAGGGGGGGGGGCTGAAAGGTCTTTCTGCGGGGGCCGCGGTCCGTTATGGTTCTTTTCAGATGGATTACGCCTGGGTTAATCGGGGTGATTGGGTAGGTAGTTTTCATGTTTTTGATGCGGCCTATTCCTTCAGTCGTCTCGGTCCTTTGGCGGACGAGGACTATTATCGACGCGCAGTGGCGTTCTTTAAGTGCAAGGATTACAAACGGTGCATTTCAGAATGTCAAAAGGCGCTGTTACGGAATCCCAATTTTTGGCAGGCGTTGGTCTTGCGGGAAGAGGCGCTTCGCATGCTTCGTGTTGAAGAAAAAGAGCTTATCGCTATTGCCTATACGGGAAACACGTCGGGTCTTTTCATGCCCACCACGGACCATGGCCTGGGCGGTCTGCCGCGGCGTGCCGGTGCACTTCGGGAAGTCCGGGAGGATTATCCGCTTCTTTTAACGTTGGAGGCGGGAAATTTTCTGTCGGCTAAAAGTGATTCGCTCAAGCGGAAATTGGGTTATCCGTTACTGAAACGAATGCGGTATGATGCGGCTAATCTTGGCACGCTTGAATTGGGTTTGTCATTATCCGTCTGCGCAGAAATGGCGGCGGATGCGGAATTGCAGCTATTGTCTGCCAATGCCCGCCTTAAACCCGCACTTTCTCCGCTCCGCGAACGGAAGGATTTTTTGATCGGCGGACGTTATACCGTGGCGGTCTTTGGTTTACTCGGTGAGCAACCCGTTAGTGCCGGCCGTTCGGAATATGCGGAGAATCCCATCTCTGTTCTGAAAACGTTTATCCAGGAAACGGAGAGGAGTGCGGATCTTATCGTGGTGCTTTTTTCAGGGGATGTTCGTTCGGGCTTGGCCCTTGCGGATGCGGTTCCGGAGGCGGATGTCATTATCTGTGGTGCGGCCAAGGATCCCACCTTTACTCCGCTGAAGCAGGGCCGTACCCTGGTGGTCTCGTCCGGTGCATTCGGCGAGAATCTCGGTCTCTTGGTGTTTCGTTTCGATAAGCATAAGAAACTGATTTCCTATACCCATAAACTGATTGCCCTGGACGAGTCGGTTCCTGAAGACGAACAAGTTCGCCGCATGCTCTCCGATATGGTTGTACCGGTCAATGCGGATACGCAGATGGAAGGCCGTCCTTCTCCCTACATTCTTCCCTTTGTTTCCGATTATGATCTGTGTGCCTACCACCCGCCGGTGTCGGATACGCTTGCGACCGATAGTTCGGTCCTCGCTTCTGTCGGGATTCAGGTACGCGCAGACTCCTTGAATCTCGATTCCTTGCGCCGCCTTTTTTTGCATCTGGACACCTTGCGACGTGATTCCATCATCAAAGCGAACCATTATTGGGGAGTAGCGGATCCGTCGGACTCCACGCCGCACATCTATCTTCGTTTTCTTGCCCAGAATCTCACACGGCGCGTCAGTTGGAACCGAGGGTTCAACCGGAATCCTGTCATGAATTATGCGGGTTCCGCCCTGCTCTATTTTACGGATTCTATTTTTTGCGATCCCGGGGAAGTGTCTTCCCCTCTCTGTCATGGTACTTTGCAGGTGTATGATATCCGGAACGGTCTTTCTTTCCGTTTCCCCACAGAACCGGGGCATGTCATTACCGAGGCGGTCTGGGGGGAGGATGGCAATGCTATTTATACTCTTGAGAGGGATGAGCAGGGGCGTACGGATATTGTGTTACGCAGACCGGGCAGGCAGATGGCTGTTAATTTGACTCGGACGGATTCCGTTTCCGAACGGGATATCACCTTATCTCCATTGGGCGCGACGCTGGTCTATACCGCGGATGGAGCGGAGGGACGTCAACTCTTCATGATGGGGAAAAACGGTGAGAATGTGCTCCGGTTGACTTTTACAAAAGGGTATTACGGCAACCCCGTCTTCTCGGACGACGGTAAACGATTGGCTTGCACCTATAATGCCCGCCACCCGGATCGCGGAGGGGATGTTCATCTTATCAGTCTGGACCAGGATCGGGTGGAAACACTGTCGGTTAATCTGAATGTGCGCGAATTGGTTTGGAACGGTAATGAACAACTGTTACTGGTCAGCGGTGTCAATTATACGGACATCAATGTACTCTCCCTCCACTCCCGTGTGATGCGTAAACTGACCCGCCGGGTTTCCGGTATGCCGCTGTTTGAACGTCATCCCAAACTTTTCAATATGGGCGGCAAAACGCTGGTCTGTTATGAGGTCGACACCAAAGAGCGCTCTTATCTGGCACAATGCGACCTGGAAACCGGGGAAGAAACCATTCTCTTCGATATACCGGGTTCCATCCGGATGAAATGATAAACCGTCCTGTCACTTGCTCTACAATAACGAATATATTGATTTGTTAGGCATGGCTAACTATATTATACGTGAACAACAATAAAGGTGAACGCATGACACTGTCCGAAAGTCGGGAAGGAGATGAGCTGATCATCGAGCGTCTGAGCGGCCCGCTGCCGTTTCGCCACCGTATGGCCGAATTGGGCCTGCTAACAGGCAAAACAATCCGGGTGGTCCGATATGCGCCTTTTAAAGACCCTTTGGAATTCACTCTCCATGCCGGCCGACTTGCCCTTCGTATTCATGAGGCGGACCAAGTTCATGTTCATCTTATCAGAAGGGCTACCGAAAGCGGACAATCATGACACCGTGTTCCTTTATTCTAACCGGGAATCCGAACAGTGGAAAGACGACATTGTTCAATGCGTTAACCGGCGCCAGTCAGAAGACCGGCAACTGGAGCGGTGTCACCGTTGAGGTGAAAAGCGGTACCGCTAAAGTCAACGGTCGAACGCTGACCTTCTCGGATCTGCCGGGTATCTACTCCCTTTCTGCCACGAGCGAGGACGAACGGCTGGCCCGTGATTTTCTTTTTGCGCATCCGGTGGACATCCTGATTAATGTGGTGGATGCGACAAATCTGGAACGCAATCTCTACCTTACTGTTCAGCTCTTGGAAATGAATCGTCCTCTCATTTTGGTCCTCAATATGGCCGACGAACTGGAGCGTAAGGGGATTCAAATTGACGTTCCCGAATTGTCGGCGCTTCTCAAGGTGCCGGTTCTGCTCACCAACGGTCGAAAAGAAGAGGGGGTGCGTGAACTCTTAGAAACGGCGCTTCGGTTGGCCGGCCAACCTCCTGGGACCTTTCAGCCGTTTCCCTTTCCCTATTTGCAAAATGAACCGATGAATGAAGAGGATAGGGGAACCCGACTGACCGAACAGCGCTATGGGTTCATCAACGGCCTGCTCAAGGCAACGCTGAAGCGGCCGGCACCGGATCGTTTGGAATGGTCGGATCGCATCGATTCCGTTCTTATGCATCCGGTCTTGGCCTACCCGCTCTTCGGCCTTTTCATGTGGCTTCTGTTTACGCTTACCTTCACGCTGGGTGCCTATCCCATGAGCGCGATCGACTCGCTTTTTCATCTGCTGGCTAAGGTGGCGGAATGGCTCCCTTTTGAAGGCGCCGCCAAGTCGCTTTTGGTGAACGGTATCATCACCGGCGTGGGCAATGTCATGGTCTTTCTGCCCAATATCCTCATTCTCTTTTTCGGCATCTCCATCCTCGAAGACACAGGCTACATGGCCCGCGCAGCCTTTATCATGGACAAGGGTATGCATAAAATGGGATTGCATGGAAAAAGTTTCATTCCCATGGTCATGGGCCTCGGCTGCAATGTCCCGGCCATTATGGCTGCCCGAACTTTGGAATCCCGGTCGGACCGCATCCTCACCATTCTCATCACTCCGCTTATCACCTGTTCCGCCCGATTGCCCATCTATGTTCTCTTTGCCGGGGCTCTTTTTGGGCGATATGCGGGCCACATTGTCTTTCTTCTCTATCTGATCAGCTTTTTATCCGCTTTTCTGGCCGGTCTTCTTTTCCGAAAGCTCTTCTTTTCCGGCGACAATACCCCATTTGTTCTGGAGCTGCCGCCGTACCGGGTTCCTACGGTAAAGGGCGTCTTCATTCATATGTGGGAACGGGCCCGTCATTATGTCAAACGGATTGGAACCGTGGTTCTGCTGGGTTCGGTTATCATGTGGGTTGCCAGTACCTATCCGAAAGGGGAAACCGGTCATCCGGAATCGACATTGCTGGGCCGGGTGGGTCAGTCGATGACCCCGGTTCTGACACCCATCGGCTTTGACTGGAAAATGGGCGTAAGCCTGCTCTCCGGCTTTGCGGCCAAAGAGATGGTGGTCAGCACCCTTTGCATGCTCTTTCAGGATGATACCGGCCGTTATCCTGAAAATAATGCACTGCGTCAATCCATTCGATTGAACTATTCTCGTCTGACCGCCTTTGCTTTCATGCTTTTTGTACTGCTTTATACCCCCTGTCTGGCCAGTCTGATGACCTTGTTTAGAGAGATTCATTCTCCCGGCTGGGCGCTTTTTGGATTTTGTTATCCCATTATCTTTGCCTATGGCGCCGCCTTTCTGGTTTTTCAGGGAGGTGGTTTAATATTGAGATTCATTCAGTAAAGGAAGGTCGAATGAAAACGACGGATCCGCTCAGCCGGAGCCAGGAAGATTACCTGGAAGCCATTTTCGGTCTGATTCAAAAGAATAAGGTGGCGCGCGTTACCGAAATCGCTGCGGCACTCCGTGTCCGCAAATCCTCGGTCACCATTGCGCTTCGGCAGCTTTCCAGAAAAAAGCTTATCCACTACGATCCCTATGCGTTTGTGACGCTCACGGATAAAGGCGAAGTCCGCGCCAGAACCGTTTCCGGTAACCATGGACTTTTAAAACGATTCTTGACAGATATCCTCTTTTTAGATGATAAGCGGGCGGATGACAATGCCTGTCGCATCGAACATGCTGTTGATGAGACGGTGTTGAAACGGATGGCGGACTTTCTGGAATTCTCGCTGGACAGCCAGAGGAAGCCAACGATGGCGAAATTTAAGACCTTTGCCACAAAGGCAAAGAATTAATCACAGGTCCAAAGCCGAATGAATCCGGGCGGTGATTTCCTGGAACCGGGCCATGAGTTTCAGTTTTTCTTCCTCGTCCGTGCATTGACTCATCTGTTGCTTGATCTGTGCCCGCTCGTTCTCCAACCGGCGACGACGGAAACGGAGTAGGAGCGCTTTCATATCATCCGCAGCCTGCCCATCACTTTTCGGCGGTTCTGCCATCATCATGGCACTGGCTATCTTCTGCGCATCGGCCTCTAAAGAGGCCAGCATCGACTCATCGAATGTCCCTTCTTCCAACATAATCAAGTACATGGTCTGAAAAGAGGGATGGCTGAAGTCCTCTTTTTTCAGATAGCGTTGCGCCAACGATAAGACCGCTTGCGGTGCCCTTACCATCAAGGAGACCATTTCCTCTTCCAGGGCGTCAATAGACACAGGCGTAACATCGGCAGCCGGTTGAGTCGCGTCCCGATTCGTTGCCCCCCACTTTCGGATATTCCCTTTTGGAATAAAAAACTCCTCGCGCGTGCCGATGCGAAGGGCTGCTTTGCGAACATACTCGGCCTTGATGACCGGATCAGTCAATTCAGACAAGAGCGGCGCCATCTCCTGAACCAGTTTGGATTTATTCTCTGCCACAGACAAATCGTTCGATGTACTGAAATGGTCTATCAGAAAATCCACCACATCTTTTCCGGTCTTAAGCAGTGCCTCCATAGCTTCTTTGCCATTCTTTTTAAAATAACTGTCCGGATCTTCCTTGCTCGGTAAGGACACCACGCGAACACTAAGACCCGCATTCAGCAAAAGATTAAGCCCTCGCTTGGCCGAAGATTGGCCGGCCGAATCCCCATCATATAACAGGGTTACCTGCGAACAGAACCGTTTCAGCAAAAGGGCGTGGGAATCGGTAAAAGCCGTGCCCAGAGAAGCCACCACATTCTTTATGCCGCCTTGAAACAGGGTAATGAGATCCACATTGCCTTCCACGATCACTGCACGGTTCTCCTTGCGGATGGCATCGCGTGCCTGAAGCAGACCATACAACAACCGCCCTTTTTGAAAGACCGTGGTTTCCGGGGAATTAAGATATTTCGGATTATCATCCGGATTCAAGACCCGACAGGAGAAACCGCAGGTCAGTCCGCTTAAATTTTGAATGGTGAAAACCAGCCGCCGCCGGAATTTGTCATAGACTTTGCCATCCTCCCGTTTGACCAGAAGGCCGGCCCGAACCAGCACCTCCTCTTCAAAGTCCGCACTCAGATGGCGGCGCAAAGCATCATAGGAGTCGGGGGCATAACCGATGGAAAAAGCGGTCGCTGTCTCCAAGGTGATGGCCCGTCCGGCAAGGTATTCCCGCGCCTTTTTTGCTTCGTCAGACTGAAGTGCCTGACAAAAAAAGGCACGTGCCCGATCATTGATGCGATAGAGAAGTTCGCTTTCACTTTCCTCTTCCTGCGACTGTTTGGAGGAATAGGCGGGCAGCACCACTCCGGATTCAGCGGCCAACATGCGGACGGCTTCCACAAAAGAGATGTTTTCAATATCACGGAGAAAGGTAAAGAGGTTACCCCCCACACCGCAGCCGAAGCATTTATAAATGGCCTTGTTGGGACTCACCATGAAGGAAGGGGTCTTTTCCTGATGAAAAGGACAAAGTCCCTTGTAGTTGGCTCCCGCCCGCTTCAGGTCAACATATCGTGAAATAAAGGCGAGAAAATCGACCCTGGATTTAATCTCTTCCAGGATGCTTTCCGGAAAGAACATGGTTATTTCAGGGTCACGCCTGATTTGCCTTTAATGATGGTACCGATAATGTTAGCACGTATCTTGTGGGCCGAGAGTATGCGCAATGCTTCAACCGTATCATCCGGACTCGCCACCGCGACCATGCCGATGCCCATGTTCAGCGTACGGAACATCTCGTCCTCCTTCACTCTACCGCGTTTTGCAATCTCCTGAAAGATATCCGGAACGCGCCAGGATGAACGGTGGATGACCACGTGAAGGTTGTTCGGAATGACACGGGGGATATTGCCTTCAAAACCGCCGCCTGTGATATTGGCAATAGCATTCACCAGATTCTTGCGAACCAATTCCAAAACAGGTTGGACATAAATAAGGGTCGGGGTAATCAGCTTTTTGCCCCACGCGCCCTTGATTTCCTTTTCCGTAAAGACACGGCGGGCCAGAGAATAACCGTTGGAATGGAGACCGCTGGACAAGAGGCCGATGACCGTGTCACCGGGTTTAACCTTCTTGCCGGTGAGAGCCTTTTCCCTATCCACCACACCCACACAAAAACCGGCCAAATCATAATCACCCTTTTTGTACATACCGGGCATTTCAGCAGTCTCACCGCCGATGAGCGCGCAGTTGGCCATTTTGCACCCTTTTACGACTCCTTGAATGATAGCACGGGATTGTTTCAATTCCAATCCGCCGGTGGCAAAGTAATCCAGGAAGAACAACGGTTCTGCGCCGCAACAAATCACATCATTGACACTCATGGCGACCAGGTCAATACCCACGGTAGCATGTTCATTGCGCTGAATGGCAACCAGCAACTTGGTGCCTACACCGTCTGTGGAACTGACCAGCAGGGGATCCTTCATTCTTTTATTGTGCGCCCGGAAATAGGCGGCAAAACCGCCGATACCACCCACGACTCCGGAGCGACCCGTGGTTTTAGCCATCTTCACAATGTCATCTACCAGACGATCCGCCTTCCTGATGTCTACGCCCGCTTTCTTGTATGTCAGTGCCATAATACCTTAACCTCCCGTGATTGCAGGCTCACCCTCTTTTGCCGGTTGCATAGAGTGGCTGTCACCTTTTTATTTTCGTAATTAAGAATAAATATAACTTCCTTGCCAATGCTTTCGCCCCTTTTTACCACCACCAGCCCCTTTGCCTTGAAATACTCTTTAAAGCCCATGGTCTTCTTGAACCAGGACATGAAAGCGGCTTCCGGAAAAGAGGACCCATTATAATAACGTTCTCCCGGAAAATCATTAAAATAAACCGCCTTTCCTTTGCCGCTTTTTTTAATCTGTGTTTTAAACGGAAGCTTCCCTGCTTTTGGAAAGGTATGACTCCGTCCGAAAAGTTCGTTTAAACCGAAAGGCGGAATGGTTTCGTGAAGCCAGTTACGATTATCCCGCATACCCAAACAAGGTTCGGCAAATAAAACGCCCCCGTTCTTCACGTAGGCTTTCAGCGTTTCTGCGTGCGCTTCTGTCAATCGGGTCATATACGGTAACACCACCGCGGGATAATCCGACAAGCGGTCGAAATCGCGGGAAGAGAGGATATCTGCATTCATCCGGTTGCGCCAGAAAAGAGAATACCATCCCTTGAGCGAATTCTTGTATCGATACAAAACCGTGTTATTACGATTGTCTTCATCTGTTTCTTCCAGACGCGAGATCAAGTCGGAATCTACATCATATATCAATGCCGCATCGCCACGGGACTTTTGATAAGAGTCGAGTAATGCTCCCTGCGCCCGGCGAAACTCATTGAATCTTCGGATTTCTACAGATCGTTCATTATCCGATCCATTGGGTTCAATAATACCGCAATTTCCACTTTCACTGCAATAGCGTTCAGGCCGAAATTGCCAGAGATTGATCCCGTTGATCCCATTGGCCAATGCCTCATACAAGCGAAAACGGATATCTTCGTCCGTAAAATCAGGCGACTCTTTGCTCCAGTCATTACTATAAAATTCATTGACCCAGACCTCGTTTTTGCATGAACGAATCCAGTCGGTCTGAAGGGAGTAAATGTAATAATGTTTTTTCCAGTTCGGAAAGGCAAAAGAAGCGCTACCCTCCAGCCTGGCAAAGGAGCGGCAGTCGCCGGTCCAGTGAACATAGGAACAGCCATACACATCTACTTCCGGTGCATTGAGCCGGTCATCACTGCCGTCGTTTAAGATATCCTGCAAAGGGGAACACATGCCCACATGGGCCAGAATGCGGTGGCCGGGGTCTTCCTGACGGATGGCACCCACGACAAAGTTCAGCCGTTCGGCAACACGGGTTCTGGCCCACTCTTTCCAGAGTGCGACAGTGGTATAGTGGTGGTAATGGATGGGCGGTTTAAGCTCCTCAAAAGAACCCTCAGCCATGCCGACAGCCCGATTGTAATTCTCAATGGTAAAAAAACGGGCTTTGAGCCAATCGCGATACAGGGAAACCGAATGAGGACAGGCGCATTCTGAAAAGGGGCGGTTACGCGGCTCGTTCCAGGCGTGCCAGTAGAGCAAGGCATCTGCAGAGCGATACCGTTTTACGGCTTCGCGGACAAAGGCAATGGCCTTCTCCCGCACCACCGGGTGGTCGAAACAGGGAATCATACCACCGACATAAAATGAGGCATCCGCATAGGGGGTTATCTTGGTTCCGTCGGGTGCGATGCGGAAGGTTTGATATCGGTCAAAGAGCCACTCCGGTCCGGTCTCAAGCAGGAATTTGAAAATCACCTTCAGGCCATGGCGACCGCAGAGTTCAAACAGTTTATCCGTATCATCCCATTCATAACAGCCTTCTTGTCTTTCATGAACACGCCATTGGGGACGGAGTTGAAGAAAATCAAGCCCGAGTTTCTTGGCATGGAGGATATCCTCTTCCCATTGATGCGGTTCCGGGGTGGGGTAACGGTAATATTGGGAGCCAAGGAGGAACGACATGGATGCAGGAAATATAATTATGGTTTTTCCCGGAAATCCATAAAGGCCTTAAAACCTGTCCTCGTTTCGATATTTGATTTTATTTGCCATAATGCAAAAAATATCATGTTTTATTATCCCCTGAAAATGGGCCGAAGACGGAACCAACCATTGCCCGGACCTCACTAAGCCATTGCTGCCGCTGGAATTCCGTATTGGCGGTATTTAAAACAATAGAGGCTTTTACCTTAAGCAAGCCATGGGGTACCCCTTCACCGGAATCTCCTTCCAGAAATTCATAGGCCACGCCCGGCCGAATGACTCTGTCAATCCAGCCGGTGAGAATGGCAGGCGGCTGACCCCACCAATTGGGGTGGATGATGATAATTCCGTCTGCTTGGGCTATTTCGTCGCAATGTTCTTTAATAATCGGTGGCAGAGAGGCATCTTTGGAAATTTCCTTACCAGGAAGTACTGGGTCAAAGCTTTCGCGATACAAATCGTGAAAAAAAACTTCATGCCCAGCCTTTTTTAGCTGTTCGATAACAATTTCAGCGATTGCATGGTTGAAACTGTTGAAATCCGGGTGAGCAAGAATGAGGGATATTCTCACAATGATTATTCGATCTTGAAGTCCACTTGCCGATTGTTTTTTTTGCATCACGCATGGATTTAAATATAGGCCCAGATTGGATAACAAGTCAAGGGAGGATGGATAGAAGGAATTAATATGCTTGCGATTGCATTTTAGGTAGGTCTATTTTCCCTCGTTTTCATCAATGACCATCCGTTACCGTAACAATCCCATCGGAAATGCCTTTGTGTTGTTTTGCGCGGCGTGAAAGTTTTGAAAACCATGGCCTGTGCGGAAAAGAGCGGTCGTCTGGAATCGATTCATTAAAGAATTCTGAAAATAACGGTGATTCCTGGACTCCGGCCAATTCCGGCATATCCGCAATCGCCTAATGTCCGTTCCTTCCTCGTGTGCAGATACATCTTATTTGAGTGCTGATTCTGTTGGATTGCTTTCCCCATATGAATAGTTTATATTATACGATAATGGTTTATAAAATAGTTCACAATAAGTTCGAAAAGAGGAATATGTGAAAGCCATTACCATTCACGGTATCGACCCTGTCATGGAAAAGCTTATCCTCCAGAAAGCGCACGAAAGCGGGGTCAGCCTCAATAAAACCTTGAAAAAACTTCTGGAGCATGCGCTCGGTATTCGCCCAGCCGAGACACAAAAACACCGGAACGACTTTGCCGAATTCGCGGGAAAATGGACAGAAAAAGAGTTCAAAACATTTGAAGAATCCGTGGCCCCCTTCCGGCAAATCGATAAGGACGATTGGCAATGAAATCCCTGCTTCTCGACACCACCGCTTATTCACACCTCCTTCGCGGCAACACCCACGTACTTGATGCCATTGCCGAAGCGGATACGATCTACCTTTCCGTCATTGTATTGGGCGAACTTCATGCGGGATTTGAAGGAGGCTCAAAGAAAAAAGAAAACCGGGAACTCCTGAAGCTGTTTTTAAGAAAACCTACTGTTAAAACCCTGCTTGTCACTCCTGAAACCGCGGAAATATTCGGTTCACTGAAACACACCCTTCGGCAGTCCGGTACGCCAATTCCGTTAAACGATGTCTGGATTGCTTCACAGGCCATTGAAACCGGCGCACCGATAGCCACCTTCGATGTTCACTTCCGCACCATTCCGGGCGTGCGATTAATAGACCTTACTTGAAGTCCCGGCCTCGACAAAAAACAGCCCTCTCTTCAACCGAAAGCCAACCTCCGCAACCTGATCTTTCCATCCGAACGAATGATTCAG
>MGVN01000117.1:13706-15506 GCA_001800515.1 Elusimicrobia bacterium RIFOXYB2_FULL_49_7 | reverse complement strand
GCCAATCTCAAGCCCAAGAGCGCCCTATGCAAAAACCTTACCCCAAAACCGTTGTCATTGAGGAATTCGCCATACCAGGAGAACCCGAGGCAGTCGAAATTCCCGAAAAAGGTGGTCTGAAATCTGTTTGCCATCTGCCAATGTTAATGTATCTGCATAAATCGAACCAAGGGACAGCAGTAAAAGAATTTTGATAAAATAGAGTTTTCTCATATTTAAAGCAATTTCACCAATTCGTCCACCGTTAAACCCGATTCGCGAATGATAGTCCGGAGAGTTCCTTTTGCCGGCTCTTTATGATGCGGAACCGTAGCTCCATATGGTTCTCCATTGCTTGAACAGGCTGAAATTTATATATTTATTCTGTTTTAAAGAAAGGCAAAAAAGGCAATGCAAAAAGCAGCCATTTTCTTTTCCCTTTTAATAGCGCTGTTTCCCATCTCCTGCTCCAAAAAAGAGGTAACTCCCGAAAAATCCGGCTCTGCTTCCATTGTCCAGGATGAGGTCTATAAAGAAACCCCATTGCAGCTTATTTTGCTGAATAAGGCCAAGTTTACGGATCAGCGTGTATTACTGGTTGGAAAGGCATATCAGCCCGAAGGGTTTGCGAAGGGGGCGTTTTATCTGATGCAGTATTTTACTTTAAAGATAAATGACAAGGAAGAGCAAAAGGTGTTATTGATAAAAGTCAATTCTCCTCAAAGCACCATCTTCCCCTTCAATAGTTGGATCCGGGTGCAGGGAATGATTCGGAATAACGGCGTTCAATTGACGCTGGATGCGGAAAGTGTGCAGGTGGTATCCAGGCCCCGGGATTGGGTCCATCCTGATTACACCCCAAAGCCGGAAGAACAATAGTCAAAGGCATCCATGCGCCAGGAATCTTCGGCTCCGCTGTCCTTTGTGACCGAGCATTGCCAGGGAGTCATGTTATATGTCTTTTCCGGCAAGATTCACTCGGCCTCGGATTCCGCTTCTTTTTTGAACGTCATCCACAAAATCATTCAGGATCAAGAAAGAATTCTCATTGATCTCAAGAACGTCAGTTATATCGACAGCTTGGCCATGGGCGTGTTGTCTAAACTAATCAAGCTGGTCCATGAAGGAAAGGCTCAGGTACGATTTTGCGGCAAAAACGACCTTTTATTTGAAATTCTGCAATCTGCGAACCTGGATAAATTGATGACCATCTTTCCTTCCCGGGAAGAGGCGCTTGCAGGTTGGAAATAAGTCATCTCAAACGATAAAAGGCTCAATTTTAAAGGAACCACTATGAAAATCGGATTTGCCAAGAAAAAGCTGACGGAGTTTATCATTCCGGACAACCGTCCTGCGCAAAACACGGCTTCCGCTAATCCGGAGCATTATCGCCGCGAAGTCAAATTTGATATTACGGATCGGGTAAAAGGACTTTGGCGGCCGGATGAAGGAGGCTCTCGGAAAGTGGTAGAGGACATTTATGCCACAGCACTAATTGCCGAGGACGGGAAGGGTCCCTTTCTTCTGATTGCCATTGATCAGTGCCTGATGACTTATACGATGTTGGATTTACTGACAGCGCCGATTGTTCAAGAACTGAAAATAGCCAAGGAACGTATCATTATCATGCCTTCCCATGTTCACATTAATGTGACGTTTGATTTAGACAAACTGCAACAGGCGATGCTGTCCATGGCTCAATCCGCCATGGAAAATGCTGAGGATGCGGAAATGGCCCCTTTGCACATCCAGGTGGATGAGAAGCGCTATACCATCAATCGGCGGGTTCATTTGGACGGGGTGGGTACGCGAACGGTTATG
>MGVN01000117.1:0-13678 GCA_001800515.1 Elusimicrobia bacterium RIFOXYB2_FULL_49_7 | reverse complement strand
ACTGCCTGGATGTCACGGAACAGGTTAGAGAGTGGATCAAAAACCTGGGCGGAGAACCGGACCGATTCATTCCTGCCGGAAAACGGATTGCCACGCACGGGGAAACCGATCCCTATTTGCAGGCGCTCCTGTTCAGAAGTGCGGCCACAAAAAAAATGCTGGGAACATTTGTCCGTTTTGCAGCCCATCCGGTGATTGTATCTGAAAAAAAAGCGAACGGCGATATTTCCGCCGATTATCCCGGCCACCTGCGGGATAAGTTGGATGCCCGTTTCGGAGGTCTGACGGTCTTCGGCCAGGGCAATTGCGGCGAAATACGCCCGCTGAACCGGGAGTACTCCCATGCTTTCGCCAAGGAGTACGGTGTTCGATTGGCCGAGGAAGTGATTGCTGCGGCATCTGCGGCGCAATGGCAGCCTCTTACGGTTGTTGGTTTTGATGAGGAAAAGGCATTCTTACCCTTACGCAAAGATCTGCCGCTTTCACAAGAAGACGCGAACTCCGCCATGGATCGTATTGAGGCGGAATTCGACAAGGAGACAAATATTGAGAAGCGCCGCAAGTTGCAGAACCTTTTTTGGCTTTATTATAGGGGTCATGACGTCAAAAAGATGCTTCGTCCGGAATGGATAAAAAAGAATACTATCGAGGCGCATCTTTTTGCCGCCCGTTTCAATGATGACGTGTTATTGTTCAATCAGGGGGAAGCATTTAACAGCACCATGCGTAAGATGGTGGCTCCTTTTCCGGCACCGCGTCCTATTACCGTGAGCATTTGCAACGAAGAAATATCCTATCTGCCGTCACGCGAGGATTTTGAAAAGGGGGGATATGAGCCATCGGTCTGTCTGGCTGAACCGGGTTCTTCGGAGACCATTTTTGTTGAGAAGGCAAGAGTGTTGTTGACGCGAATTCGCAAGTAGGGTCGGCATGGCATGTGTAAACTGTCTGTAACGCAAATCCCGACTGCGGTGGCCTTGGCTTTGGAGGCTCAACCGGTCATTGATTTCCACACGCACCTTTTCCCGCCCTCTTACGGTTTGCTTTGCTCCTGGGGGATCGATGATCTTCTGACCTATCACTATCTTGTTTCCGAAGCCTTTCTTTACCTTTCCATGACACCGGAAGCATTCTACGCCCTTCCCAAGGCGGTTCAGGCGGAACGCGTATGGGAAGTCCTATTCATCAATCATACCCCGATGAGTGAGGCGTGCCGGGGCGTGTTGACTATTTTGGCACGATTAGGACATGATCCGAATGATCTCAATCTGACCGCGATTCGCCGATTTTATGCCGGGTTTACCCCGGAACAGTTTACGGATCGCGTCTTTTCACTGGCGAAAATCGAATCCGTCTATATGACCAATGATCCGCTCGACCCGGATGAGCATTCTCTTTGGCAGAAGGGGATGCCCCAGGACGAACGCTTTCACCGCGCCCTTCGAGTGGATAATTTTTTCAGAAACAGCCGCTATTCGCGGGAGACGCTTGAAACGGAAGGTTTTCCGTATGAAGAGACGCTTAATGATAAAAGCTTGTCCAATATTCGCCGTTTTTTTGAGGCCTGGACGAATCGCATCCGGCCCGACTATTTGGCCGCCTCGCTTCCTCCGGAATTTGATTATGCGGTCTTAAGCGACCCTTATACCAAGCTAATACGGAAGGTGGTATTACCCATTGCCCGCGAAAGGAAGCTCCCGATTGCTCTGATGATCGGTGTCCGACGATTGGTGAATGCGCCCATGCGGGCTGCGGGTGACGGGATGGGGATTGCAAAAGTGTCTTCAGTGGAGGACTTGGCTCGGGAGAATCCGGAGGTTCGTTTTTTTGTCACCTGGATAGCCCGTGAAAACCAGTCCGCAGCGGCCGTGGCGGCCCTGAAGTTTCCCAACCTGAAACTCTTCGGCTGTTGGTGGTTCATGAACACGCCCGGTTTTATCGAAGAAATGACCCGTATGCGCGTTGAGTTGTTGGGGACGGGCTTCATTCCTCAACATTCCGACTGCCGTGTCATTGATCAACTGATTTACAAATGGGAACATAATCGGGCTGTGCTGGCCCGGGTTATAGCGGAACAGTATGTAAAAATGGATGAAGCAGGTTTTGCCGTTACGGAAGAAATCATTCGGCGAGACTGCGGTCTCTTTTTATCCGGCAATGTCCGGGATTGGCTTTCCTAATTATCTTATCTCTCGGATAAGTGAGCGGGCCAGGATACGGGTCGGATCAATCAGCGGGAGACCGAAGAGTTTCTTTTCCGTCAGCGCCAGCGGGATTTCCGTGCAACCCAGAATAATCCCATCCGCCCCGCATTTCTTTAGTTCCGCCACAGCCCGTATAAAAACCTGACGGGCACGTACTGTCACCGGAGAGGGTTTTGCTTTAATGCCATAGGTATTGTCATAAATGGCGGCATGAATCGCTTTTCGGATTTGAACCGGGGGAAGAATCACGGCCAAATCAAACTTGGAAAACCATTTCGGATAAACCCCGGAAGCATAAGTACCCAAAGTACAGAGCAGGCCGGCTCGTTTCAGCTTAGGATGTTCCTGATGGATAAATCGCCCGGTTTCTTCAATCATATTCAATAGCCTGATTTTCATTCTCTTTTTTCTGATTTGTTTCAGAAGCGGTTCGAAGATGGCGGGTGAATGGGCCGTATTGCAGGGGATGCCGGCTACCGTGGCGCCGCATAGGGCCAAGCCTGCCAACACCCGGCACAAGGCAAAAGCCGGGTTGGTTTTAATGCGACCGCTTAAATATTCTGTGCGATCCGCAATTTCGGATGGAAAAGAATGGAGCAACACGGAAAAATGATCCTGATCTCTTTTTACCCGGGTTTCCTCAATTATTTTCCGGTTTAGGTCCAGTCCGGCCATGGGGCCTACTCCGCCGACAATGCCGATTATCTTTCTTTTCATGGATCTACCCTTAATACTGAAACTCCGGATTTTCCTTGAAACGGCGGTGAGCCCAGAGCCATTGCTCCGGATGGGCGCGTATTGCCTCTTCAATATGCCGATTAAAACAGGCCACGATTTCGGACAACCCTGCTTCGTCCCGGCGTGTCAGCCATTCCGGTTTGAGTTCAATAGGTTTTAGGACCATGGCATATTTCAAGGTTCCTTCTCGTAACATATAGCTGATGAAGACCGGAGAACCGGTCTTGCGCGCCAGTACCGCAGCCGCAGAAGTGGTTCGGGCTGCGTGGCCAAAGAAGGGGGAAAAGGCTTCGGACGGCGTATACTGATCCATAAAAATAGCCGCAACGGTTCCGTTTCTCAGAGCGGATAATAACTTCGCCGCCCGCTCCCGTCCCATTCGCGTATCCACCAGTGTCACCTCCGGATGGGCCTGCATCCGTTCCCGAAGATACTGGGCAAAAGGATTTTTCAGGAACTTGACCGGTACCGTGACATGGCCCACATAATGACCACAACAGGCTCCCATAGCCTCCCATAATCCCAGATGAAGGTTCACCGCCACCACGCCCCGGCCTTGCGCAAGCGCCTGATGCATCGCTTCCTTGCCAACAATCCTGAAATGACGATCAAAAAACCGCTTTTCCCGGAGATTCATGGCGGACAGGATTAAAAATTCAAAAAACAGGTTGGCATAATGGATATAATTCCGCCGAACCAGTTTATTCAGAGGGGGGCTGTCCTGACCATTGAATAGTGTTTTCGCCATTTGCTGGCGAATGACCTTCCTGCGATAGGGGACGCAAAAATACAGGAAATAACCCAGAAGGTTGGAAAACAACGCTAAAACCCAGATTGGCAGTAAGAGAAGGATTTTGCCCAGAAAACGAAAAATCAGCCGCATGGCAATAAATATAGCATGTTGAAGTCGTTGTCGGAAACAGTTACACTTTTCGAGTCAACCTATCTTATAAGTACAGCCTTGGCGGTTCTGGAAAGGCCGGGTCCGAAGACCCGCAGGAAATAAACACCCGACCCGCAGAGCGAACCGTTTGTATCCCGTCCATCCCAGGTTATCGAATGGGTGCGTCGCAGAAAAAAGTGATCCGCCAGTAAAGCCACCTGTCGGCCGTTCACATCAAAAACCCCGATACGTAATCGGCTGTTTTTGGCCAAGTCAAACCGGAGCTGGACCGCCGGATTAAAGGGGTTAGGCCCTATCGACAATATCCGAAGCATCTGCGAATCCGGCAAATTCTGATAGCGCTGCTTTAATGATACCAGCCGGATTCTGTCAATACCGATTTTGTTGCCGGTAGCGCGCGGAGCGCAGCCTAAAGATCTAAAAGTGATTCGATTCAGACCCGCATGAAGCACAAACAAACTTTCCGAAGAAACAGAAGAGACGAAAAGGCTATCCGAAAAGCCGTCCGCCCATAAATGGATGCTTCGCCTATTCACCGATACCTCAAATCGGCCGAAATCCTTTCCCTTAACACAAGCCAAATCCATCCAGAAAGTGTCCGGAGCGCTGACGAAATAATCGAAAGCAGCGGAATCGCCGGCGGTATCCGCAAATATCTTGAGATACCCCCACCCCGACAGCAGAGTATCCCGCCCCATCGCCGTATCCGGCAAGCTTGGATGTTCGCCATCCTCATTATAAGCAAGATGGATGGCTGTTGAACAACTCGCTTCTGAAAGCAAAGGAAAGAGCGCTTCCCCTTCCTTATTCCACATCGCCGGCGTCCGGAACGATGTCGTTTTGGACGAGGAAAAAAGAAGGCTTCCTTCTGAATCATATGCCTTCCATTGATAATAATAAGTTCTGGCCAATGAGAGCGCTTCATCCGTGAACAGGTTAGTCGTGGTCACGCCCATGAGATTATTCAAGGAAGGGATAAAATCCGGGACCGTATCACGATAAACCAGAATAGAACGGGGAATCGCTAAGGTGGAGGTGTCGAATAACAGCATCTGGGCGGTTCCATCATTGTCGTCCTGTAAAACTGACACATTGTCCCAATGGCCGTGTGTTCGGGGTCGAAGGGTGTCCGTCAGAAAACAGTGTACTTCCCATTGCATGGCATTAAATCCGATTCGGCCGGGAAGGTTTGGAATGTTCAAGCGGAGCGTCAGAGAACTCTTGCCGGTGGTCACGCTTTCCGGCAGATAGAAATCAGTATCATAGAGTCGAGAAAAAGGATTCTCATAGGAGACCCGCCAAATTCCGATTTGTTTGGAACCCACATAGACCTCGGCCGTCTGTCCACTGGAGACCGCATCTGTGACTGCACGCAACAGCACGCCCCGATTGCCTGGATGAAGTTTGATGCGAAAGGACAGCGAATCAGCAAAGTAATAAAACAGGCCGCCCAACACGGCAGACGCACTGTCGCCCGCAAAACCACTCGTCAGATAACGCTTATCCAATAATCTCCCATACTGGAATCGATGCCTTATTAATGAAGAGTCGTTTTCCATGATCATCGTATCGGTCTGAACCAGTCCGGATTGCGGCGCAGCATAGTAAAATGAAATCGCAGAATAACGGGTCCCGCCCGCTCCAAAGGGCCACCGTTCTATACCCGCCTTAAAGGAGCGAGAAAAAGGGATACGGTCGCTGATATGAAACCGGTAGAGATCCAAAGCATCCGTCTCTCCCTTTTTCGAGGAGACAAACCCATTGACAGGCTGTGAAAATGGCCCCTTTTCAAAATACCATCCGGAGAGAAAATAATCCTCCAATCCTGTCCCATAAAAGTCCGGACAAGAGCGGCCATCTGTATAAAACCGCTCATCCCCTTCCAGAAAATATCGAGTGCGGCTGCTCTCCAGATTCATCACACTGCCCACAAAATGGCCCGTACCATTGGCCTGACACAGAGTAAAGTCGCGTCCGCTATAAATAGGCAATTCCATATTCTTTTGCACATAAAAATGGGGAAGCGAATCGGGCAGGGTTTCCGAGGTGGTTCGCACCTGAAAAGTAAGTGAGATAGGCTGTTCACGATTACGATTGGTCAAAAAGAACTTGGCTGACCGATAAAAGGGCATGGGGAATCGCAGCGTACCTGTTGCTCCGGATACCTCAATAGGCGAAGACCGAAAATCAACAAGACCGTTATGACAACCCAATAAATCCGGAAGGGGCACACACATCTGAGGCACAGAGGATTGGTCGAAAAAAGCGGTTAATACAAGATTCCGCAGGAATTCGATTCGAAGCGGTGGCAAAGTAAAACGGATGGCGCGAATGACCCTTTGTCCATTTATTTCTAAAACAGGCCGGGCCTTACCAGCGGCCATCGATAGGGAAGTACTCTGCCAGCTTCCTTGTGTCGTATCTGAAAAAAGAGAATCCGTTAAATGATTATTATTCTCTGTTCCTGCAAAGTCGGGCATCGTCACACTGTCTGATAAAAAACGACGCAACAGAAAATGATAAAAGAAAGGGGGCTTTGAAAACCGGACCCTTATCCGTTTTTGATACGCCATGGGGGCAAAAAGGGAATTGCCGCCGGAGGCTGCCATTTCATTCAGTGCCAGCGGATAAGGGGCAAAGGGAAGGGTGCCGGAAAAAAGGGTACTGCTTTCCACGGAAAGACGCGGTACCGTATCATCATCCATCAGAAAATGAATCGTCCCGGTTCCGAAGGCAGCGGAATCTTTGGGTAACCAGAAATTAATCAATATGCCGGGTCCTTCTTCGTCCAGAACAACATACTCGCCCTTCTCCACATAAAGATAATAGGGATCAATGAATCCATCGCGAAGATTGCGTCCCTCACGGTCAAAACAGCTTACTTCATAAACCATTCCCCGCGGCAGGGGTTCATAAAGTCGGTTCAGATTAAACAGTGCGCCCTTATCAAAGGGAGTTGCCCAAAGCAAGGCTGGGGCCAGAAAACCGAATAATGAACCAAGCAGAAAACGGATCATTGAAGCTTCTTATCCAGAAAATCACGAAGGGATTGTTCTAAAGAAGAATAAGGAACCACTTTCTTGCCGTCGTCAAGGGTAACGCTTTTTTTTCGGAAATCAACCCGATAGGAGCGGTAATCCGGAAAGATAAGGATGGCGGTTGGATTGTTGTGAAACGTGGGCATATATTCGCTACAGGTGCGCAATCGATTGGTTGGGATCGAATCCAATAGAGATAGGCCATCTACCGGCACGATGGGTTTCATGGATAAAAGGGAGAGAAGGGTGGCAAAGATGTCCGCCTGGCTGACCGGCGCCTCTTCCTGCCGAATAAGCCGTTCATAAACCGAATCCGGTGGAAAGATCAGGAGCGGATTATGGACCACATTGTCCAGAAAATTATCATTATACCATCCGGCCCGACCACCCAAATTTTGGCCGTGATCCGGAGAAAAGAAGATCCAGCAATCCGGAAAACGGTTACGCGCCTCTTCGAACAACCGGTTCAGGCAGACATCCAGATAGACGATGGAATTATCATACGCATTGTCCCCGTTTTCTTTGTTTTCCGGCAGAAATTGTTTATACTCCTTGGGAGAATGATCTTCATAGGGATAATGGCTTCCATCCATCTGATAGACCAGCAGGAACGGTGCTTTGGCTTGGTTCAGAAAAGGGATGATTCCTTTTTCAATAAGAACCATATCATCGGTTCCCTTCAACACATCCACACCCGAGGAGTAAAAGGAACCGTCCCTGAAGAAATCAACCGACCCGTCAATCAAAACCTTATCCAGGTGACCCCATTTGAAATCCTGGGCGGAAATCAGGGCGGTCTGGTATCCCGCTGCTTTGGCATAATTAAAGATGGTCGGCTGTTTATAAAAACGACCTTTGGGATCCGGGCCTTGCAGCCCTACCAGCATATAGGGCACACTTAAATTGGTTTTATTGCCAATGCTCACCGCATTCTTCAGGGCAACGACCTTGTTTTCATTCTTCAAGATAGAAAGGCGAGGTGTGGTGGGCCGCTCATATCCGTAAATGGCCATGTGGCTCAAATTGGCGGATTCGCCGATAATCCAAATGATGTTCGGCGAGTTTATGGAAACGGGAATTCGGGAAGCGGGGACTTCCGGTCTATCCACCTTAAAGGTACCGCTGTGACGCAACACATCATCCAGTAGGGCGCTATAGCAGGCCACTATGCTGTTCTGAAAATCGGTCACCGTGTACCAGCCGAAAACAGAATGGATTAAGACGCCCAGTCCCAGAATGGCATTGACTACGGCTTTGACAGGTTTAATGGGAGGCACCTTTTTGAATAACAAACGCGCCATTAAAAAGGATAAGAGCAGAATCAGCAATAATCGAATCGGCCGGAGATGTTCAAAAAAGAGAGAGAAAGTAAGCGATGTATCTTCAGCAATAAAACTGAAACCAAAAGGAGGGATAAGCTTTCGATACACGCTGAAATAGGCACTCTGAGAAAAGAGGGGAATCATGATAAGAGCAAAGACTGCTATTTTTAGACCCGGATGGCGATTCCCCATCTTCTGGAGAAAATAGAGCCAGGAGCATAGGCCGATAATGGCGATAGCGTAATTGGCAAGAAAACGGATACCCGTCCCATTGTCCTGGAGCCACAAACAGTCCCGGACCAGACATAAATCGATGAACAGAAGGCCTAATATTGGAAACAGAAGATTTTTTCTCTGGCATAAATCCCAAAACCGTTTTATGTATTTCATAAATTAAAAATAGTTTCTTTTGCATGGCAGATAGAAGCCTCTGAAAGGCGAAAAAATATTGCTAATTGTTCGCATTATATATATATTAATGATATATATGACTAATAAGAATACTCCGTCTTATCAGTTCGACATCCTCCGTCTCCTTCGAAAAGAGCGGAAAATGACCATTCACAACCTGGCTAAAGCATCCGGCATCTCCTATGCGGTCATCAGCAAATTAGAACGCAACCGGACCAATCCGGCGCTTGGCACCCTTATGCAATTGGCCAAAGCACTTGGCACCACTGCAACGGAACTGGTTGCCATGGCTGAAAACCATACCAATGAGACAAAGCATGAAGAGCGCTATACCACCCATGGTTT
The DNA here is from genome assembly GCA_001800515.1 of Elusimicrobia bacterium RIFOXYB2_FULL_49_7. The sequence continues at coordinate 4,716 of MGVN01000117.1, read as the reverse complement.
CCTTTTCCGAAAGGTCAGCTATAATAATGTTGATATACTCTCCGGACAGGCAAAAAAGGGAAGCCGCCTTTCCAGGCCGGAAGTGCATGAAAATGATACGGAAATTGTTTTTGTGACAGAAGGCAAAATTCGACTCTCGCTTGCTATTGGTGACCGGGTCCTATCAACCGGCGATTCCATTCAATTTGATGCATTGTTTGCCCATACGTATGAGGCGCTGTCGGATTGTGAAATCATGATTATCCATGTCCGTAAAGGTAAGCGGTTTTAATAAGGGGAACCCATGGCACAACACGAGCGATTCCATTTAAAAACGGCAGCCGACCTCAAAAACCTGGCAGACCGATTAAAAATCACCCTTCCCATTTCCGAGGACATTTCCCCTCTGTTGGAAAAGGTGACTTTGGCCGGTTGCACACTCCCCAACCGGTTTGCGGTTCATCCGATGGAAGGTTTTGACGCTGCTCCGGACGGTACGCCTCAAGCGCTCTCTTTTCGTCGATATAAGCGATATGCTGCGGGGGGCAGCGGGTTAATCTGGTTTGAAGCCACAGCCGTGGTACCCGAAGGCCGTACCAATTCCGGTCAATTCATGCTGACATCCAATAATATTGATGTTTTCAAGCAATTGGTTGAGGAAACAAGAAAAACCGCTCACGAAAACTTCGGTATCAACCATTCTCCCTTACTGATACTCCAAATCACCCATTCCGGACGCTACTGTAAAAAGAACGGCAAACCCAATCCGCTCATTGCTCATCGCAGCCCCATTTTAGATCCCCTCCATAAATTAGGAGCTGATTACCCGGTCTTGACAGATGAATATCTGGACAATCTTCAACTCGCCTTTGTGGAGGCTGCCTGCTTGGCAAAAGAGGCCGGTTTTGACGGTGTGGATATAAAGAGCTGCCATCGCTACCTCATTTCCGAACTCCTTGCCTCCTTTACCCGCGAAAACAGCCGTTATGGCGGGAGTTTTGAAAACCGGACCCGCTTCCTGCTGGAAACCGCAGCCAAAATAAAAAGTTCCATCAAAAACCTGATAGTGACCAGTCGTCTCAACTTATATGATGCCATTCGTCACCCGTATGGCTGGGGCGTCAATGCGCAGGATGAGATGAAATGGGACTTGACGGAACCCGTCCGGCTGATTAAACAACTTCGGGATATTGATTATCCGATCTTAAATATCTCCATCGCCAATCCCTATTTCAATCCGCACCATGGCCGTCCCTTTGATTTTCCGGTGGTCGGGGCTAATCCGCCAGAGATGCATCCATTAGAAGGCATTGCCCGCTTCCTCCAGATTACCTCAGAAGTTCAACGGGCCCATCCGGACCTACCTGTCATCGGTTCGGGTTATTCCTGGCTTCGTCACCTCTTTCCTTATGTGGCGGCCGGTGTGGTAAAAGGCAAGGGCGCCACCCTTATTGGCCAGGGTCGAGGTGCCTTTGCTTATCCCGATTCTGTCAAGGATATAATGAAAACCGGCAAAATGGATCCTCGAAAAGCGTGCGTGGCCTGTTCTGCCTGCACCCAAATCATGCGTGATGGCGGTAAAACAGGATGCGTGGTCCGGGACTCGGAAATTTACGCCCCTTTTTACAGAAATAGCCGGAAGAACGCGGAAGACCATCTCAAGGCAGAGGCGGCCCGCTGTCGCGACTGCGAGTTCGGCAATTGTCAATCCGGATGTCCGGCCAATGTGGATGTCCCCGGATTCATCAAAGCCTTTGAACGGGGTGAAATTCATACCGCTTATGATATTCTTAAAAAGAATAATGTATTGCCTGAATTATGCGCCCATGTCTGTCCTGCTGATGTTCAATGCGAAAAGATGTGCATTGAAGGGCTGCTTAAAGGCCGCCCGGTTCCCATCCGTGATATTCAGCGATTCATCGCCAAGCAGGCGCGTGAAAAGGGGTGCACTTCCATTACATTGCCGGCCAATCAAAACGAATGGAAAGTGGCGGTGGTGGGCGCAGGTCCGGCAGGATTGGCCTGCACCATTTCGCTGCTGGAACAAGGTTTTGAAGTGGATCTCTATGATAAGCAAAAACAGCTTGGCGGAACGCCGTTATCGGTCATTCCTTCCTACCGTCTTGCATTGCAGGCAAGCCTGGCGGAAACCGAAGCCATTCTATCCACTGCGCTGGCAAAAAAGAGACTGACCCTTATTCCTGATTTTGAATTATCCAAACAGCATCCATTGGAATCCATTCAATCCAGAGGATATGCAGCCCTGTTCCTGGGCATGGGTCTTGGAAAAGCGCAAGGATTACCTGCCGCAAAACGACCTGCATTTGGTGTCGTGGATGCCTTGGCTTTTTTAATGGAAGCAAAAATCAGCTCTGCGTTTAAAGCGCCGGCCCGCGTGGCGGTCCTGGGTGCGGGCAATACGGCCATGGACGCAGCCCTGACAGCAAAAAGGTTCGGCAGCCAGGATGTGTATATTGTCTACCGCCGCTCATTTGAAGAGATGCCGGCCTGGCCCAAAGAACGAGATGAAGCACTTGAAAACGGAGTTCATTTCCTCACCCTCTCTCAACCGGTTTCTTATCAGGAAGCAGGCGGCAAGGTAACCGGATTGGTTCTGGCACGTACTCTTCTCGGTGAATCGGACAGTTCCGGCCGCCGTGCCCCGGAAATCGTTCCCAACAGCGAGACCACTCTACCGGTTGATCTGGTCATTGAAGCTTTGGGACAAAACCCGGTGGAAGACCTTGAGAAAATCCTACCCTCCATTGAGCGAAATAAAAAAGGCTTTATCAAGGTGGGCTGCGATTTCCAGACCAGTCTGAAAGGGGTCTATGCAGGCGGTGACCTGGTTAATGGCGGCACCACGGCTGTGCAGGCGGTTGCCGAAGGCATGAAAGCCGCTTATTTCATCGGTCAATCATTCAGCAAAAGGAAATAAAGATGAAACCCGTTGCTCTTATCACCGGTGCCGCCCGAGGTATCGGACGAAGCATTGCCGAAGCGCTCTCAAAGGAAGGATTGGATATCGTCATTTGCGATATTATGCCAAAGGAAAATGGTGAAGAAGCGGTAGCCGCTTGTCAAAAGAATGGGGCAAAAACGCTCTATATTCAAGGCGATATCAGTCGTGCGGAAAGCCGTCAAGCCATGATAGCCTCGATTCAGAAGGAAATCGGCCGCTTGGATATATTGGTCAACAATGCCGGCGTTGCCCCCAAAGTACGAGCCGATCTATTGGACGCCACGGAAGAGAGCTTTGATCGGCTCATCGGTATCAATTTAAAAGGGCCCTATTTCCTGACCCAGCTGGCAGCTAAGTGGATGATTGAACAGAAAAAAGCCGATGCTTCAAGACAACCGATGATTGTCAATATTGCCTCCATGTCCTCCTACACCAGCTCTCCTGCACGCGGCGATTACTGCCTTTCCAAGGCCGGGGTCTCCATGATGACCAAGCTCTATGCGGATCGTTTATCAGAATATGACATCCCGGTCTATGAAGTAAGGCCCGGCATCATCCAAACGGATATGACGGCGGGTGTTAAAGAAAAATATGACAACCTCATTTTCAATCAGGGCATCACACCTTTGAAGCGTTGGGGCTTGCCCGAAGATATCGCCAAAGCAGTGGTTGCCTTTGCAAAAGGGTACTTGCCCTACTCCACCGGAGAAGTGGTCAATGTGGACGGCGGTTTTCATTTAAGGAGACTGTAGTATGAAAAAGAGCACGCTTCAAGTCAGCGGAAATTCCATTCCGGTTTATTCTCTTAATACCGTGGTGGTGGGCAGCGGCGCTGCTTCCTTAAGTTGCGCAGACCACATACACCGTATGGGCCAAACCGACCTGGCCATTGTCACCGACGAAATGGGCGGCGGCACCTCCAACAACACCGGCTCTGATAAGCAGACTTATTACAAACTCTCGGTGTTCGGCAAAGAGGGCGATAGCCCAACTGAAATGGCTCGCTCCCTGTTTGACGGCGGCGCTATGCATGGCGATTTGGCGCTCATCGAATCTCTGCTGTCACCTCAAGGCTTCTATCGGTTGGTCCAGATTGGCGTTCCCTTTCCCCACAACCGTTTAGGCGGCTTTGTGGGTTACAAGACAGACCATGACCCTCGTCAGCGCGCCACTTCCGCCGGCCCCTGGACTTCCAACCAGATGTTCCAATGCCTCAAGCGCGAGGTGGAAAAAAAGAAGATTCCGCTCTTCGATCAATTTGAAGTGATTCGCTTGATATCCAATGGCGAACGATGTTGCGGCATCATCTGTCTTGATAAGAAGAGATTGAATTCGCCCACCTTTGGTCTCACCCTTTTCCATGCTGAAAATGTGGTCTTTGGCGTGGGCGGGCCGGGCGGTCTTTATGACACCTCAGTCTATCCCAAAGTTCATACCGGCGCCATTGGATTGGCTCTGGAAGCCGGAGCCACTGCCGTTAATCTCACGGAATCCCAATACGGGCTTGCATCAACCAAGTTCCGTTGGAATGTTTCCGGCACCTATCAGCAGGTCATTCCCCGTTACATCAGCACAGACAAAGCGGGCAAGGATGTTCAGGAATTCCTGAATCCCTATTTTTCCTCCATGGGCAAGCTGAATACCGATGTTTTCCTGAAAGGCTATCAATGGCCCTTTGACCCACGCAAACTCCTAAATGAAGGGTCATCTCTGGTCGATGTGCTGGTCTATATTGAAACCGCAGTCAAGGGACGGCGGGTCTATATGGATTTCCT
>MGVN01000116.1:11068-16067 GCA_001800515.1 Elusimicrobia bacterium RIFOXYB2_FULL_49_7 | reverse complement strand
CCAAACCGAGTTTACCATCAAGACCAGCGGCGGTCTCTCCAGCCCCACTGACTTCAATGACCTGATTCTGAAAGAAACACCCGGTGGATTGGTTCGCTTCCGGGATGTAGGCACTGCCCTGGATGGTGCCGAGAACGACTCCTTGCCTTCTGCTTTGCCCTGATATTGATTTACCTCTTGCTGTCAGCCCAATTCGAGAGTTTCCGCAACCCTTTCATTGTTATGCTCACCGTGCCGCTGGCATTGGCAGGCGCTCTCTTTTCACTCTGGTATTTTAAGCAGACGCTGAATATTTTCAGCCAAATCGGCATTATTGTCTTGATTGGGCTGGTGACAAAAAATGGTATTTTAATTGTGGAATTTGCCAATCAGCGGCGTGCGGCAGGACTCGCGTTGGTACCGGCACTGATTGAAGCCTCCGTGTCGCGCTTTCGGCCGATTGTCATGACGTCACTCACCGTGATGCTCGGTTCTCTGCCTATTGCGCTCGCCCTCGGCGCCAGCGCTCAAAGCCGGATATCACTCGGTATCGTTATTATCGGCGGGCTGCTCTTTGCGCTGCTTCTCTCACTCTTCATCATTCCCATCATGTACACGCTTCTGTCAAAACAAGATAAAATGACAAGATAAGAAAAATATAAGTTCTACTTATTTCAGATACAGCTTGGTAAGTTCTTTGGTGATATAATCAAAGGCTTCATCCACATCATCTAAGATACGAAAAAGCTTCAGATCATCCTTGCTGATGACACCATACTCCACCAGAGCCGGGAAATTAAAGACATCGTCCCAAAAGGCCTTGCCGAAAAGCACGATAGGCACATGCTTCTGTATCTTCTTAGTCTGAATCAGCGTTAACAACTCGAAGACCTCGTCAAATGTGCCGAAACCGCCGGGAAAAGCAACCAAAGCCTTAGCATAGTAGAGGAAAAAGAATTTGCGGACGAAAAAGTAATGGAACTCAAAATTCAGTCCCGGCGTAATATACGGATTAGGATGCTGTTCAAAGGGCAGACTGATATTCAACCCAATGGATTTACCGCCCGCCTTAAAGGCGCCTTTGTTGGCCGCTTCCATCATACCAGGCCCACCCCCACTACATAAGGCAAACCGTTTGGCCGGGTCTTTTATTTTATTGGACCATTCTGCGATTCGTTTTGACAAGGCGCAACAGGCATCATACCCTTTTGCCGCAATCAGCCCCTTTTCCGGATTTTCACCGGGCATCCGTTTCGCCTTTTTATAGACGGAGACCGACTTCGTCCGGGCCGAGCCGAAAAAGACGATGGTGTTGTAAATATGCTCTTTATGCAAACGCTCTTCGGGCTCAATGAATTCCGATAAAACACGGAGATAGCGTGCCGAATGGCCATGCAGAAAATCAGGGTTGTCATACGCCTTGGTCGGAAGGATGGTTTTTTTCATCTTTTATGTCCTTTCAGGTAATCAAGAAGCGCTTTGAGACCGTCGAATAAAGTGAATTTAGGCGCATAGCCCAAAACCGCGGTCGCCTTATCGATGCTCGCCGCAGAACGGCGGATATCACCGCTTCGTTCCGGTTTGAATTCAGGCTTGATATTCCGTCCTTCTATCTTGGAAAGCGTGTTCAACAAATCCAACAGACTGACCGTCCGTCCGGTGGCCACATTGAAAACATCGCCTTTGCCCGCTTTGGGCGAACGCATGGCCAGAAGATTGGCCTGCACCACATCCTTGACAAAAACAAAATCCCGCGTCTGTCCGCCGTCTCCGAAAATATAAGTCTGTTTATTGTTCAGGATATTGTCCGTAAATTTGGAGATCACACCGGAATACATGGACGACGGATCTTGACGCGGCCCGAATACATTAAAATAACGTAGACAAACCGTTTCCAGTCCGTACAATTTATGAAATACGGAAAAATAATACTCTTTCAGGATTTTAGCCAAAGCATAGGGAGATTCAGGCTGTGGCTTCATCTCTTCCCGCTTTGGCAAGGTCGGGTCATTGCCGTAAATGGCGGCAGAACTGGCCACCACGACTCGTTTCACCTTGTTTTCCCGGGCCGCTAAAAGAACGTTCAACGTACCCGTAATATTGATATCATTGTTATCTCCGGGCCGTTCAACGGAATCAAAAACAGAAACCAGGGCCGCCTCATGAAACAGATAATCCACGCCTCGCGTGGCTTGCGTCAACGCATCCTTGTCACGTACATCCGCCTGAATAAAACGCACTTTGTCCTTGAACGCAGCGATATTGTGTTCGTACCCGGAGGAAAGATTGTCGAAAATGGTAACCTCATGTCCCTCGTTGACCAACTCCTCACAGATATGCGAACCGATAAAGCCGCATCCGCCGGTGACCAGATAGCGCATGATTAACCTTCCTTTCGGCCATATTTTGCAACAACCGCCAGCATCTTATCCATCTGCGATTCCATAACCGACACCATCTTGAACTGGGTTCGGGCACGATCCAAATTGTGGTTTTCTCGTTTGATTTTGAAATAGACATCGCCGTTTAAATGATCGGTCAAAAAGCGCATGCCGCATTCAAAGGTCAGAAGCTTGGCGGAAAAAGCCAACTCCCCCACTTCAGCGGGAATCAAGAATTCACGCGCCGCATCGAGATAGCCGTGTGTCAAGCGTTCAAACATATCGATTGAAAAACTCACCTTGGATAAATCCTGCTCATCCTCCGGTGCTGTGCTGGCGCCGATGCGTACCGAATCACCGAAATCATACATGGGAAGACCGGGCATGATGGTATCCAGATCAATGACACAAATTCCTTTACCGGTTACATCATCAATCATCACATTGTTCAATTTAGTATCATTATGGGTAATGCGTTCCGGAATTGTTCCTCTTTCCAGCATATCCACCAGGCGAGAGGCATCCTGCTCCCGTTTCAGCACAAAATCCACTTCTGCGTTAACCGAAGCGGCTCTGTTTTTAGTATCCTTGCTCAAGACCTCCTGAAAGGCCTTAAAACGGCTACGGGTATCATGGAAATTGGGTATGGTCTCATGCAATCGTTTGCCCGGCACATCGGCAATCTGCTTCTGGAATCGACCGAAGGATTTGGACGCTTCATACACGACATCCAGATTGGGTACCACATCATAGGTTTTTGCGCCTTCAATGAATAGATAGGTACGCCAATAATTTCCATCATCCGTCCGGTAGAAACTTTTTCCGTCCAGAGCCGGCACAATCTGAAGGGTTTCGCGCAGAGGATTACCCCCAGCCGCCTCAATTTTACCGCGAAGATGGGTGGTAACCCGCTCAATATTTTCCATGAGTTCTTCCGGCTTCTTGAAAATATTATGATTAATCCGCTGATGAATATAACGAACTTTCCCTTGTAATGTTTGATAATAAGCACAGAAGGTGTCATTGATGTGGCCGCTGCCATAGGGTGCGCTCTCGATGAATTCACCATCAATCTTGAAATTCTTTACAATGGGCTTTATGTCAATAGCCATAATCATTCGCTCCACAGTTTCTGGGGATAAACACCCTTGTCAACCATATCACGGATAGCCTGCTGAACAATGGGTTTGTCCTCTTTGTAAGTTATTCCATACCATTTTTCCAGGGTGGACAATAATTGAACCACCGCTTTTTTCTCCTTGATGAGCTCATCCACAACAGAGGGAATAAAGAATTCTGCCTTGAGATCCGACATCCTTTTCCGGAGAAATAAAGGAAACCGTTTTTCCAATTCCTGCAACAAGCCCGGAGTAAAACCGAACATATTCATGGAAACCAGGGTATCTTCGGAAAGAGAAACCCAGTTCTCACCATCTTCCGTGAACTTCACATCCCCATCAATTCGCTGAATCTTGACCCGTTCTACAATATCGGTCAGCACGCCATCCGGTGTGGCGGAACATATCCCGCGTGCCACATGGCCATGATCCGACAGGGTATTCTTTAAAATATAGCCGATGAGACAGAAATCTTCGACACCCTCTTTGGGCTTTGCGTTTTTGAGATAATCGGCCAGGACGTTGAAGGCCGAGGGGCCGTAAAAATCATCGGCATTGATGACACCGAAATTTTCCTTGACCGCCTCCTTGCAGCAAAGAATGGCATGGCCCGTGCCCCATGGTTTTTCGCGTTTCTCTGGAACCGAAAAACCTTTTGGCAGTTTGTTCATATCCTGAAAAACGTATTGGGTGTCTATCCGTTTTTCAATGGACTTACCTACCTTTTCGCGGAAGGCGGATTCAATGTCGTGGCGGATGATGAAAACAATCTTCTGAAACCCAGCTTTCATGGCATCGTAGATGGAATAATCGATGACGATTTCACCCCCCGGGCCGATGGGGTCGATTTGCTTCAACCCGCCGTAACGGCTTCCGATGCCGGCTGCCATGATGACCAGCGTTGGCGCGGCCATAAAACCTCCTGTACTTTTGGAATAAATTCCGGCATTGCCGGATAGAGCAGTCTAATCAGTTACAATGGGATTATTATAATTTTATGCGGGCGGAGGATTCAATTCAAAAACCGGGGGGGATACCCCATCCTGCTTGGCGCTTCGACAGGCTCAGCGCCCGCCGTGTTTCCACTTACTTTTCTCCCACCAAATAGACAGAGATAAAACCTTGTGATACCGGGTATGGAGAAATAGCGGTCGCTGCGCCTGTCGAAGCGCCGCTATTTCTCCATCACTGCAAACTTTGCAAACTGCCGGCTCCCGTTGCGTTCCACGCTCACCACATAGATACCGTCGGGCAGGGCGGGTGTGCGGGTATGAATTGGAGGGGTGATAGTTTGAATTTTGGCGACGGAGAGCGTCCGATTCAGGGTTCGTGGGGTGAGGTATTGGGCTGCGAGGGAGGAAGTCAAGGGGGAGCTTCCCCGAAAGACTAAAAAAGGGTAGCTTCCGCATAAATCGCCAAGAGCCTTTTCAATACCTTTTCCGGCTCCTGGGACTGATTGATAGGTCGAACGGAACAGAAATTGCGCGCCCCGTGGTGCAAGACATCTCGAAGATTAGTTTC
>MGVN01000116.1:8541-11001 GCA_001800515.1 Elusimicrobia bacterium RIFOXYB2_FULL_49_7 | reverse complement strand
CCGATAACCGGGTCCGCCTTTTCCTTGGTCGGCGTCTTAAAAACCGGCCCCATGCCGATATAGGCCGGATTCAAGGCGCACGCAGTACTCACCTGTATAGGATTATGGGTGGAAAGGCCGATAACTTTATCGGGCCCGAGCAATTGTCGGGCTTCTGAAAACGAGAGATCATCCTGACCCAAATGAACCCCATCGGCCTCACACAAGCGTGCAATATCAGGATCATCATTCACGATAAAAAGGCTCTCGGTCCCCAAGGTCAACTTGCGCAATTTTTCAGCCATGGATAAAACGACCGCCTTATCCGCTTTTTTCATCCGCAGCTGTATATATCGAATACGATGAGCCACGAACATCTCGGTAAGATATTCGTAACCTTTAACAGGATTGGTTAGAACAGCATAGAAGCCGAAAGGTCGTAACAAGCTCATTCTCTCCTATCAAAAAAACAACGGATAAAACTTAAGATAATTTTCAGCTCAACGCAATAAAATAAATTCCCGTATCTTTTTGGTATTGGAATTCTAAATTTGATTGATTTCCGCATTTTGGATGGTCTATTTTTGTTTCCAAGAATCTACAAAAAAGAATTAAGAAGGAGTGTGTATGACCTTTCCGAACGGATTCATCTGGGGTGCAGCAGCCGCATCATATCAAATCGAAGGTGCGGCATCGGAAGATGGACGGGGCGAGACCATCTGGGACCGTTTCGCCCATACCCCCGGCAAGGTTAAAAACGGTCATACAGGTGATATTGCCTGCGATCATTACCATCGATACAAGGAAGATGTCGCGATCATGAAGCAAATCGGTCTTTCCGCTTACCGACTTTCCATGGCTTGGTCACGGCTTTTCCCTTCAGGAAGAGGGAGTTTGAACCGTAAAGGGGTTGACTTTTACAACAAGTTGGTTGACACGCTTTTGGAAAACGGTATTACACCCTATATCACACTTTTCCATTGGGATCTCCCCCAGGCTCTTCAGGAACAGGGCGGATTCGGCAGCCGGGATATAGCCTATTATTTCCGGGATTACGCGGCAGAAGCGGTCCGTCATTTGGGGGATCGTGTCAAACATTGGATGACCTTGAATGAACCGGGCATTTACGTCTCCAATGCGCATATGCTGGGGGTTCACGCACCGGGTATCCGCGATTTGAAGACCGCCATGTCCGTGAGCCACACGCTGTTGTTGGGCCATGGAGAAGCTGTTGCCGCCATGCGCAAGGAACGGGCGGATCTCAAGATCGGCATTGCCTTAAGTGCCAGTATGCGGGATCCTGCTACGGCCAAATCAGAAGATATCGAGGCAGCGGCGCGCTGTTTTGATTTTGAAGATCGGTGGTATTTTGATGCGCTTTACCGAGGACAGTACCCGGAACGCATTCTTCGTGAATATGCTGCTTTTTTACCCGACATTCGTGAGGGTGACATGCAAATCATCCGCGCACCGATGAATTGGTTGGGCATCAACAATTACAGCAGGGCCGTCGTTGCGCATGATGAGACAGAGCGTTTTCTTAAAGCAAAAGGAACCAAACCGGCGGGTGCTTCCTTTACAGACTTCAACTGGGAAATATATCCCGAGGGAATCTATCGGATTCTTAAATGGGCTTCCGAAGAATTCGACTATCCGGATATTTACATTACGGAAAACGGTGCTGCATTCAATGAGGGACCCGACGCATCAGGACGGGTTCCTGACGAACGGCGCATTCGTTTCCTGCAAGCCTATCTTCAGGCAGCCGGCCGGGCTATCACGGAAGGAGTCAAGCTGAAAGGCTATTTTCTCTGGTCCATTATGGATAATTTTGAATGGGCCGAAGGATTCGGTCAACGTTTCGGTATCGTTCATGTGGATTATGCCACCCAGAAACGAACTTTGAAAGATTCCGCCTATTGGTACGGAAAGCTTATCCGATCAAATAGTGTGCCGGAATAAAAAACGGTCATTAACCTTTACGCCCAATACTACCGCGGTATTTGCACCTTTATAATTGCAATACCTGTAATGCACATTTTATTTTTGTGACATCCAAATTAACCTTTCCAAGGAGGAAGAATGAAAAAAGCATTCCTGTCTCTTGGAATGATCCTTATGTCAGCCCTGTTTGCGTTTGCTGATTTTACGGGATCGTTCCTCTCAAACGGCACATGCGGCCTTTATAAGAACGAGGCGGATCTGGCCATCGGTGAAGGCACCTTCAACGGACTCGGCTATTTTGCCACCATGAACAGTCGAATCGGCCTGTATACCAATTTCATCAATGGTCAGGGCGGCCAGGAGCAGCTCCTGGGCAACGCCTCTGTCAACAAGTATTTCCTGGGTACGTCGGGCAATCTTATCCGACTTCTCGATAAGCTCAATACCAGTGCCTTTGTGGAACTGAATAATACGACCACCTCTCGCAACATCAATTCCAAGATCAATGCCAATACCGCTTCGGGCTACTTGTCTCAG
>MGVN01000116.1:8372-8527 GCA_001800515.1 Elusimicrobia bacterium RIFOXYB2_FULL_49_7 | reverse complement strand
TGACCCCCTATCCGGCCTGTCGCAAACCTACACGGAAGAAAACAGCAACGAACAGGTTGTCGAACAAAACTCCTGGATGGTCAATAATACGTTCGGTCTTTTCGATAAATTGACACTGGGCCTCCTGGTTTCGCATCAGGGTAACAGCCTGGAAG
>MGVN01000116.1:2413-8294 GCA_001800515.1 Elusimicrobia bacterium RIFOXYB2_FULL_49_7 | reverse complement strand
CAGGGCCTTTTTCTCCCTGCCGTCGGCGCCCCGGATTTCACTTATTCTTTTTTGAACGGCAATACCACCCAGCAGGCAACCGGCGAATATGCCATTGCCTATGAAGCACCGTTGACCCGCATCAATACTAGTGCCCGGTTCGCACTGGATATTTTCACATTGGACGGCTTTCTCGGAGTCAATGCCGCATCATCCAAAGGCGACAGCACGGCCAATTACACCTACCGGGAAACCAGTAACAGCATCAACCTCTCTGAACAGGAGAATCAGTCCGCTGTCGGAGAAGGAGATCTCACCATTTTCAATATCGGCGCCCGCTTGTCAAAAGCGTTTTTAAATCAGCGCATTAAAACCGGTCTGACGCTTCAAATGGGCTTTGGCAGCGGTACGGCCAGCTACACTAAGACCATTGATTATCATCTGACGGACGTCAATCATGGAGCGCTCCTTTCCACCACGGCCACCACAAATCTCTCTGAAAAATACACCTATGACGGCGGCGATCTTTCCGCCTACCAGTTTGGGACCTGTGCAACCACCGCGTTTGCCATCGAAGACAATCTCAATCTTTCCGTTGGATTCGGGTATCGTTATAATACCTTGTCAAGCGCGTATACCTTGAAACATACGCAAAGCCGCACGGATAGCTACAACGATGGAGACAGTGAAACCGGAGATGCGAACGATTACACAAGCTCCACAGCCTATTCCTATAAAGATGCAAAAGACTCGCTTTTTTCAGCCACAACCTATATTGATCTGCCGGTGGGTTTTATTTGGGACTATAACGCCAAATGGCAATTCCGGGCAGGCGCACTGCATCAAATCGTGAAAAACAGAGTGATTCGCAATACCGAAGAAAGCAGCGGCAATACCGAAGTGGTCACGACTCGTTATGGAGACGGTACAACGGATATCGCCAATAATACGATTACCCCTCAGACGACCACTGCCGCCCGTCGCGGCGCGCCGTCCAACACGCTGAACTCCTCGACCAGCTTTACCTATGGTGTGGGTTACAAACCCCTCCAAAATCTCAACATCGATATCAACGCCATGTTCCGGGCCTATGCCGGGAATGATGGAGCGGATCTCTTTTTACTTGATCTCGACTGGTATCGTAGCCTCTATCTCTCTTTGACCTTTTTCTTTGATCCGGTCAAGCGCGAGAATCGCTGACTGAAGCGCCCATGAAAGGAAAAAATATGAAAAATATTAAAAGCATCGTAACAAGCCTTGCGACCCTTCTTCTCATTACAGGAGCCTTCTTCTTCTCCGGCTGTTCCAAAGCGGAGAATGAGGCGGTCAGCGCCACTTCTCCCTCCTTCAGCAAGCCCGCTGAAGTGAAGGTAGTGGACGGCTTTTCGAGTATGAGCGGATTGATTTACACCCGGCGTAATACCGCCACGGTACCGACGAATATCGATTCCGCTCTTATTGTTTATTCTTTTGCCGCACAAATGACCGCCTCGGCGACGGTTGAATTGAGAAAAGTAGCCGATAATTCGATTATTCCGGTCACCCTCTCCTGGAATGTCGGCCACGGCTATTCCACGCTGACCGCTCATCCGACATCCGCTCTGGAACCGGAAAAACTCTACTGGATTAAATTAAGCGGCAGTTCCATTACAGATACATACGGAAACCGGCTTGATCTGGATGGTGATGATGTCGGCGGTGAAACCGTGGATGATGACTATGAATTCTATTTTGTTACCTACAACAACAGCGGAGCTGCAGGGGTTCCAACAGACCCGGCTGTTTTAGTTGTTGATCGGGAGGCGCCTGCCATTTCCGGAGGCTTGTTTTGCTGGATTAACACAGCTTCGGTTCCGGCTACCAATATCTATGTAGATGCCCCTTTTTATTTGCGCCTCACGGACCAGAACCTCCTTCTGGATCGAAGCGATTATGATGCCGTGACCGGCTATGCGGGCACCATCAATGATTCGAAAATATGGCTGATTAATAATGAAACAAAAGTCAAAATAGCGTGTACCATCACCTTCGGGAATGACCCGGATGCCACGTATGGAATTTCCAACTCCACGGTCCGGATTCAACCCGCCGCTAATCTTGAGCCCGGGAAAACATACCAGGTGGTCATTAAGGAAAACGCCATCATGGATGCTGCGGGGAATAAAATGGACACGGATGACGGATTGGGACAAAGCCTTTCCTATTATCCCATTACTACCGATGATTCTCTGGTCGGTGGCGGGGTCGTTCGGAATGACATCACTCCGCCCGCCTTCACCTTCTCCGCGGTATCCATGAAAATCATTTTTACGGAAAGGGTGACTCCCGCAACACTGAACGGTTCCACTATCTGGTATAAGGACGGCGCTAATGTCGAACGTCCCTTTGTCATCTCCGTGTTTACAGAATACACCAATAGCGGCGCCCCGGTAACGGTAGTCCATCTGACCCCGGAAGCGGGCCATGACACGGGTACGCTTTATGTCAATCTTCGAAAAATCAGCGACCTGAACGGAAATTTCGGCACAACCATTAACAGCGCCAGTACGTTTTAACGTTTTTACCTTTTTTACGCACACCGAGCCCGGATGATATTTCCTCCGGGCTTTTTTATTGCAGATTTCTTTGAACCGGCGCGAAGCAAATTGTATATTAGATTGATAACCTGAGACCGCCTATGACCTCTAAAACCATTGCATTAGAAGCGATCAATAAAATCATCCAGGATATGAACCTGGCATCGAACTATCGCGCCTGTCTGGACAGTGTGGTGGCAAAAATATGCCGTCTTTTCCATGTGAAACGCTGTTCTCTGATGGTACTCGGCAAAACAAAACGACTGACCATTCACGCAAGCCGTGGGATTGAACCGCGCATTGCGAAACAGGTTGACATTAAGCTCGGCGAAGGTATTTCAGGAAAAGTGGCCAAGACCGGTCGTCCGGTACTGGTCCGGGACATAGAAAAACATCAGGTCTTCAAAAAGAAACAGGAGAACCGATATTTCACCAAATCCTTTTTAAGCGCGCCGCTGAAAATCGATAACCGAGTGGTCGGGGTCATTAATCTGAATAATAAAACAGACCATTCCTCGTTCAACGGGGAGGACCTCAAGCTGCTGAAACCTCTTATCAGCCACATCGCCGTTATAGTAAAGAATGCACTGCTCATCAATGAACTCGATGCGTCGAACTTGGCACTAAAAAAACGTATGTCCATGCTCAACACCCTTTTCCAGCTGAGCCAGGAGGTCATCCGGGCAGCGGACATTAAAAATCTTTTTCAGGAAATCATCGCCAACTCCGTCAAACTGCTCGACGGCGACTCCGGTTCACTCATGCTCTATAATGAGACCAATCGCCATTTGGAAATCAAGGCTTCGGTCGGGCTTGATCGCAACAAGATCCAATATGCCGCTCTGCAGAACAAACGGAAAAGTCTGGCTCATTGGGTGGCTCAGCACGGCCGCCCCCTCCTGCTGATAGGCAGCTTAAAGCAGCATCCCCGCTTCGCGGACCTCGATTGCTTCGACCATTTCAAGTCAATCCTCAGCGTACCGCTCACCATCCGTGCACAGCAGAGCACAGAGGCCCCTTCGTCGTTAAGCGTCCCGTTAAGTCGGAATAAAAAAACCATCGGCGTAATCAATATCAACCGCATGGGAAAACAGGTCCCTTTCAGTCAAAAAGATCTCCAGTTCCTGACCGTCCTCTCCTTTCAAATCGCCATGGCAGTTGAAAATGCGGAATTATTGATGCGTGAAAAACGCTATCTTCATGAGCTTAAGGAAACCCAAGCCAAACTCGAAAACGCCATGGCGGATATCAATGAAGAGCTTAAAATGGCCCGCCATATCCAACACAATATGCTGCCTCGAAAATTGCCCGACCTGGAAGGCATACGTGTGGCGGCCAAGTACATTCCCAGCGGTGCCATTGGTGGAGACCTTTATGACATCATTCCCATTTCCGGGGATAAGATCGCCTTCCTTATTTTTGATGTGGCAGGTCATGGGTTGGCTGCGGCCTTGGTCACGGCCATGGCCAAGATTTCCTTCATCAAGAACATCCGCCAAGACGATGGACCCAAGGCCATTCTTGAGCGGGTCAACGAGGAACTCCACGTCCAATTGGATGAGGAAAGTTATTTAACGGCTTTCTTATGCATACTGGACAGGCACTCCAAAATTCTGACCTATTGTAAAGCAGGACACCCTCCTGCGCTTCTGATACGTTCCGGCGCTCCCACCCCTGAAAAACTCCTGGCTCAGGGCTCCTTTGTCGGTATTTTCCCGGATGAAGTGTATGAGGAAAAGACCGTCCAACTCTCGGTAGGCGACAAAGTGCTGCTCTATACCGACGGTCTCATCGAATGCCACAATCCGGATCTCGCCCACTTCGATCCGGACATCCTTTCCCGAAAAATGGCGGATCTGGTTCACGCCTCCCCGGAGGAGATAATCATCGCCCTTACGGCTCAGGTCACGTCCACCACGGAAACCCGGCCGGATGACATCACGTTGATGGCTTTCGAACTATTGGACAACTTGTCGAACTAAGAAACAAGGACGCCTGACGTGCACATCAGAAATCGTATTCCACTCTATCTTCTTCTCTTGTGCCTCAGCTCGTATGCGAACACAGGTCGTTTTTCGCTGTATGTAGGGGGAGAATACGCTGCTATCTCGGATAGGGTATATGCCTCCAGCAAAGGAAACGAAGCGTCTGCCAAGACTCCAGATTTCTCCACCGGCGGCCTGGACCTGGGTACGTTCATCCGGCTCAATAATTGGCTCTCTCTTAAAACCGGACTTTCCTTCGGCACCGGAGAGCAAGAAGGAGATTTGTGGCCTCATCTCACACTGCAGAATGAAGCCGGGGAAGAAGAGTCCCACGACATCCGTCTTACCTATAATCATTCCTTCATCTCCTTTGCACCGGAACTGATTACCTTTCTCCCCTCTCCTGTGCCGTCCGCACGAATACGGCCCTTTCTGGCATTGGGAGGCGGAGTTGCAAGTTATACCGTTAAACAAACCGCAACAATAGAGGACACCTCCGAGTGGAATGGAAGACCGGTAACCCTGAGCGAAGACACCAAGAAGGAAAAGACCTGCTTTCTGGCATCGGTTGGCGGCGGTTTGAAATTCACCCTCCTCAGCAATTTCTTCCTATTAGCTCAATACCGTTTTAAGTATTGGAAACCCATCGAATATACGGATCGTATTTTGCCGGATCTCTCTTTTAAATACTGGGACATTCAGCGATGCCATGTTTTTAAAGGCGATTTACTGATAGGATTCTAACACGATGAAAAAGAGCCTCGCACTCGCCATTCTAACGGGCCTATTACTGATAGGTTGCACTTCGCCTACCTCAACGGATTTTGAATCCCGGCTTGACTTAACGGAATACTCGCAAGTCTACACGTATCTCAAGTTTTATTATTTCTACCAGGAGGAACTCCCGTCCGCTCCTTTTCTCTTTTCGACTCCGGCCTCTCTTTTTGAAAACCTTTCCGATCCGTATACGCAATACATTGATGCGGAAACGGCCGACTCTTTCCTTTCCTTTTTTTCCACCGAAAATACAGCGGGCCTCGGCATTCTTTTGCGCCAACTTCCGGACTCGCAGTATGTTATCATGCAAGTGGTCGCCTCCTCTCCGGCAAGCCACGCCGGCGTTCATAAAGGCGATACATTGATTTCCGTCAACGCTATTGCGGTTTCCGGTCTGCCTTTTGATTCTCTCGCCTTACTGCTCACAGGCCGCTCCGGATCAGCGGTTAACCTTGAATTACGCCGTATAACCGGCATTGAAACGCTGGCCGTGGTTCGCGGCTCTTTTATTGCACCCACCGTTTATGCGGATACCATGGCGGACAGTATTCCCTATATCGGTTT
>MGVN01000116.1:0-2393 GCA_001800515.1 Elusimicrobia bacterium RIFOXYB2_FULL_49_7 | reverse complement strand
GTTACAAAACCCTTGATCCTTACACCGGCCAAGGCTATATCGCGGACAGCATATACCGCTGCAGTTCAGACGGCACATACCGCAACAGACGTCTTATTGTGCTGATTGATGAAGGCTCCGCCAGCGCCGCCGAAATGTTAACAACAGGGCTAAAGGATAACCGTTCTGATCCGGATCATGTTTTCTCTATGGGTGACACGACCTACGGCAAGGCAAGAGGCCAAATACTGGGCTCCACGCCCGCAGGCGGGATTGTGCGCATTACCTTTATGACCATGACCACAAAGAACGGTGTGGATTACAATCAAGTCGGATTGCCGCCCGATACTTTATTGAATAACGATTCGGATTGGCTGGATATTGCCTGGCAACGTGCGCATGCCATGGCCGGGCTTCCTCGGGCTAAGCTGCCGGCCGGATCTCATGCACACGACGCGATTGCATTGAATCGTCGCTTGCTGGGCGCACCTCGACCGGAACGCTTGCATTGGGTGACATTGCCTGCACAAGACAATTAATGAGCTGACAGGGTCAGCGCTTGACGTGCGGATCGGATATGCTCCGGCGTGGTACCGCAACATCCCCCGATGACGCGAACACCGAGGCCGGCTAATTCGGCTACATACTTTCCAAAAAGAGCGGGCGCCATATCATACACGGTCCTTCCGTTTTCCATTCGCGGAAGTCCGGCATTCGCCTTTATCCACACCGGCAGACGGCTTTTTTCAAGCAGGGTCTTTGCGATTCCGATATAGTTCTCAATTCCCACACCGCAGTTGGCTCCCAGCATATCGGCGCCGCACGCTTCGGCGGTCTCGATCATTTGCTCCACCGACACCCCCATCATGGTACGATGGAAATCCTTTCCGCTGTCAAAGGACATACAGCCTATCACCGGAAGTCCCGTCTGTTTGACCCCTTTCAGGGCGGCACGGAACTCTTCAAGGTCGCTCATGGTCTCCAGGACAACCGCTTCCGCGCCCGCTTCCATTAAGGCTTCCGCCTGTTCCCGAAACACGGCCTCTGCTTCCTCAAGGGATAACTCCCCCATGGACACCATCTTTCCGGTGGGCCCCATGGAGGCGAAAACCGCGCAACGCTCGGCCGCCGCTTCTACGGATAAGGCCAAACCGGCCTGATTGATCTCTTGTAGGCGCTTATCCAATCCATATTTGGAAAGGCCTATTCGGTTGGCCCCGAACGTATTGGTGAGAATAATATCGGATCCGGCATTGACATAAGAAATCGCCACATCACGAACCAGGGCCGGATGATCCCGGTTCAACAAATCAGCGGAATCGCCGATCTTGTAACCTTTTTTTAAAAACTCGGTTCCCCACGCCCCGTCACTCAGATAGGTCCCGCCTTTTAATATTTGTTGGATAGTTGTCATTCTATTAAACCGCCTTGTCTAAAACAATCCGCTGATTTTACCGTTTTCATCCACATCGATGATTTCCGCTGCGGGAGCCTTAGGAAGTCCCGGCATGGTCATGATATCACCGCAATAGACGACGATGAATTCCGCCCCGCTCGCTAACCGGACATCGCGCACATTCAGATTGAAATGCTTGGGACGACCGAGAAGCTGCGGGTCGGAAGAAAAGGAATACTGGGTCTTGGCCATGCAGACCGGCAACTGACCAAAGCCGTCATCCTGGAGCTTCTTAAATTTGTCTCTCGTTTTTTTGTCCGCTTCCAATTCGCTGGCTCCGTAAATCTCCATACCGATGCGTTCCACCTTCTTCCAAAGGTTCAAGTTATCCTCGTATAGGAAGGTAAAATCAGCCGGCATCTTATCAATGGTTTCCAGGGTGGCCAACGCCAGTTCGCGCCCGCCTTCTCCGCCCTTTTCCCACACATTGCTTTCTATCACTTTGACACCGAGATGGGCGCACTTGTCAATGACCAGTTTGACCTCCGAACGAGTATCTGCGGCAAAATGGTTCAAGGCCACCACCACGGGCAACCCGAAATTCCGCATGTTTTCAATATGCTTCTTCAGATTGCTCAATCCCTTCTCAAGGGCTTCAACATCCTCCTTCAGGAGTTCCTCCTTCTTGACCCCGCCGTGCATTTTCAAGGCGCGCACGGTGGCCACAATGACCACGGCACTCGGACGAAGGCCGGATTTTCGGCAAACGATATCAATGAATTTCTCGCCGCCCAAATCAGAGCCGAAACCGGCCTCGGTGACCACATAATCAGCCAGCTTCAGCGCTGTTTTGGTGGCAATAACCGAATTGGCTCCGTGAGCGATATTGGCAAAGGGGCCGCCGTGAATAAAGGCCGGGGTATGGGCAATGGTCTGCACCAAATTGGGATTGAGCGCTTCCTTCAGCAGCGCTGCCATGGCACCATGGACTTTAAGGTCTCTGGCATAAATAGCCTTG
>MGVN01000115.1:28979-67101 GCA_001800515.1 Elusimicrobia bacterium RIFOXYB2_FULL_49_7 | reverse complement strand
CCCCTTCTTTTTTCAAATCAATATAAAAATAAAGAGGCACCACAATCCCGCTTCGGACAATGTCGCGCAGCTCCGGTGTCATTCCATCCTGAAGCAGACAATGAAGGGCCACGCTTTCCTGATGGATCAGAAAAAGCGGTTCTGAAAAACGGATACCATTTTCATTGTTGCCTAAAAGAGTGGTGACAAAAGTAAGGCTTCTGGCTGCCAGAAGCAGACTAAAAATAAAATTCATAGTGTATTATCAATATACATTATTGTCAAATTTGATACTCTGAAAAGTAAGTTGACCGCTTTTTTTGCAATTTCAAGCCGATTTCGCCTATTTTTCATTGGTACACTTTTTGTTCTCAGAAATGATACAACAAAAAGTGTGCCCTTAAAAAAAGGAGAAGAAATGAAAAAGGGAAAAGGGATCGGTCTCATGTCGGTGATGGTGCTAATGCTGTTAACGCCGCTTCATTCAAAAGAGGATGAAAAGCCTTTTTGCAACAAACTTATTTTTTCGGAGACTCCGGAAATCGGTCGAAAATGGCATGGGGGAATCCGAACAACCGACTTTTTCTGCTGGGAAGGATATTTCAATATATATAATTGGGTCATGGTGGATTTCTTGCGGGCCGGATTCGGCAACCTGAAGGTAGGCGAGAACGGCAAGATGAAGGATTATTTTTACACCTTGACCCTGAAGTCGCGCCCCATTCATTTTGACCTTTTCGGAGGAGATTACAAAGCCGCTTTGGGCATGAAATACTTTAAAGCGCCCTTTGCTTTTGTGGCGGACGGTGATTCAATTATGCGCATTCGGGACAGCTCCTTTATGCTTTTTGTCACTCAAGGTTATGGCTTCAAGGAAAACCATCTCTTCAATCTGATGACCTCGCTTTCCTTCCGCGATCGTAAGGATTCCAAAGGAAAAGAAATAACCGGCACGACCTATTATCTTGTTCCGGGTTATCAATATGCCATTTCTGAAAAATGGTTTTTTAGCGTGGAATATTATATGACCAATACCGAGCGGTTGCCGCTGAAGATTCTTCAATTCGCCTTTGATAAAGATAAACTCGATTTTTATAATACCGGTCGTGAAATGTATTCCTGGCTTTTCTATGGTTGCCACTATTCCGGAAAACATCTGCGTGTGGATTTGAATCTGGCCAACCATTATTCTTTTTCAGGCATAATCCTACCCATGATAGGTGTGGGATGGAATTTTTAGTGTCAAAAATGGAAAAAGGAAGAAGAAATGCGTATCAAAAGCGATACTAAAAAGAACTTTTTTTCAGTGAATGATCTGATGAATCATTGTCGGAAAATGAGTTACGGCATTGGGCATTCTCTTTGTTTTATCTTTTCTAACCCGGCATAGCCGGATAAGACTCTGTCAGTCGCCAACATCTTCGCAAAAAACGTATATGTTGGCAACACAGAGTCTAAACCTAAAGCAGGAGGAAAAGTATGAATACCATCCAAAGAGATGTAGTGACAGTAGCGCTTCTCGGGCTCTTTCTGATGAGTTGCGGAAAAAATCCTTTTGGCCCAGGCGCAGCCGGCGGCTTAAGCATCTTTGCAAAAATCGGCAAAGCCTTAGGCAAACCGTCTGCTATTCATGAAGAAGAAAATGGCAAGGAAGGTTCCAAGAATGCAGTTGCTACCGGCACTGCAGCTGCCAAACGGTTGGCAAAAGGATTTAGCACTCAGGCCGCAGAACCGTGGATTATCTCCAGTGGTATTGAAACAAGCCATGGTGATACGCTCATTTACTTTGAAGTGGTGAATGAAAAGCCGGATGAGAACGAACCTGCAAAACTCTCTACCGGTCGTGGGGAAGTGGCTTTTAAATACAACGGCATTTATTCGGGGCTAACCACATTTAATCCGGGTCTGATTACCGACATATATTCCTACAAGTTTGTGGGGCGGGAAATCAAGACCTGGAAGAGTGAAATCTGCACGGTTCGGGTGACGATTAATTTCAGTGAGGGCAATCTCCAGATTCCATCCACCATCAAACCCGGCTATACGGAAGCATGGGGCAAAAACATCAGCGCCTCTTTGGATGTCGGTCAGGGAGATACCGCTTTCTTTACGTTGGATTCTCTGGATGATGTTAACCATATCCAGTTCGGCGAAGGCCATTTTCTGGATGCGCATACGGGCAAGGACAATTCGGAAGCGGCACGCCCTTTTGATTTTAGATTGCAGATTCTCCATAAGAACAGCGTCAACACCGATCTTCCCTATTTGCGCTATGAAGACAATGAAGGTGTCATGACTTTCACTTACCCTTGGGGCGAAACAGGAGACTCCCTCTATTTTACGCTCCATTTCTATCCGAACTATGACCGTGCCGGAGATATCCGTAAAAACAGTCCCACGGGTCCGGTGCTGGTGACCTTTACATCGAACGACAAGACCGGCGTCAGTCAGGTAATCTATTATAATGAAGATGGAGAAGAAATCGGCAACGAAACAAATTGAACCTTTACCATTAGTCGACAAAAAGAGCCCCCAGTGTATCCTGGGGGTTTCCTTGTTGGAAGGAGACCGCATGAAATACTCTCTCTCGCTCTTAATGTTTAGCCTGATGGTCACGGCTTTTACCTTATTCGCCGAGGAGCCGGTTGCACCGGATGCGCCGCTTCTGCTGAAACCCAATGTGGCCCGATACGATTATGATGCCATTCCCAAGGATCCGCTGGCGTCCGCTTTTTTTGCGGCCACCCTACCGGGGTCGGGTCAGATTTACAATAAAGAATATGTCCGCGGTATGATCACAGGTATCGGTTTTTATACCGGCCTTTTTGTCACGCAGTACATGGTTTCCCGATGGGAGGCGCAGAACACGGATACGATTTATGTTGAGGAATACGACAAACTGGGCCGTTGGACCGGAAAATACCGCGAATTTTATGCGGCTAAGGCGGACAAAGATGTGAAGGGGCTGCCAACCGATGAAAAGGTCGTTCTCGGCATATCCGCCACCGCCATGGTGGGGTGCTGGGTTTTTGGAGTGATTGACGCGTACCGCGGAGCCAAGCGGTACAACAATCATCTGATGGCATGCCGTTCGGAACCGGCAATCCGCTACGCGCTGACCGTGGATCCTGCGTACGGCAGAGTCGGTTTACAAGCCTTACATCGATTTTAGTTACATTTCCACCCGGTAGTTCGGTGCTTCCTTGGTGATTTTGACATCATGCGGATGGCTTTCGCGCACGCCGGAAGGCGTGATACGGATAAAGTCCGCTTTCTGAAGTGTCCGGATGTCGGGCGCACCGCAGTATCCCATGGCCACCTTAAGGCCGCCGATGAGCTGACGGATGGAATCGGTCACCAGCCCCTTGAAGGGAACGCGGCCTTCAATGCCTTCCGGAATCATCTTGGATTCCTCGCTCACCTCACTTTGGAAATAGCGATCCTTGGAACCTTTTTTCATGGCAGCCAGGGAACCCATGCCCCGATAGCTCTTGTACGTCCGCCCCTCATACAGGATGGTCTCGCCGGGGGATTCGGTGGTACCGGCAAAGAGGTTGCCGATCATGATGGCGTCCGCCCCTGCAGCAACGGCTTTGGCGATATCCCCGGAATAGCGGATGCCGCCGTCTGCAATCAACGGCAGGCCGGTCTTCTTGGCAGCCACCGAGCAATCGGTGATGGCCGTGATTTGGGGAATGCCCACGCCGGCCACCACGCGAGTGGTGCAGATAGAGCCGGGCCCGATGCCTACCTTGACCGCACTGGCACCTGCTTTTGCCAGGGCCATAAAAGCGTCCGCGGTTACGACGTTGCCCGCCATGATTTCCAGGTTCGGAAATTTCCGGCGCAGAACACGCACGATATCCATGACTCTGACCGAATGGCCGTGTGCGGTGTCCACGGCCAGTACATCCACACCTGCTTTGACCAACGCGTCGGCTCGTTCCACGGTATCCGCCGACGTACCGACCGCTGCGCCGACACGCAATCGTCCCTTGGAGTCCGCACACGCATTTGGATAAGCCTGTTTTTTCAGGATATCCTTCACGGTGATCAGGCCGACCAATTCGCCCCGTTTGTTGACAAGGGGCAGTTTTTCGATACGGTTCTGATACAAAATGCCTTTGGCTTTTTCAAGTGAAATACCGGATTGCGCGGTAATGAGTTTGTCGCGGGTCACCATAATGCGTCCGATTTTGGCGTTCGGATCCGTGTAAAAACGGAGATCGCGGTTGGTGACCAATCCGACCAACTTTTTGCCGATAGTAATGGGAAAACCGGAAATTCTCTTATCCGCCATAATTTTCAAAGCATCCCCCACGCGATGTTCCGGACTCAGGGTGAGCGGATTGGAAATGATGCCGCTTTCATACCGTTTGACTTTTTCCACTTCACCGGCTTGATCTTCGATAGGCATATTCTTGTGCAGAATGCCAAGCCCCCCTTCACGCGCCATGGCAATGGCCATTTCCGATTCGGTAACCGTGTCCATGGCTGCGGACAAAAGCGGAATATTGAGGGAGATTTTACGGGTCACCCGACTGTTGGTTTTGGCCTCCGCAGGGGTCAGATCGGAACGGGCCGGAACCAGAAGAATATCGTCAAAGGTCAGTCCCATACGGTCGAAACGGTTTTTCATGCCACGGCCTCTTTCTGCCAGACCAGGATCGCACCGCAGGATTCGCATATTTGAAAAGCGACCGATCGCTTGACATCAATGTATTTTTGTGGGGTGAGACGGATCCCGCATGCACTGCAGGCGCGGGTTTGCTCGGTAACCATGCCCACACACTTGCTGTTGTGGCGGGAGTGGTGCAGTTTGTCATAGATTTTGTAGACGCGTGGTGTGATTTTGGCGCTTTCGATCTCCCGTTTTTGATGCCAAACCGCGATTTCGGCTTCAATCCCGGCCAAAGTCCCTTCCCGTTCTGCCAGCTGCGCCTCTTTTTTATGAATTTCCTCGCCGTTTAAACTCTCTTCCGCCGACTTTTTACGCGGCACCAGGGTCTCGAGATCGGTCATAATCTGTAAGACCCGTTCCTCGGCTTTGCTAATCTTGTTTTTACCTGCCTGGATTTCAGCATGAACCGCATCGTATTCGGCGTTGGTGCTGATGTGCATAAGCCGATCTTCACTTTTCTTGAGTTTTTCCCGATCATCGGTCAAATCAAGATCGAGGGCACGGTTCTCCTTTTCAAGCTCCTGGATGCGGTCTTCGATGGCGGACAGCGCTTCTTTTTCGTTTAATAGGGCGTTTTTGATGTCTTCAATGGCCTGGGGAAGCTCCTGTTTCTTCCGTTGAAGGGTATGGATTTCCAAATCAATTTTGTTGAGTTCAAGGATGCTTTCCAGGTCCTGGGTCACGGCGGCCTCCTTTAGTAGGTCATTGGGTCTATAAACAAAAAACGCACTCTGTTAGAGTGCGTTCCGATTTTGCAGACGCTTGGATGGGATTGTAGGCCCTTGTCACTCCTTCCCCCTCCGCTCCTGGCATCTCTTTTGTCCAGGGGGTGGGCTGAAAAGCAAAATAGGAGTTGAGGGCCTAACCGTTTCATAAATACAGCTTTCAAATATACCTTCTTACGGATAGAGGAAGCCAGGTTTATTGAAAATTTATCGTAAAATAATATGAAAACTTAAATGGATTGTTTCAATTTCCTTGATACCCTGCCGCCGATTTCAATATTTTACCTCTTCTTATGGCTAAAGAAGGATTACCTATCGTCCTGCCCCTGTTGGTTGTGGTTATTGCTTTCGGCTTGCTTTTTGCCCGAAGCGGTTCCAACCTGTTATTTGCCTTGCTCTGTTTTTTCGGCGTGCTGACCGCTTTCTGCGCCTTCTTTTTCCGGGACCCGGAACGCACCATACCCCAGGCGCCGGGACTTTTGGTTTCCCCTGCGGACGGCAAGGTCTGTCTCATCACGGAAATCGACGATCCTTATTGCGGTGGACGGGTCCGGCAGGTCTCCATCTTCCTGAATGTCTTCAATGTTCATGTTAACCGCATTCCCGCTGCCGGTACTGTGGAACTGGTTAAGTATTATCCCGGTAAGTTCCTGGCCGCATGGAATCATAAAGCCTCGCTTGACAACGAACAGTCTCATGTTGGCATCCGATGCGGAACCTATAAGATTTTAGTCAAACAAATTGCCGGCTTTATTGCCCGGCGGGTCATCTGCAAAGCCAAAGAGGGCATAACATATCAACGCGGTGACCGTTTAGGCCTTATCCGTTTCGGTTCCCGGACCGACCTGCTCATGCCCCTGTCCGCTGACATCAAGGTCAAGGTGGGAGACAAGGTGCAGGGCGGAACTTCCATCATCGCCCAACTCTTATAGAAAGGGACAACCATGGACGTGTCGAAATATCGCATCGTCCTTCCCGGCACCATCACCGGCGTCAGCATTCTGGCCGGTTTGTTCGCCATTTTTTTCGTCATCATCGGCCGTGACAACAACGGCTACTATACACTTTCCTGCTGGCTTATCATTTTTGCCGGCATCTTCGACGGTCTGGACGGCAAGGTGGCGCGGCTCACCCGTTCCAGCAGTGAGTTCGGCATCCAGTTTGACTCCATTGCAGATGTCATTACTTTCGGTACCGCGGCATCCGTAGTGCTCTTCAAACAGGCCTTTGCGGAGCGTGTGGCCGATAGCCCGGCCTATTACCTGGTCCCCATCATTTTTCTCCTCTGCGGTGCCATTCGTCTTGCCCGCTTCAACACCACGGCGACCACGGGTGCCAAGAAATGTTTCTACGGACTTCCCATCCCTGCGGCAGCGAGTGCCATCATGGGTCTTTTCCTTTTCTTCTATGCCCTGGAAAATATCTACGGGCTCTCCCTGTCCGACGAATTCAAGACCCGTGTCACGGTATTCTATACTCTGCTTGTTTCCTGCCTGATGGTCTCCCTTGTGGAATACAGTGTAACGAAGAATTTCTTTTTCAACGATATACTGAAACACTGGTTCCGTTCGATCATCCATCTGTTCATTGTCCTCTATCTTATCATCGGCTATCTGTGGAAGGACGATGCAGGCACCGCTTTCTTTTTCATCAGCGTCTTTTATATTCTTTATCATCTGGGTCGGGCGCTTATCGCCTTTTTGAAAACCAAGGGAAAAACGGCGCCGGAAGTCCGGTTGGAACAGGAATAACACCATGTACCGTGCTAAAATCCACGTGACGCTGAAAAAGAGCGTCATGGATCCGCAGGGCGCGACCATCAGAACGGCTCTTGAATCCATGGGTTATAACGGTATCCACAATGTCCGCATGGGCAAGTATCTCGAGCTTGATATCGACCGCCCGGAGCGTAAGGACGCGGAAAAAGAAGTGGACGAAATGTGTGATCGCCTTCTCTCCAATCCGGTCATCGAAAAATATACCTATGAGTTGGAAGCGCTCAAATGAAGTTCGGTATCATCACCTTTCCGGGCAGCAACGGTGATCATGATTGTTATCACATGGTTCGTCATGTCCTTGGGGCCGAGGCAAGCTATCTTTGGCACCAGGATCGAGATCTCCAGGATAGCGACGCAGTCATTTTGCCCGGTGGCTTCTCCTACGGCGATTACCTCCGTTGCGGCGCCATTGCCCGTTTCTCTCCTATTATGGAAGAGGTGAGCCGCTTTTCAAAAAACGGCGGTCCGGTCATCGGCGTGGGCAATGGTTTCCAGGTACTGACCGAAGCGGGACTCCTCCCCGGCGCCCTGCTTCGCAATCGTTCCCTGAAATTCATCTGTAAAGACGTGTACCTGAAGGTGGAGCGTTCGGATACCTTGTTCACCAACCGCGTACCGACTAAAGTCATTAAAATTCCCATTGCCCACAACGAAGGCAATTACTTTGCAGACGATGAATTGCTTGAACGCATTGAAGGCGAAGGCCGGGTGGTTTTCCGTTATTCCGCTTTGGACGGCCGGGTAGTGGAAGAAGTGAATCCCAACGGATCGCGTAATAATATCGCCGGTATTTTGAGTTTTAACGGCCGCACCCTGGGGATGATGCCGCATCCGGAACGGTGCAGCGAGCGGATTCTGTCCAATTCGGACGGGTTGGCCCTTTTTCAATCCATGATGGAGAACGTATGCGGGAGTTGATTCAATGAAAGAAAAACCGCTTTCCTGGCTGGTCTTTGTGGTTTTGCTCGGCATGGTCCTGGGTGCGATTTTGGGCCAAGCCATCGGCGGACTCCTGCCTGACAGCACGCCCAAGAGCTTCTTATTGGGTTCCTATTCTCCCAGTTTCGGCTTCTCCGATAGCGGTCCGTTTCTGATTGATTTGTGTGTCATCCGTTTGAAATTGGGTCTCCAATTCACGTTTAACATTATCAGCCTGGTAGGGATGGCGGTGAGTATTTACTTTTTTCGTTGGTATAAGTAGATTTTCTCCATGGTGCGTCAGTTGAATAGCCGGCTTTTATGCTGGGTGTTAGGAACTGTTTCCCTGCTTTTCGCAGGCTATGATTTTCAAGCCGGGTTGGATCGTAATCAGATAACCCTGGGTGAAGACATCACAATCACGGTTCAGTTTTCCGGGGAAAATCTCAAAGAAGAACCGGCGTATCCGGAATTTTCCTCCTCCGCGGATTTCACGCTCAGCAATAAGAACCGACAGAAAAGCAGCTCCCAGAACGTCAGTATCATTAACGGCCGCATGACGCGTACGTCGGTTGAAACGTATACTTTCCAATTCACCTTTAAGCCGCTCAAGGCAGGGGACCTCAAGTTGCCCGGCTGCCGTTTCGGTTACAATGATTTTGTGCGACAGATCGGAGAAACATCGGTTTCTGTGCTCAAAGAGGGGCCGGAAAACCATAATCTCTCTTTCGACCTCTCCTTCAGTAAACGCGACTTGTATCTGAATGAGCAGGTGGTGCTCGTTGCCGCTATTCGCGTCAAACAAAACGCTTCCATCCGCAATATCGGCAGCCCGGACGTCGATAAGGAACTCAAGAAGTTCTTTTGGATCAAACCCCTGCAGGATAAATTCGAACAGCGCAACGAGACTATCGGCGGAGAGGCTTATTCGGTCTATTCGATGCGCTTCATTGTTTTTCCCACCCTGTCGGGCGAAGTGAAGGTCCCCTCCATTCCCCTGGAATATATCGTCATGGAACAGCGTGCCCGCCGTCGCAATTCCCCCTTTGACGATGCTTTTTTCGGCGGGGCGTTCGATAATTTCTTTGATCAGGGCAATACGCGAAAAAAGACCCGGTACAGCAATCCGGTCACGCTTCGTGTGCGCGATCTGCCGGAAGCGGGTAAGCCTGCCGGTTTCACCGGTGCCGTGGGATCGTTTAAGATGACGGCTTCATTGGACAAAGAAGAGGTTAAGGCGGGCGAGGCCTTCAATCTGAAGGTGGTTGTGAACGGTTCGGGTAATGAAAAGAGCATTAACAGTGTGGATATCCGCAATCTCCATCTTTTTGAAGCCTTTGATCCGGAGATCTCCGCGGACGTACAGATAAAAAGCGGTGTCCTGTCCGTGACCAAGACCTTCCGGTATGTGCTGATTCCGAAATCCGAAGGAAAGTGCGATGTCGGTCCGGTGACGCTTTATTTCTTCAATACCGCCAAGGGACGCTATGATTCCCTTTCCACGACACTGACCCTCAATGTCAAAGAGGGCAAGGCCGTGCGGCCCGGAACCGAGAACAAGGTTTACTCGTCGATTGGGGGAGAGGAAATCAAACTTCTTTCCAGCGATATCCGCTATATCAAAACCGATGCCTCCCGTCTCGCGGAGGGATCCCGTCCTCGCTACGATTCCCCGGTTTATTGGGTCGGAGTTGCACTGCCGCCCATGCTGCTGCTGCTGTCGTTCCTCTTTCGTCGCTATCAATGGCGTATGGCATCGGATACCGGTTATGCGCGATTGAAGCGGGCGCGCAAAAAGGCGCTGAAGCGTCTGAAAGAGGCGGAACAAAACCTGACCGCCCCGCCCGATCGGTTTTACGCGGCTTTGTACAAAGCGCTGATCGAATATGTGGCGGACAAACTGAATCTCTCGGCCGCGGGCATGACCGTGACGCTTTTCGAATCCGCGCTACGCGACAAGGGGGCCGTGGAAGAGACGGTCCAGGAGCTGGTGCGTTTGCTGGAGAGCTGCGATCTTCACCGTTTCAGCAGCCTGCCGGTGGAAACATCGGATCGCAAAGCGGATTTGACCCGCGCCGAAACAGCACTCTCCCATTTGGAGGAGAAACTCTCATGATGCGTCTCCTGTTTTTGCTGCTTTTTTCTACGGCCCTGCTTTTCGGAGAGGATTTGGCCGCCGATTTTTTCAATCAGGGAAACCGTTTCTATGAAAAAGGCCGCTATGACTCGGCCCTGGTCTGTTATGACAAGGTACTCTCGTTGGGCCGCCACGATTCGCGTGTTTATTACAACAAAGGAAACGCCCATTTCCGAAAAAAGGAATTGGGACTGGCCATTTTGAATTATGAAATCGCTCGGAAACTCAATCCTTCGGATCCGGACATTCTTGACAATCTACGTTTTTCCTACGCTGCCCGAAAAGATAAAATCATTCCGGTCCGCCCCGTTTTTGTCTACCGTGTGGTTCTTTTCCTTCATGATTTTGTCAGTCTCCGTGCCCAGGAAACGTTCTTTCTCTCGCTCCTTTTCCTGACCTGCGGCTTGTTTATTCTCTTTCTTTTTGCCAGACCTGAACGTCGGAGCAGAAGCCTCTTTTTCGCCGTCTTGTTTTCCGGGCTATTGGCCCTTTGCGCGGTTTCACTTTTTGTCAAGATACAGCGTGATCGACACGAGAAGCGGGCCGTGCTTCTTTCCCCCCGGGCGGATGTGCGCAACGAGCCGGACGGCGGGCAAATTCTTTTTTCCGTACATGAAGGCGCGGTCTTCAAGGTAGAGCGCCGCATCGGCACCTGGGTGTTGGGGAGTCTGGAGAACGGATTGTCCGGGTGGGTTCCGGAGGATAAATTGGGAATGATTGAAATATCGGAATGATTGGGATAGAACATTGCGATGGGGCGATAATCCCATCATTCGGTCAGATCCGTCAAAATCTCCCGCGCTTCAAATTCATTTTCTTCGGGCACCCAGATTTCCATGGGACCGACAAGGGGGTTGTAGCCCGTCCCGAGTCGACCGAGGCCGAAAAGATCCTGTACCGCCTCATTCTTGACAAAGTAAGATATGTCGGTCCCGTCAAGCAAGGATTTGGCCACCGCGAGTACGGTCTGGTCACCGGTGCGTAACACACATACCGGTTTGCCCGTCTCCTTCTTCTTGTCGTCCGTACCCCAATCCATTACCGGGATGAGGGGGACATGACAGTCCGTGCAGACGTCGAAGCCTTCACGGTATTCGGTGCCGCAGGCAGGGCAAATCATTCGTTTATTCCTTTGGAATAAAGCGTATCTGGCGGATGTCCTTCAGCGGAATCCGATAGGGAATGCGGTTGTTGACGCCGGAAAGAAAATTGTCTATACGTACGTAAGAATTGGAGGCCAGACCGTTCGGCATGGCGTAAGACTGTATTTTGCTGCCGTCCAGAAACCAGACCTCGACCTGATAATACAGTTGATCCTGAAACGTAGCGGTTTCCTCGGCAAAGATTCGGACGAGATTGACTTTCTTGAGCGGAATACGTCGTAACGCCGGTCCTTCGCGCACATCAAGCCGGTTTCCCCGGACAAGGGAGACCTTCTCCAATTCATTCTGCAGACCGTTGACGTCCGTAATGACTGCCTTCAGTGAAGAGGAACAGCCTGTGGTGAGAAGCGCGATGAGCAGAAAAAGAAAACCGGCCTTCATACCTTTTACGGATGTTCTGTTTCGAATTCTTTGAAATTCGTGTAGGTTTTGATGAGACGATTCAAACCGACCAGCTCAATGACCTCACGCACATTGGCGTCCGGAATAATCATGAAAATAGAGCCGTTGTTTTCCTGCACATCACAGAGACAGTTGATAAAAACGGAGATCCCGCTGCTGTCGATGAGGGAGAGCTTTTCCAGGTCGAAAACAAAGTGGTGGAAACCTTCTTTGATCAGCTTGAGCACGGTCTTATTGATTTCCTCATAACGTTTGTTGATGAGCAAATCGCCTTCGATCGTGATGACCTTGAACTTACCTTTGTCGGAAACGGTGAATTTCATATCGGTTCCTTTTGCAACACGTTTTTAAAGTCTGCGTCAGGCTATATTATGTGATTAAAATAAACTAATGATCAGCGCAGCGACAAGTTTCATTCGTCCGGAAAAATCTCCCGTTCGAAAATCAATGTGACATGGTTCAGGTTGGGATCCGTTTCGCTGTGAATGAATGAAAAGCCCTTACTTTTCATGTCATCGGTCAGCCGCTCCATGTCATCCACCACTTTCTTTTCATTCTTCAGGAAGCCCAACTCCACGGTTCGTTCAACCCGTTCCCGCATATCACCACTCCTTCTCCTTTTCGAGTTCCATACTTCTGGACAAATCGCTCGGTAGGGAACGGATCAGGATCCGGACGTTATCCGCCACCAAATCCTTTAACGGAACCGGATGGGAGCGGCCTTCCCCCAGCGTGGCGCAGGTGAAACGGAGGGCCTCGGTCTCCCCCTCCACCGCAAAAAGGGAGCCGGACAGAAAAATCTGCCGCTTGTGGGTGCGTGAGGCGTCACGGTAAGCCTGCATGCGCTCAATCCGCAGAAAAAGAAAGAATTTCGGCCGAAGCGGAGCGATACTTTCCCGAAGTGCCTTCAAATCCTTGCCCGCCACCTGACCATTGCGATAAAAGTCGTTGCAGGCGGACAAGAAAACGTCCTGAATCCCCTTGTCCATGACCGCATTCTGAAGACTTTCAAACGGAATAATCGGCAGGTGGCGTTGGTCCAGGCGGAGCTGCGCCTCAATGGCCGCGGAGGTCATGCCGGGATTGAATGTTTGCTGTTCCGTGGTGAGCAGGGGAAAAACGACAATACGCGCACCGGGTTCGAAAAAGAGAGGCAGGGATTCGCCCCGGTATCGGATTTTGAAATTACTTTGGATGACGGGTGCGCACCCCGTCCATATCATCAGGGCCGTAAGCAATACAACCGGAGAGAGAAACCGGCGGTAATCAGTTGAAACGGCTGTTTTCATGGATTCGAAATCCGTTGCAAAAGTCGGCTGCCGTCATAGGACCGCGGCTTTCGGGCTTGACGGAGAGAAGACGCAAAATACCGCATCCGGTTTGGATATCCAAACCCTCAGGACCGGTCTTGACAACCCGGCCCGGTTCTCCCTTACCCGTCTCGCAAAGCAGAACGGCCCGAACCACTTGAATCGTCCGATGATCATGTCTCAGCCAGGCTCCGGGTATGGGTGTCATGCCTCGGATCAAATTATACACTTCCCGGGCCGGTCTTGACAAGTCAATTTTCCCATGTTCCTTTTTCAGTTTGGGCGCCTGCGAAACACGGCTTTCATCCTGATGGTGAGGTGTCGCCTGTCCGGAAGCGATATCGTTTACTGCCGCACAAAGGGTCGAGGCACCCAGGATTTTCAGCCGTTCATAGAGTTCGCCCGCCGTTTCATCCTGGCCGATGGCGATCTTGTCCGAGCGGATGATTTCGCCGCCATCTATCACCCGGTTCAAGAAAAAGACCGTGACCCCGGTTTCCTTTTCCCCGCAAGCCACGGCCCACTGAATGGGGGCGGCCCCGCGGTAGGCGGGCAAGAGCGATCCATGGAGATTGATGGTCCCAAACCGCGGCAGGTTGACCAGCGACAGGGGAAGAATACGGAAAGCCACAATGACGCACAGATCAGGTTTCAGCGCTGAAATCTCATCAAAAAAGGCGGGGTCCTTCAAATCCGGCGGGGTTAGAACCGGTAATCCTAAACGGAGTGCTTCCGCCTTGACCGGTGTGGGAGAGAGATGTTGGCCGCGACCGCGCGGTTTGTCGGGCGCGGAAATGACACGAATGATGTCATGATTACTTTTCGACAGAGCAAGCAGGCTTTCCACCGCAAATTCCGGGGTTCCCATAAAGAGCAGACGCAATCGTTTTTTTTCCATCCGTTTATTGGGGCAGAGGTGAAAGGAGTTCCCGGAAAAGATCAAACAGGGCGTCGTCCGCTTTGTCCGTAAAATCTTTTTCCACGTAATTGATGGGGCGTGTGGTATTGCGGGCGCGATAGACCAATTTGCCCTCCTGAAAGTCCCATATCTGCAGACAGACGCCGACCACCAACAGGCCCGGCGCCTGTGGAGTGCCGACATCCTTGACGCTGATGGCTTCGATGGCCATGAAATGGCATGTTTCAAGCAACGCCCCGTCTTTTTTCATCTCTTCTTTCACCTCCGGCGGCAGATCCCGTTGAGCCTGTTGATCGAGCGGAATAAGACGGCTGATCTCGGGATCCGCTGCAACGGCCGTGGACGGTGGAATCAGTTTCCAACCCTTTCGCTTGGATTGCACCACCTTTTCCAAGGCGTTGATGCAAAGGGTGGGGAAATCATACGTTTTAACGGCTACAATATTGTGGTGCATGGGATAGGAGGAGCCGGGCAGCTGTAAAAGCACGACCTGCGAAATAGGCTTATTCTTGACGGAGGCGTCAAAGGCCGACAGCTTGAGGTCCGACGCACAGCCGCCCAATAGCAGCGACAAACAGAGGAAGAGTGCGGTTTTGATCATGTTATTTTCCTTAATAAACGGGCGAGATTTTCACCTGTTTGGTGTAGATGTGTCTTTCCTTTGATCAGGGCCGAGGGGAGGTTTGTTAATCCGGGCAGAATGGAAAAAGCCGCCGTCAATCCTGTCTTGTAAAGACGTTTATCCGAAGGCTCTATGCTGCCACAGAGTGCAATACAAGGTACGCCCGTATTCAAACAGTAACGGGCCACACCCACTACCGCTTTTCCCTGAAGACTTTGCCCGTCCAACCGTCCTTCGCCGGTTACCACGAGATTCGCTTTTGCCAATGCCGCTGAAAAACCGTTGTGTTCCAGAAGGAAACGGATACCCGATACTTGCTTCGCACCGAAAAAGGCGGACAAGCCGCCGCCCAAACCGCCGGCAGCACCGCTCCCCGGTTGTTTTTCCACTTTTCTCCCCAAATCCCGATGAATAAGTTTGGCCAAATGACGCAAGCCGTTGTCCAGTTCACGGACCATGACAGGCGTGGCCCCCTTTTGAGGACCGAAAATCGCAGACGCACCCTGCGAACCGGTCATCGGGTTGCGGACATCGCTTGCCGCAATAAGCGTGCATCGGGCCAGCCGTTTATCAACACTGTCCATGGATATCGTACCAATATGAGAGAGGTCTTTGCCTCGAATGGGTGCAGGCATAAGCACCCCTTTTTTGTCCAGAAAACGAATGCCCAGCGCCTGGGCCAGTCCGGTTCCGCCGTCGTTGGTGGCACTGCCGCCGAGACCGATGATGATTTCCGGGATATGACGGTTCAGGGCATGCCGGATAAGTTCGCCGGTGCCATATGAAGTGGTGTTAAGGGGATTGCGTTCGGAAACGGCCAGCCTTTCCAGACCGGAAGCGGCTGCGCATTCCACTATTGCCCGTTTGGGATCCGATAAAAGGCCGAAAGCAGCCGTAATGGGGCGAAAAAGAGGATCATGAACTCGAACCGCGATCCGTTCTCCCCGATGGCCGAGAAACGCGCGGGTAAAACCCTCTCCGCCGTCTGAAATGGGAAATACCAGGAGGCGTGCTGTTGGAAATCCTTTCTTAAAACCTGTTGTAAAGGCATGAGCCGCTTCAAGAGAGGACATGGATTCCTTAAAGGAATCGAAGGCGATCAGAACGGTGAAGGGACGAGTCATTAAACAAGAAAATAATTTAATACGAAGCGGATGAGAGACCAAATTTTGCCGGTCCATAAGCAAAATATAAGCAATTTTTTCGGCTTCCGATATTATGATTACCGATAAAGGTATCGCCGAACGCACGGATGGAACGGAGTGTGTTGACGGATACCGGGGACAGGGAAGTCCTTCTTTAATGAGAAGTCACATTCATTGAGGAGGAAATTCATGGCCCACTCGACAAAAATCCGCCGATCGCTATTGCAATCATGGCATCCCTTATGTTGGATGATGTGTCCGGTAATGGCACTTGTCATGACATTAAATGTTTATGGCGCATGGATACAAACAAACTGTCCCACCGGAAATAATATCCTGGCGCTTGCCGCTAACGGCAGCAATCTTTATGCGGGACTCTATTCGGCCGGGGTCTATTTGTCCTCGGACAATGGTTCCACCTGGACCGAGATTTCCGACGGCTTGCCGGACAATACCACGGTTTATGCCCTTTTGCCCTATAACGCCAATCTTTATGCCGGTACATATGGAAAAGGCGTCTATCTCTCCAAAGATAACGGGACAACGTGGTTAAGTGCCAACAACGGCTTGCCGAGCAATGCGACCGTGACCGTTCTTTCAGTCATGGCATCCCATCTCATTGCCGGAACGTATGCAAAAGGAATCTACACCTCGGCGGATGAGGGAGGCACCTGGACCGCTTCCAGTACGGGTCTGCCCGTGAATCAAACCATCAATGCCATTACCATTTCCGGTACGACCGTTTTCATCGGCGTGGAGAGCGGAATCTACCGTTCAAGCGATGACGGTGCTACCTGGAGTGCGGCTTGCACCGGTCTGCCCGGCAATGTCATTGTGAACGGGTTAACGGCCCTCGGTTCAACCATTTATGCCGGAACCAATGGCGGCGGTGTTTATTATTCTAATGACGATGGAAATAATTGGACCGCTTTGAACAGCGGCCTTTCCAGTAGTGCCAGTATTTTATCGATGTCCGCAATGACAGCGGATGTCTTCATCGGCTTGGTCGGCGCCGTTTATCACAATAATGGAACATCCTGGTCTGCCGTCAACAGCGGTCTCTCCTCCAGTTATTCCGTTTTGTCCATGACCGCGACCGGCGGATACCTATTCATCGGCACGAACAGTGGGGTATGGAGAAGTCCATTGCCGCCGGTTGCGCCTTCCTATTTCATTCCGGCTGATAAATCAACCAATCAGGATGATTCTTTAACATTGTCCTGGAGCTCCGTTACTTCCGCCACCTCTTATTCCGTCCAGGTTTCAACCGATTCGACTTTTTCAAGTTCCATTGCCTTCAGCAAGACGGGCTTAACTCTTTCATCGCAGGTCGTGACCGGCTTGACGAACAATACGGTTTACTTTTGGCGTGTCAATGCCTCCAACAACGGCGGTACCAGCGCTTGGAGCGTCAAAAATCAATTCATCACGACACTGCTTTCGCCCACCCCCGCTTCGCCGACCGATGGAGCAATCCACCAGGCTACGACATTGAACTTATCCTGGAATGCCGTTGCTACGGCCGACAGCTATGGGTTGCAGGTCTCCACGGATTCTTCGTTTTCCAATTCGATTGTTTACAGTCAGCTCGGATTGACGAACACGTCGCAAACCGTTAACGGTCTTGCAAACAACAAAACATATTATTGGCGTATCAATGCCTCTAATAGCGGCGGTACCAGCCATTGGTCCCGTCACAGTCGTTTCACCACGATAGTGGCTGTTCCCGATAGCCCCATTCTATCTTCGCCTTCCGACAGGACCAACGACCTGGGCTGTTCCTTGTCGCTTTCCTGGAACAGTGTTGCGACGGCCGTTTCTTATTCCCTTCAGGTCTCTACGGATTCGTTGTTTTCAAGCGGTGTTGTTTCTAATCAAAGCGGACTCACGGCGACCACCTATGCGTTAAGCGGACTGACCCATTATACCACATATTATTGGCGGGTCAGCGCCAGCAACATTGCCGGTACGGGGAAATGGTCTTCGGTTTATTCCTTCTCCACCGTTCTTGCCGCCCCAACACTTTCTTTCCCCTCGACGGGTGCGACCGGTCTGGCGATAGCCCCCACCTTGTCCTGGAATACGGTTTCCTTTGCCACCGTGTATTCCCTTCAAATCAGCAATGATTCAACCTTTTCCGCTTCCATTGTTTACAGCCGAACGGGATTGACGGCCCCGTCGCATACGCTGTCGATGAACCTTTCCAATAATACGACGTATTACTGGCGGGTGAATGCGGGCAATGCAACAAGTGTCAGCGCATGGTCGACAAAGAACACCTTCACGACTATTATTGCGCTTCCCCAGGCGCCCATTTTGATATCGCCTTATAATCAGGCGACCAATCAATCCGTTTCTCCGTCCCTGTCCTGGAACGTTGTTTCTACGGCGACGGCGTATACCCTGCAGGTCTCCACAGATTCCACATTTGCCGGTTCGATGATATGCAACCAAAGCGGATTGACTGCTACCTCTCAGACCGTGAGCGGACTATCTTATACCACTCTCTACTATTGGCGGGTCAGCGCGACCAATTCCGCCGGTACGGGATCTTGGTCTGTTGTCAACGGATTTACCACTATTCTCAAGGCGCCCTCGCTTGTTGCGCCGGGGAATGGCGCGCTCGGACAAGCGGTTTCTCTCGATCTGCAATGGAATGCCGTTGCGACCGCTTCGTCCTATGCTCTGCAGGTTTCCACGGATTCCACCTTTTCTGTCTCGCTGTTTTTCAACCAAAGCGGTTTGACGGATACGGCTCAGAGGATCAGCGGTCTCAGCAACAATACGATCTATTACTGGCGTGTTAAAGCCATCAATCCCGGCGGTGCCAGCGACTGGTCCGCTCGATATCGTCTTACCACACTTCTGGCCGCCCCGGTTCCGATTTCGCCTCTTGATAAGTCGACCAATCAAGCCGTCTCCCTCACCCTGAAATGGAACACCGTTACTTCCGCAACTTCTTACGGATTGCAAGTCTCCACGGATTCCACCTTTTCCACTTCCATGACCTATAATCAAAACGGGCTGACGACTTCGTCTCAAACCATTTCGGCATTAGCCAACAGTACTTCTTATTTTTGGCGTGTCAATGCCACCAATGCCGGGGGAACCAGTGTTTGGTCCGACATCTTCCATTTTTCCACTGTTCTTGCCGCTCCTTCCCTTGTTTCGCCTGCGACAGGAGCGACTGCGCAGCCGACAACACTTACCTTTTCTTGGAATACGGTTTCCGCTGCTTCTTCTTATACCCTGCAAGTCTCCACGGTGTCCACTTTGACGACTTATGTTTACAACCAGAGTGGAATTGCCTCCACGTCCCAAGCCGTAGAGGGACTTTCCAACAACACCGTCTATTACTGGCGGGTCAGCGCTTCCAATACCGGTGGGGCCAGCGCTTGGTCGACAGCTTATAAACTGACGACCCTCATCGCCCCTCCGGCTGCACCCGTACTTGCTTCTCCGCTGAATAGTGCAATCGGCCAGGCCGTCTCCCTTTCCCTGAAATGGTATGCCTCAACTTCCGCCACCTCTTATGGTTTGCAGGTCTCTACGGATTCGACTTTTGCTACCGGCTTTGTCTGCAATTTCAGCGGTCTGACCTTGCTCTACCAGGCTCTCAGCGGTTTATCGAACAACACGGTTTATTACTGGCGCGTCAATGCAACTAATGCAGGTGGAATAAGCCATTGGTCTGATTTCAATCGGTTTACCACGGTGACGTTGGTTCCCCCTGCCGTTCCCACGCTTTCCATTCCAGCCAATAACACGGTCAACCAATCTCTTTCACCAATGCTCAGCTGGATGACGAGCTCTTCCGCTACCAGTTATTCTCTTCAGGTTTCAGTAGACTCCATTTTTTCAGGAACGTATGTCTATAATCAGAATGGATTGACGTCAATTGCCCAGACTATTACGGGTTTGTTGAATAATAGGGTTTATTTTTGGCGTGTCAATGCTTCGAATGCCAACGGCACCAGTTCGTGGTCTACCCCATATCGGTTCATGACCATGATAGGAAGTCCCGAACTCAATCGTCCGCTGAACGGCGTTTTGGGACAGCCTCTTGCACTTGAACTGGAGTGGGGTGCTGTATCGGCTGCGACATCGTATCATTTGCAGGTTTCCACGGATTCGACTTTTGCCAAAACGATCTTTTATAGTCAGGCCGGCCTGACCGGCCTTTCTCAAACACTCTCCGGTATCGCCAATAATACCAAATACTATTGGCGAGTCAGTGCGACCAATCCGAATGGAACGGGAAACTGGTCATCCGTGCATAATTTTACGACCGTTATCGGCAGCCCGATACCTGCATTGCCTGTTAATTCTTCCGTCAATCAAGCCGTTTCGCTAAAGTTGTCATGGAATACGGTTCCGACCGCAACGTCATATGGTGTTCAGATTTCACAGGATTCCACGTTCACCGGACCGATGACTTACGGGCAAGTCGGACTAACGACAGCCTATCTGACTTTGAGCGGATTGTCGGCCAATACGACCTATTATTGGCGTGTCAACGCCGCCAACGCCGGGGGAACCGGCGAATGGTCGGTTGCGTTTCATTTTACCACTCTGCCCGCTG
Organism: Elusimicrobia bacterium RIFOXYB2_FULL_49_7; assembly: GCA_001800515.1. Next base: position 46,740 of record MGVN01000115.1, on the reverse strand, counting down.
CGCCGGTTCCGGTTTCGCCGGTCAACAATGCCCTGAACCAACCCCTCTTACTGACCCTCAAATGGAACCCGGCAGAGTCTGCTACCGCTTATTCTTTGCAGGTCGCAACGGACACCGTTTTTTTAACCTCGGTGATGGTGAATTTAAGCGGCCTGACGGTTTTGGAGCAGAATATCAGCGGTTTGGCCAACAATAAGACTTATTATTGGCGCGTGTGTGCAACCAATTTAAACGGTACGGGAAATTGGTCTTCCAAATACGCCTTTACTACCCGGATATCCGCCCCGACACCGGTCTCGCCGTCCAATAATGCGACCAACCAAACGACCTCTCTCAAGTTGTCCTGGAACACGGTTGCAACCGCTACTTCCTATGGGATTCAGGTTTCTTCGGATTCCACCTTTGCCGTCTCGGTGGTATACGGCCAAACCGGGCTGTCCGTTGCCAATCAGACCGTCACCGGTCTTCTCTATTCCACCACGTATTACTGGCGCGTCAATGCCACGAATGCAGGCGGTACAAGTGAATGGTCTGCGGCCAACAGTTTCCGTACCGCCACTGCTGCGCCGGTCGTTATTTCCCCGATTAATTCGGTAACACAATCAGTCACGTTTCAATGGGATACGGTCCAGAATGCCACCTCTTACTGTTTGCAAGTTTCCACAGATTCCGCTTTTCAATCGGGAGTTGTCTTCAATCAGAGTGGGCTGAGTTATACGGCCTATACCATTACCACCCTATCAGCGGGTATGGTTTATTACTGGCGTGTCAATGCCACGAATGCGACTGGGACAAGCATCTGGTCCGCAATGAGCAGGTTCACCACCATCAGTGCTCCGCCGACGCTGTTGTCGCCCGTGGACAATGCAACGGAGATTCCTGTCATCCTTACCCTTAAGTGGAGTGCAGAGGCAACGGCATTATCCTATTCCGTCCAGGTTTCCACGGACTCGACATTCGTGACGTCGTCGATGAATACGCTCAGCGCCAATTTCATCGCCCTTTCCGGATTAAAAAACAATACGCGTTATTTCTGGCGGGTCAAGACAACCAATGCCGGCGGCACCAGTTACTGGTCGGCCGTTAACCGGTTCACGACCATTGTCACCACTCCCGTTGCGCCGACATTATCGGAAACCGCCGGCGGTTCGCTGACCATCACATTATCATGGGATCCGGTAGAAAATGCGACCACCTATACCTTGCAGATATCGAAAGACTCCCTCTTTTCTTCTGTTTCGATCGTGTACGATGAGAACGGTATTGACACAACATTCCAAACGGTAAGCGGTCTGACGGGAAATGTTATTTACTACTGGCGGGTCAATGCCACCAATGCCGCGGGCACCAGTCCATGGTCGTCGGCGAATTTCTTTGAGGTCCAAAGTACATCCGCTGAAGCGGCATTGCTTCGAGAAATTCCCGAATCCTTTATGTTAGGAAATGCCCAACCCAACCCGTTTAATCCTACGACCCGGATTATGTTCGCTGTTCCCGCTAAAAATAAAAATGGCGCAGGTTCCCGGTCGGCTTCTATGCAAAGCATTAAAATTAATGTTTATGATATCCGAGGACGTTGGGTGATCACGCTCGTTGACGGCCGTTTCGCTGCCGGATATCATTATACTCAATTCAATGGCCAAAACAGTATCGGGCAACTTTTAGGTGCCGGGACCTATATTTACAGAATGGAAGCGATGGGATATGTCAATGCCAGACGGTTGGTACTGATGAAATAAGACGCAATGTGCGACGACTAAGCCTTTCCCCATTTATTTTGATCGCCGGGTTTGGGTTAAAAGAACGATTACTACGATCCGGAGTGAGCCGGACTGAGATCTTTGGCTTGATTTAAGAATAGTGTTTGCCTATTTTATTGATACACAAGGCAAGATTTTAAATTCTTCTTGTCTGTTCAATATCAACCTGATCGGAAGGTGGTTGTTCAATGAAGGCAATGCTGTTCCTATTATCATTGATAATATTCCTGCCCGCACAGAATAGTGTTGGTGTCGGTCGTGAATTAATTTGTAGAGGATACGAAACGGATTCCAGGTTTTTGGATGACCAAATCAGCTGGCCCTGCCATCTCATTTCTCTTTTTGTAACGAGCGAAAATCCGAACAGTTGCATTCAATCTCCGCAGGAGCATTTAAATTGGGTCAACAACTCTTTTCATAGTTATGTTGATGATAACAAAGGCGGGATTTGTATTTTAGCACATCCGATGGGCATGCCTTTTCATGCCGCGAAAGAGATTGCGGCCTTACAATACCTTGCAGGGATTGAGATAAGCCACGGAGGCAATAGTTTAAAATGCGAAGCATTATGGGACAGTTTACTAACGATTTGCCATGATAACGGACGACCCTATTTATGGGGCTATGGGGCGGATGATTCCCATAGCATCGAACAAGATAAAATAGGTCTTTCTTTTGTGACGGCAAGGCTTTTGGATTTTACGGAAAAGGATCTTAAAAAAGCATTGAATGAAGGGGCTTTTTATACTTCGAACGGTCCTTCCATTGCGGAAATAACAGTAACCGGAAAACGTATCTCCCTGGTTTTGTCGCAAGAGTCAGAGGTGCGGTGGTTAAAAAGCGGCCAATGGGGATTTGATGCTTCTGCGACGGTGAGTGTGAAAAGAGGGAACAATCATTGTGTCAAATGCGATAAAAATGTGGTGAAGAGCGATTATCTGTTAAATAAATCCGACAGTACGATTTATCCGGCATCCGCCCGATTTATTCGAGCATTAGTAATTGATAAAAACGGAAAGGTTGCCCAAACAATGCCTTTCAAGATAATCCGTCCGGATAGTATTGAAAGTTATTATCCGGAAAAAGGCCAATGGTATCGAGGACAAACGCACAATCATTGTGATGTCACCGGGCAGAAAAAGAGAGCCCTCCGTGATTATCATCTTGCCTATAAGAAAATAGGTCATACCTGGTCGTTTGCCACAGATTACAGCTATTGGCTTACCCCTTTCCAGATGCATAAAGAAGAGTCTATTCCGGTAATGACCGGTGTTTACCCTGTTCATATTCGAGAGGGCGAAGCCGCGGAATGCACGATGATCGGCAGATGTTTTGGAAATGACGATAAGATTTATATCGGCGGTCAGTTGATAAAAGGGTCGAAATGGTTATACGACACCCGCCTATCCCTCTCTCTGCCCGACAATCTGAAACAGGGATGTTATGATTTGACATTGGTGACGCCCGATGGCTACAAGGCCACATTGCCTGATTGTATCGCTCTACAAGAACGGACGGCGGATAATGAGGGATGGACAACTTTCACTACGATTAATTCAACCCTGCCCAGCAATAAAATAGTGTGTGTAAAAGTCCGGAACGATAATGAGATCTGGGTGGGCACTCAATATGGGGCAGTGCGAATCAAAGATAATACGTGGAAAACATTTACCCGGGATGATTATCCGCAACAAATAGGCGATGCCATCCTGGACATCGCTTTTGATCATAAGAACAATGTTTATCTCAGCCATTTTCGGGGTTTAACAATCATTTCGCCGAATGACTCCATACGTCTTTTACGTACCGAGCATGGTCTGTTAAGCCGTGAGGTTAACCAGGTGATGATTACCGCAAAAGACGATATCTGGGTTTCTTATAGCGGGAGAAGCAATAAAATCAGCCGTAGTCAGGATAACGGCAATCACTGGGAACATTTTGCTCCCCCGAACATTGAGGGATGCGTTTTGGGTATTGATCTTGCAGAGGATCGGTTAGGACGAATTCTTTTTTCTACACCCGGAAAAGGGGTTGCTGTTTTCGACAACAATCGTTGGCAGGTATGGAATAAGGCTAACAGCGGTCTGGCCGATGATTTTGTCCGCCGACTGTTTGTGGATAAGGAGAATAGGATCTTTTTTGCGACAACCCATTCCGGAGTGTCACCCCAAGGCGGTTTATCCGTACTCAAAGATAGTCATTGGCAATCTTATACTCAGGATAAGAAGCAGTTGGCGAGCTATCGAGTATGGGATGTGTTTGTCAGCCATAATGGTTTCGTTTGGTGTTCCACTTCTAATGGCGTATCCTGCTTAAATAAGGCGGGACAGTGGAAAACGTATACCATGACGAATTCCGGACTGGCTTCCAATAGGGTGTTATGTGCTACGGAAGATAGGGCGGGCGTGCTTTGGTTTGCGACCGATAAAGGATTGAGCCGATTTCAACCGCATTTCACGCTGTAGGGCATCTGGTATGGAACGCAAAAAGACCGGTGTTATATTGGAAACACCCGCAAAGCAGAATCTTGACAGCTATGACGCGTTTGTATTCTCCAGGGCACGAAAATCTTTATTTGTTGTTATCATCATCGGTGCTTTTTTTTATATTTCGCTGACATTCACGGACCCTCCCGACGTAAGAGCGTTATTTCTGAAAATAAGATTGGGGACCGCAAGCGTCCTGTTGTTTGGCTCCTTTATTGCCAGGTTTTTATTGAAGGACAACACTTTCAGCAAGGCGTATCATTGGGTAACCAGCTGCTGCTTATTGGCTCTTATTTGTCCGGTTGTCATTCTTTCATTCTTCATGAATTTGAGTTCTTCGTATGTCATCGGTTACTATATGGCTGTTGTTCTCTCTTTTTTCTTTTTACTGCCGACCAAAAAGCTGTTGAACATAAACACGTTCATTATTGCCGTCGCATTAACGGGTATCATTTTAACATTCCGGGATACTGTTGACAAAGATCATATTCGTATAATCATACACTTTTATTCCATGTTGGCGATATCCTATGGACTGGTCAGAAGTTTTAATTCCGCCCGTTTAAATGAATATAATATTACGATAGCCATCAAAAAAGAGCTTGAGCGGGTTGAAAAGGCCGAAAACAACCTTATGAAAGAGATTGCCGAAAAGAACCGGATCGAGATTAAACTGAAACAATCGAACACCGAATTAGAGCAATTTGCCTATGTCGCCTCTCATGACTTACGCGAACCACTTCGGATGGTTGCGAGTTATCTTCAATTGTTAGAAAAACGTTATAAAGACAAACTTGATTCCGATGCCAATGAATTCATCGCTTTTGCCGTGGACGGAGCGACTCGAATGCAGAACCTGATCACGGATTTGCTTACCTATTCGAGGATTGGGGCAGGTCACATGCCTTTTACGGCAATACAATGCGAAACGGTCCTCAATAAAGCGATGAAAAATCTTGAAATCGCCATTCAAGACAAACAGGCCAAGATTATATCGGATTCTCTCCCAACGATTATGGCCAATGAAGGTCAACTCATCCAGTTGTTTCAGAATCTTATTGGAAATGCCTTAAAATTCTGCAAGGACAAGACGCCCGAGATTCATATTCTCGTGAAACGTGACGAGACCAATTATATTTTCGGGATTCAAGACAATGGGATTGGTATTGCCTCTGCACATCAGGAGAGAGTGTTCCAGATTTTCCAGCGTTTGCATACGCGGGAAGAATACGAAGGGACAGGGATTGGCCTGGCTGTCTGCAAAAAAATCGTGGAGAAACATGGCGGAAGAATATGGATTGATTCAACCGTGGGCCGGGGAACCACGTTTTGGTTCACCCTGCCAATCTCATGATTCTTATTTCCCTTTATGCCGACCTCGCCATTCCGGACAGCCGGAAGCGGCCCATCGCTTCTTGTAGTCGTTCTCCTTCTTCCACGGCGATTAATTTTTCCAGCGTCTTTTCCTGACGCGTATCTTCCAGCGTATCGTCTGCCTCAACCGTTTCCTTACGGTCTCGGACCGCATTGTAGGAACGTGGGCTCCGCTTAAAAAGCATGTTGGCGAACGACCGCTTTGTTCTGGAAGGCAGATTGACTAAACGGTATTATCTGGATGGAAAACGACAGGATGAGAGTCGAAGCCTCTCCTTGGCTTGGGCTCATTGGCTGGATGGCCGAAATGTTGGATTATTCGTGACTCCCAGTCTGGAGCAGACCCGCTCCAACCGGGTGAATGAGAACTTTGATTCAATACGGCTATGCCGATTTGGGTGCGCCGGAGGAAACGATTACCCGGGCGGGGCGGAGCAATATGCCTTCGATTTTATATCCTTTTTGAATTTCACGTACAATGTAACCTTCCGGTATATCGCTGGAAGCTTCCATATCAAAGGCATCATGTTCAAAAGGATTGAATTTATCGCGGGGCTGAGAGACGATAAGAGTCACTTCTTCATTTTTCAGAAATTCCAAAAACTCCCGTTCAATTAGTCGGATGCCTTCTGCCACACGGTTCAGGTCATGACCTGCTTCGACGGAGGTCTTAAGGTGCGCTACATTGTCTGCGATCAAACACATTCGGCCGATAAGCTGCTTTTTTATTTTAGTACGTTCTTCCTTAAGGGAGCGCTGATGACCATGTCGGCTTTCCAAGAAAGTATTTTCCAGGCCTTCATAGCGTTCGGTCAGAATATCATACAGGTTTTTCCAGTCGATGTCCTGTAGGGTCAGATCACTTTTTTCCGTCATGGGAGGCTCCCTTTGTCCGGCCATCCAGGCCGATTTCTTTCAACAGCTTTTCCTCTTCCCGGTATTGATTGATGATCAAGGAAAGGCTGTCGACTTGACATTCCAAGCGCGTCTTGGTTTCCAGGGTTTGTTGGGTAATGACGGCGTTGGCACGATATTGAAGAAAGAAAATGAGAAGGGCGGTCAAGAGAAACAGCAGCAGGAGACCGGAAATAACGAACAGACCCAGGCGGGCTCTTTTATCCGTGGACGGTACGGATGTCGAATGAAGCGGGGCAACAGGGTCCGTTGATTTTATCGATCCGGGTTTGATCTGTGTGGCGGATGGAACAAAGGAAGAGGACGGGGTGCAAGGGTCTTGCTCTTCAAGTGCGGCCTTAAAAGCTTGAGCATTCTGTACGATGACGGCCTTTTTGTCCAAATCAATGGCCCGCAAAATCTCCAATAGAGCATGATTTGAGGCTAAGACGATGATCCGTCCATGTTTATTTTCCGCCCCACGAACGGCCTTGACAAGTACGCCGATTTGTTCGCTACGAAGAATGGAGAGTTGAGATAAATCAAAACCGGCATTCTTCTTGGGCCCGGCGATGAACCGCTCCACCTCGCCGTAGAGGGATTTGAGCGAAGACATGTTGTCCTCTTTGAGGATGCGGATGATGTTATGTGACATATCAGGACACCTGAGTCAAGCTTTCTTCCTGGTCCGTTATTTTGAATAATGAAAGGAGATTGGTTTCCTTGAGAATTTCCCGAATCGATTTCTGGATGCCGAAAAGAAAGAAATCTGTGTTGTTCTTTTTCGTCTGTTTCAATGCCCGGATCAGCTTTCCGATGGCAAGGCTGTCGATCATGACGACGGCGCGGAGATCGAGTCCGATGGTGGTATTTTGTTTTTCCAGCAGTTCGAATACTTCGGGCTGCTGGAAAAAATCATGGGGAAATTCCTTGTCTGCAATAAAGAGCATCCACCCTTTTTCCGTTTGTCGGATTAAGGGCGTATTGTTCAGATTATCCGATGAGGGGGTTGTCTTTGCAGCGGTCAGCGAACCGGATGCAATGATTTCGTAGGTCCGCCTTTCCTCTGCGGAAAGGTGTTCCGGTATGCGGACGTGCAGACGCACAAACAAATCTCCCATGTCGGGCCCGTTATATTGGGGCAGTCCCTGTCCTTTGATACTGTAAAGGGATTCCGGCTGAGTGCCGGGGTTGACCGGAAAGAGCCGAAGCTCTCCATCCAGTGTGGTGACGGATGCTTTGCCGCCCAAAATGACGGTCAGGACCGGCACTTCCGTATCTGTTTCGAGATGGATGCCGCGGCGTTTGAAGCGGTTGTTCTCCTTTTCGTCGATGAAGATAAGAAGATCACCTGTTTTTCCACCCCGGAGACCTGCATCCCCCAGGCCGCTTAAGATCAGATAATTACCGGCTGCGATGCCTTTTGGAAACTTGACATTAATGGATGATTCACCTTTTGTTTGGCCGGTGCCGGAACAGGTGGGACAGGGATCTTTCAGTTCTTTACCGGATCCGGAACAGGCCGTACATTGAATCGTGTCCGCCCGGCCGACCACGCGTACGATACCGTGTCCGTTGCATTGTCGACAAGGGAGCAGTACCGCTTTTTCCGAGGTAACCCCCTTCCCTGAACAGGAAGCGCATTTCTTTTTATGGGTAATTTTAATGGTCTTTTGGCAACCGGCCGCGATTTCCGACAGTTCCAGTGTTATGTGGATTTGGATATTAGCGCCCTGACTCGGTTCAAAAGCGGTCGTGTCGCGTGAAAAGGACTCTCGTAAGCCGGTATCGCCGCGCATATTCATCATGAAGATGCGCAAGGCGTCGGCCAGATCATAGGATCGGGATTCTCCGTTGTCGCGCTGGCCGAAAGGGTGTCGGGAACCCGCGGTGGGAGGGGGGGGCGCCGTTCTTTCGATATCGTATTTCTTACGGCGTTCACTGTCCCGCAAAGTTTCATAGGCGCGGGTGACTTCCTTAAACTTTTCCGCTGCATCAGGACGTTCCCGGTTTTTATCCGGGTGCCATTTGATGGCCAGTTTATGGTAAGCGGACTTGATGTCACTGTCCGTGGCGTTTTCTGGAACGCCTAAAACTTCATAAAAAGTCATTTTATCACCGCTTTCAAGAAGGATTTATGCCATGTCCGCATATTGGGCCAATTTTTCATCCAACTTATCGAGTTGTTCTTTGCTGATATGGAAGCGGTTCAGGTTTCGTATTTTTTCCAGGGCCACTTTGGTATTGTATTTCACGATTTCATCATCTTCGTGATTGACACCCGTAATCAAGTCCAAGGATTCCTCGGCTCCAATCTCTCCCAAAGCCCAGACTGCGCTGGCCCGCATCCGTTTGCTCTCGCTTTCAAGCATTTCTCGGAGGGTATTGAGGGAGGCTTCTTTGTCTATCTCATAGAGTGCCTTGGCTGCATTGGCGCGCACCCGGTTGTTGTCGTCCTTGAGAAGTTCCTCGAGCCGCTTGATTTTTTCCATGCGCTGGTTTTTTGCCGGTTCGATTATTTCCGCAGCCACCGCTTCCACGGCCTGTGCCCGTTGGACGGGATCCTTGGTGCTGAGCTCTTCCATGGTCACGGTTCGGATGCCTTCAGACGAGGACTGGCCCGGCCGAGGCGCGCCGATGAGCAGGGGATGGCCTCCACCCTGAGATGCGCCCGGGGCGGATAAGAGTGCAGCAATGGTGTCCGTGGCCTGGAGAGTCCGAAGTTCTGCGGACCTTGAGAATTTGTGGAACACAAAGAAAAAGATACCCACAATGATCAGAATGACAACCAAGAGAATGCCGCCGCCGATGACCATGAAATTTTTCAGCAGGTCGCTTTTTTGATTAGCGCTTTGGACCAGGGCTTGAAGATACTTTTCCTTATCGTCTTCCGTTTTCATCATCATTTTGCTGCTCGCGGTCACTTGCTGGGACATGATGTCCTGCTGTTTGTTGAAATTCTGAAGCAGGGCTGAAATGACCCGTGTTTGGTGGGTGTCGGCCGCTGCGGCAGGGGTGGAAATGACAATCTGCTGCGGCATGGATGGGCCTGTTGTTGTCGGATAGCCGGAAAGGGAGGGTTGCGAGGCGACCGTTGATGCACCTCCCTGAGGGGCTGCCGTTGGTGCGGGCTTTACCAGCTGGGCCAAGCTGTTTAATTGTTCCAGGTCCCGTATGGCGTCCGCATTTTGAGGATCGTAGGACAGAGCTTGTTTAATCAGACGATCCGCTTCGGACAGCTGATTTTGAGCCAAACAACTGGTTGCCTTGCGCTCCAGACATTTTGAAAGCAGTTTTTTTGCTTTTGCGTTGCTTTTGTTGACGGTTAATACCTGTTCCAGATCCGTAACGGCCTCATCATATTGCTTGGCCACGAATTCTTTCACTGCTTTTCGAAGGTACATATCCTCCAAATCATTTTGGCTGATGGCCGGTGAAAAGCCGATTAAGACCGCAAACACGGGGATGAAGACTGATAAAAAATTTTGCATACTTATGCTCCTTGCTGTTCTGTCAGGGTATGGCTTTCCATCGATGATGGGTGTCGATATTCCACTTTAACAGACGTCCGTGAGGAGTCCGGGTAGAGAGGATGATGGAAGCGGTTTCTTTATCTGCTGAGAGGGATACGGATTCCAATCGGATATTCGGATCAGAGGGTTGAAAGGAAAGGGCCTTTGCATCGGCCGCATAATTTCCGTGGGTTGCCCGATATTGTTCCTGGGCCTGAAGGAAATCTTTTCCTGCATAACGGACCGCGCGACTGGCTGCGTCGTATTCGGCCGTTTCCATGCCGACCGTGGAAGGGGTGCTTTCTGCCGAGGAAGAAGAGGCGGTTGCGAGTTCCAATTCCCGGAGAATGGCCTCTTCGGCCGACTGGTTCTGCTCTTTCAGCCGAAGCGAATCGGAAACCGTACGGACATGCGAAAGGGCAATGGTTACCGTATCAAGCTGATGTTGCAGTGAACGGGTTTTCAGGAAACCGCCTATGAGAAGAACCAGGAGAAGGCAGAGAGCGAGGGTCTGGATATGGGGTGCAAGGGACAGGTTATTCTTCCAATCATGAGGTTTCGTCTGTAGGCGTTCATCATAGGGCGAAGGCTTTTCTTTTTGTGTCGGCTGCGATTTTTTGAGAAAGTCGGCCAAACTTTTCTCCAGAGAGGCGATGTCCGGAAACGTTACGGTGTTCAGAAGCAGACCGGCCGCGTCGAGCACCTTGAGCATGGATGGGTCCGCTCCACAGAGGGCCGCTTTGCGGCCTGTTTTCCAGACTGCTTGCAACGCCGGTTCCAGAAGACTCAGGGATTTGAGATCCAGTTTTCGGACGGTCGAGAAGTCAAAAGCCGTAAAGAGATTGGCCTTGTTCAGAAAGGGGGTCAGCGCAATGGACAGCGGCTGCGCCGGTTCGTCTTCAACGGAAAACCGGATCAAGAGGTATTGTTCTTTTTGTTCGATTTTAAAGTTCATCGGGTTTACCTTTATTCGTTTTTCAGAATGTCATTCATCCAGACTGCATCAAATACGGATTTTGCTTTGGTTAGAAAAGATTCGGGCGACTTTTGTTTCAGTGTCACCGTGGTTAGAAAGGGGGCGGAATCAAAGGTGGCTCGATTGATGCGTACCTTGGCTGCAACAACAGGAACGGCCATGCCCGGTTTTCGGAATAAAAGAACCAGACGAACCTTGGTGATTTCCGGAAAACGGTCGAAAAGCAGCTTGGTTTGCGGGCCGGACAGGGTGGAAAAAGCATGAAGCAGGACGAAATTCTGAAAAAAACCGTTGCCTGTCGTGGGGCGTGTGGCCAGGTAGGCGTCACTGACATCCCGCAGAATTTCGACCGTGTTGTTTTCAACCACCGAGACGGAATCATTGGGCCAAAAAGTGCTTTTAACGAAATCATTTATGTCGTCCGGTTGTGCAATCGCCGGGAGGATGACCCCTAAGAGCCATGTCGCTAAAGCAAGGAAAAAGGGGTGACGAATGAGGTGTCGCTTATTGCAGGGCATCCATGGCCTCCCGAAGATTTTTAAAGGCGTCTTGTGCTTTTTTATTATCCGGATTAGCCTGCAGCGCTTTCTGAATCATCTGGTCCGCCTTTTCATATTCTCCTTTATCGATCAGCAGGTTGGCGTCCGACACGTAAAGATCGGTTTGAATATCCTTCAGGAGTTTTTGTGCACGTTCATTTTCACTGTCCACAGCGATGTAATCCTCAACCATTTTGCGCGCACTTTCCAAATCTTCACGTTTGCCGCTTGCCATTTTCTTTTCTGCGGCATCCAGATTCTCGCGTCGCTGTTTCAGACGGATGTCATCCAGTAACCCTTTGGCCTTTTGGTTCCCGGCGTCATGTTGCAGCGCTTCCGCAGCTTTGGCTTCCGCATCAGCCAATTTGTTGTCATTCAGAAGTTTCAAGGCTTCATTGTAGAGCATCATTGCCTTGTCCGCTTCCTGGAACGCCAAGCCCTTGGCCTTCAGTGTCTTGGCTTCCGTATTGTCCGGATTTTCGCGTAGGATGGCGTCCACCTCTGCCAGGGCCGGGGCGATTTGGCCGGCATCCAGGAGCTTGCGTGTATTCACCAACCGATCCTGCACGTCGAGTTGAATCAGTTTCTTCAGATCCTGATTGTCCACAGAAAGACCTTTGGCATCCACCATTTGTCCGACCTTTTTCAGGTAGAGTGCTTTGACTTCGCCGCTGATTTTTTCATAGAGGACAAGCGCTTCTTTATGATCCGGTTTCAGGGCCAGCGCCTGTTGGAGTTCGGTATTCGCTTTTTCCGTATTCTTCTCTTCATAATAGCACTTGGAAGCCGCATTGTAATGTTTGTCCGCTTCGCGCTGGTTCAGGAAAGCCGAGATTTTGGACCGGTATTCCAGTGCTCCTGCATCGGTTGAATCAAGAGAAAGAACGACATCAAGCTCCTTAGCCATTTCCTCATATTTATTTTTCGCGTAAAGGGATTTGATATGTTCCACCCGTTCCGCGTTTCCGGAAAGCATAAGGAGCTTCTGTTTGAGTTGGTTTGCTTTCTCATGGGACGGCAATAGGCTGATGGCCTGCGAAAGCAGATTGTCTGCCTCCGCATAATTACGTTTGCCCATCTCCTTTTCCGCACTCGTGACCAGATGGTCCACTTCACCGGAAGCCAGTTTTCCTTCGACTTCGGCCAAAAGGGCGGCGGCATTTTTATCCTCCGGATGGGCGGAGACATAGGTGCTGATGAGTTTCCGTGCCTCTCCGTGAAAACCCCGGATATAAAGCTGTTGGCCTTCCTGGAGGTTGCGGCGGCTTTCCACCTCACGGGTTTTTTGAGCCAGATCCTCCTCGATTTGCGGAACCGGTTTGCCGAAGGGAAAGCGGAGGGAAAAGGCGTGAGTAAAACCCAGATTAAGATCACTTCCATCCCGGTGATAGCCCAGTCCGTAGTCCGCTGAAATGTTACGTACCGTGAAGCCGAGTCCGCCGGTTATCATGCGGTCGTTCACACCAGCCGACAGGGCCAGGTAAGGGAAGGGAGAAAACGTGACTCCGCTTCGCCACCGGATCGGATAAGAAGCGGTTCCGGAATAGTCATCCTGTGTTGCCAAGAGATCCAGAATATCGATGTCTCCGTAGAGCGTCAATCTCTCCTTCATAAGATGTAGGGCCGCACCGGAACGAAAGGCCGTGGTAAAGGATTCGTCCGTCTTATTCAGGCGAAGCGTGGGTCCGCCGAGATTGAATAGGGCCGCTCCGAGCGACAGCCAGGGTAAGGGAAGGCAGACCCCGCCCACATCAAACCCGACGCCCATACCGGAATAAGTGTCCACGGTCTGGGTGGCCATTTTTAGGGAACCGCCCACGCTTCCGAACCGGCCTAATTTCCGGCCATAGGAAAGCAGAACGCTGTTGTCGCCGGTGCGGTAGGTGCCGTGTTTGATTCCCCAACTGTCAATTTCCGGAATCTCGGGAGAAGTGGTGCCGATGACTCCCATACCCAGGACGCCCATGCGTCCCATGGGATAAGCAAAAGCGGAGGTGTAATAATGCAGACCCTCGAACATTCGCTGGTAAAGTGCGGCGAATTCCGAGTATGTCAATTGGCCGAGCGCGCCCGGATTCAGGAAAAGCGCGTCTGAATTGTCGCAGGCGGCAACCGATCCTCCCCCCATGGCCAAGGCTCGGGCGCTGGGATATAATTCCAAGAGGTAGTCTCCGGGCAGCCCATAGTCTTGGGCTTGCGCGAGCTGTAGTGCCAGAGCGACGCCTAAGATGATTGTCAATGGTTTCATGTTCATTTGACCACTCCTAAATACTGAGTCGAGGTGTATTCACCCCCGCTTGAAGGTTTTGCGATGACTTTAACGATATAGACGCCGTTGCCGACCAAACGGCCGGCCTGATTGCGGCCGTTCCAGTGAATCTCGGTAGGCACCGTATTGGCACGGCCGCCGACAGCGCCTTTTTTAATGCGCTTTTCAAAAACCAGCCCGCCGGTCTTGCTGTAAATCTGAATCAGGATATCGGCCTCTTCGCTCAGATAATATTGAAGAGTGACCGGATTTCCGTTAGATGAGAGGAGAAAGGGGCTGGGAAAGACCTTGAAGTCCTCGAACGGTTTTTGAGCCTGTTGATAGGCCATGACCGTATAAATACTGAAATGGGGAGTCAGGGCGCGGACAACACGTGGGTCGGACACGATTTGTTTCTGTCGAAATGCTTTCATCAGTGGCGTGCTTTGCGATTCGGTGGAGCTGTCCCGGCTTGAAGAAACGGGTTCCCAACGGCCGGTTTTTTCATTCAGCCGGAAAATGGAGAATGCGGATAGCGGGATACGAACACCTTGCGGGGTTTGGTCCGCATAACCGTCCTGATTAGTGTCATGACAGGCGAATTGCAGAAGTACCGATTTTTCAAGGGTGGCGGCCCGGTCCGGATGATCCAGATCAAAGGCGCGAATGGAGAAAACCGGCTCGCCTACGCGCACCATGTGTTTATCTCCGAGGACATACCGATCCGCGTCGATGACTTTCTTCTGAATGGCGCGATTCGCTGAGTCCGATAGTTCAAGATAAGCGCCGCCCAGGGAACCCTGAACGGGAATACGGGTGATTTCAACGCACACGGGTCGGGTGACGGTACTGTCCGCAAAGGCAATGACCAGATCATGACCCAGAGATCGGATGATATTGGCCGTGTCGGTGAGCCCTGTTGGGGTGACCACGGACAGGGAAGCGACTCGGGGATCATAGAAAATGGCGGAACGGCCCACCCAAAATTTCATGGTGGAGGAAGGTTCTCCGGCTACCCAGCCGCTATCCGTCATACTATAAGGGACCACGCACCAGTAATAAAGGTGACCTTCAGTCAAGGTGTCGCTTCCGGACAATGCGGAGAGAAGGAGGGAGGTGATGGAATCCGAGCTTTTGGAAACAGCGCTGTTTTCCGCTACCATCCGGGTGAAAAGGGAGTCGGACGACACGCTTACTCTGTAAATGATCAGCGTGTCGTCGGCGTCCGTGCTGTTTTTCCAGGACAAGCTCGAAGCGGAGACCATATATCCGCCAATGGCGGGCGTGACAATGACGGGCGAAGAAGCCTGGTCATCCACGGCATCATAAATGAACCGTCCCGGAAGCGAAGAACCGGATACCACACCCTGTTGGTCTTGAGCGCGTACCCGCCAGAAATAGAGCGAATCGTCAATTAATCGCTGCGCAAAATGAGCGAAATCGGATAATCGGATCGCCGAAGTGTCCCAACCATTGGCTGCCAGCACGAGGGTTCCAAAGGTGCTGTCCCTTGAGATTTCCACGCGGAAGGAAAGGATGTCGTCCTTGTCCGGATCCGTTCCAATCCATCGAAGGGTTTGGAAGGCACGATACGATAGGATCGGAACGGATGAGGAAGGATACAATGTGTTCGGCTGATCGGGTCGTGTATTGGTGCGGTTGAAAAAGAAAAGACCGCTTCCGGAATAATCACCGGCTGCACCGTGAACGTCCAGAGCGCGTACCCGCCAGAAATAATAAACGTCGTTTTGCAGACTATCCACTCCGCGCAGGTCGCGTAAGGTGACGACGGTGTCCGACACCAAGGTATCCACGGAAGCCGGTGACAGGAAGTCATCTTCATTGTCCACCGTGATTTCATAACGTAGAGAGTCCAATGGACCCGCATCCGCATCCGATGAAGATGACCATCCAATGGAATCGGAAATCTTGAGTGTGGTACTATCCTGCGGAAAAACAACAGATACAAGAGTAGGGGGGGTGGAAGCAAAACGGAAGGACTTCAGGAGGGACCAGTTTGACGAGGTGAAATGTTCGTCATAGGCCCGTACGCGCCAATAGTAGGCGTCATGGTGTCGAAGCTGTTCATACCCGATGGAAAAGGTGTTCAATACCACGCGGGAATCGTTGATCCCCCGGATACGTGCGGTCACGGACAGGCTGTCCGTGGTATCGTTAAAGGGGGTGCTGCTGATCCAGACTTCATACTCAATGGAATCATGGTCCGGGTCCGTGCTGGCAGTCCAGGTGAACTCACCGGAGGGATAAACCGTGACCGAGGAGTCGCTGGGGAGCGGATTTAAGGGGATCGAGGGTGCCGTATTGGACAGACTGAAGAAAATTTTAGCATCAGCGGAAAAACCGTGAGTCAGTCCGGCTTGATCAACGGCTGCTACCCGCCAGAAAAGATAGACCTCATTGGGCAGAGCTCCGAAATGGGTCAGAGAGGACAATCGGACCGCCGTATCTGCTGTTACCGTATCGCCTACAATCAACAGGTCTGTGAAAAGCGAATCGCGTGCCATTTGGATGATATATCGTGACGTGTCGCGAAATTCATCCGAAATACCGGCATACCAGCGCAGGTATTCGGTTGGAAAGACCAACGCGCCGAAGGAGGGTTGCAAGGAAACGGGAACTGCAGGCGTATCATTGGCCAGATTGGCGAAAAAGTAACCGATTGCACTGAAAGAGGAAAGGGCCTGATGATTGTCTTTGGCTGCCACGGCCCAGTAGTAGAAGTGATCATCGGTCAGGGTGGCCATGCGCAGGTTGATGTGCAGAAGGCTGTCCAGGGTAAAGGCCGTGTCCGCAAGGTTTTGGACTTGGACAAGGGTGTCCGACAAAAGAGAATCGGATCCGATGAGTAAGGAATAGGTAACGGTGTTGCCCGGGTCCGCATCAATTGACCGGTGCCAGACAAACCGGGAAGAGGAGTCTGCCACGGCCGTATCTACCGGAGAAAGGATAACCGGTTCCGGCGGGCGCTGATTGGATTTGTTCAGGATGAAGTTGAATCCGTTGCTCCAGGCGCTTTGAGTGCGGTGGTTGTCTACGGTGCGCATGCGCCAGTAATATTGTGCGTTGTTCGGAAAAAGGGAATAACCGTCGAGTTCCTCAATGGTTCGGAAGGTGTCTACGGAGGTGTCTGTTGACAACAAAGTACTGAAATCAGAAACCAAACTTAATGCCAGCACATAATATAGAGTATCTTCCAATCCGGCGTCCGCATCAATACTGGCGGTCCAAGAGAGCTGCTCCGAAGGATAGAAAATGGCATTGTTCGGTGGAGACCAAGCAACCGGTAGAGCCGGAGCAGTGGATCGATAGGTTAAAGTCTGCAATGCTCCGCCCGCCAAGCCCGAACTGACGTCCGATTGATCAATGCCATGCACCCGCCAGTAAAGGATGGTGTTGTCTTGCAAAAGACGATAATTCGGCAAACGGTTCAGGATCACAAAAGAGGAGCGAGTCGTGTCCGATGAGAGGAGGATGCTGAAATTTGAAGTAAGACTTATTTCAATGACAAAAGTGGTGGTATCGAAAGGATCCGCATCCAATCCTGCGGTCCATTTCAGGCTGTCCGAAGGATGGACTGTGCCGCCCGCGAGGGGTCGGAGCGATGAGGGTGTCGGAGGCGGGTTATTGACACTGTTGAACCAGAACGATTCATTGCCCGAGGTAAAAATGCCCTGGAGTTCGTGGTTGTCCGTGGCTGCTACCTTCCAATAATATTGCACATTGTCCAGCATGCTATTGTGATTAGTGAGTTGATCAATACGGATACTGTCGGCTGTGATGTTGACGGTGGTGCCGATGGGACTGGAGAAGTCCGCATTGTTGTCGACCACTACCGTGTAATGCAGGGTATCCGGGGTCAGGCCCAGAGAGTCGCCGTCGGTTGCCCGCCAATGGAGATACTGTGTGGGGCTTAAGGTGGCGTTGGAAACCGGGAAAAGGGAAAAGGGTGTG
>MGVN01000115.1:3316-28951 GCA_001800515.1 Elusimicrobia bacterium RIFOXYB2_FULL_49_7 | reverse complement strand
GAAGAGGTTGGTGCCGGCCGTGTAACCGCTGCTGACGTTGCTGGGGTCAATGGCCTCCACCTGCCAGTAATAAAGTCGATCATCCACCAGGTTGCCCGTATTGTCCAATTGATTTAGGGCAATAGCGGTTCGCTGCCAGCCGGTTTTGGATGCAATGATTTGATTGAAAGTCAGGTCCGGACTGAGCCGGATGTTGTATCGCAGGGTGTCGCCCGGATCTGCATCACGGCGAGTCCAGAAAAGGGAGTCTGTCGGAGAGCGCTCCGTCAAGTCCGCCGGAGAGAGAGGAGTGGACAGGCTGGGTGCGTTATTGGCCAGGTCCGTGAAAAAGACAAAGGATTGGGCGCATAGGGTGGTGTCCGGGTAGGAATCCATGGCACGCACCCGCCAGTAGTAGGCCGTATTGTCCGTCAAACCGTCAGCCAATAGGGTTTGATAACGGTTTTGGGTCAGATCTGTTTTGAGCAGAACGATGTTGGAAAAATTCGCTTGATTTGAAACTTCCAGACGGTATTGAAAAAGGACATCTCCCGGATCCGCGTCGGTTGCACTGCTCCAGGTAAAAAGCGGGGTCAGGGTGTGGCTTTCCGTTCCGGTTGCAGGTGACAGGAGCAAAACCGGATTCGGCGCATGGTTCTGGGTCTTAAAGGAAAAAGTGTTGATGCAAAGAGTCGAATCCGGCCAGGTGTCTTTAGCATACACGCGCCAGTAGTAGGTACAGTGACCGACCAGATTATCTCCTACGACCACCTGATAGCGACTGGAATCAAGCCCGGTTTTTCGAACCAAGGGGCTTGAGAAATCGCTATTATCATCAATAATCAGTGAATAGGTGAACAGGGTATCTACCCGATCCGCATCCGTGGCATCCGCCCAATCCAACAGAGGAATCTGGCTGGTTTCCACGGTATTTTCCGGAGAGATCAATAAGAAGGCATTCGGCGCGTGATTTTGAGTACGCAGGGAGAGAGTATTGGAACTGACCGTGGATTCCGGATAGGTGTCCACAGCATAGGCGCGCCAGAAATAGCGTTCATGCCCTTTCAGGTTGTCACTGACCGTTACTTGATATTGGCTTGTGATAAGATTACCATGATGGAAAAAAAGCGTCTGAAAAGTACTGTCCAATGAAACGTCGACGCTGTATAAAAGATTGGAATCCGCGGGATCCGGATCCGTGGCATCCGCCCAATTCAACAAAGGGGTTTGTGTTCCCAGGGCGTTATTCGACGGGGAGAGCAGAGCAAAAGCGGTGGGAGCGGAATTCAGCGTGGTCATACTCCAGGTTTGAGTGCTGAGGGTGGAATCCGGCCAGGTGTCTTTGGCATACACGCGCCAGTAGTAGGTGTAATGCCCTATCAGACCATCGTTGGAAAGGACCTGATATTGGCTTGTCGTTAAGCCGGATTTAACGAACACCGGACTTGAAAAATTGCTGTTATCATCCACTTGAAGCGTATAGGTCAGATGGCCGGTATCCGAAGGATCGTTATCCGTGGCATCGGCCCAGTTCAATAAAGGCATTTGGCCTACGCCCGCGCTGTTGGCAGGTGAGAGCAAGGAAAAGGCATTGGGCGCATGGTTTTGGGTACGGAAGGAACGGGAGGTGCTTGTGGTCGTGTCGGGCCAGGTGTCAATGGACAGAATGCGCCAGTAAAGGGTATCATGGCCTTGGAGATTGTCACCGGAGACGACCTGATACTGACTGGCACTCAGTCCGTTTTTTGTAAACAGGGGGGTGGCAAAGTCGCTGTTGTCGTCCACTTGAAGGGTATAGATCAAGGCGCCGGCATCCACGGGATCCGCGTCTGTGGCATCGGACCAGTCCAGAAGCGGTGTTTGTGAAACCAGGTCATTGTCTGCCGGGGAGGAGAGGATAGAAGCCGTGGGTTTATTATTGGTGGTGCGGAAGGTGGCCGAGGTGCTGGTTGTTGTATCGGGCCAAGTATCAATAGAGAGGACGCGCCAGTAAAGGGTATCGTGGCCTTGGAGATTGTCGCCGGAGACCACTTGATACTGGCTGGCACTCAATCCGCTCTTTGTAAACAGAGGTGTGGCAAAGTCATTGTTATCATCCACCTGGAGCGTATAGGTCAAGATGCCGGCATCCACGGGATCCGCGTCTGTGGCATCGGACCAGTCCAGAAGCGGTGTCTGTGAGACCAAGCCGTCGTTAGCTGGGGAGGTAAGAGTGGAGGCTGTGGGTTTGTTGTTGGTCGTACGGAAGGAACGGGAAAGACTTACCGTGGAATCTCCGTAATAGTCCTTGGTCCAGACACGCCAGTAGAGGGTGTCATGTCCTTGCAGCCCGTTGCCGACAACGACTTGATACTGGCTGGTTGTCAGATCAGATTGTCGGATAAGCAGTGTTGAAAAATCATCGGCATCGTCAATTTCAACGGTATAAGTACGGCTGTCGCCCTGATCCGGGTCTGTGCCATCGCTCCAGTCTAAAAGCGGAATCTGGGAAACCAGATCATTACTTGCCGGACTTTGCAATGAGACCGCATTGGGCGCACTGTTTACCTTATTAAACCAGAAATTATTGGTGCCGCTGGAATAGCTGCCGGACAAATTGTGGTTGTCAATGGCCACCACCTTCCAGTAATATCGGGTATTGTCCAGCATGCTTCCGTAATTGGTGAGATCCGGAAGAAAAATGCTGTCTTGCAGGATGTTGACCGTGGTGCCGATGGGGCTTGAGAAATCGCTGTTGTTGTCAACAATAAGCGTATAATGGAGCACATCCGGGGTCAGGCCCAGAGAGTCGCCGTCCGTTGCGCTCCAGTGGAGTGCTTGCGTCGGCAACAGGGCGACTCCGTTTGCGGGCAGTAAGGACGCGGGTGTGGAGGGGGCATCATTGGCTTTGTTGAAGTAAAAGAAATCCGCGCCCGAGGTGTACCCGCTGCTCAGACCATGCGGATCGTGTGCTTCCACCTGCCAGTAATAGATTTTATCATCCTGAAGATTGGCATAATTGGACAGGTCTTGCACGGCGATGTTGGTGCCTGTATGGTTGGTGGCTGATGCTGCCGTGGTGCTGAAGGAAATTTCATCACTTAATAACAGATTATATAAGAGAGTATCGCCCGGGTCCGAATCGTTACGCGTCCAATAAAGCGTATCGGTAGGTGCACGCTCGGTGTTGTTCGCCGGTGTCATGGGTAGGGAGAGAGTGGGTGTCTGGTTAGTGATATCCGTGAAGAAGTGAAACGAGGCTGCGCACAGCGTGGAATCGGGATAGCCGTCCTTTGCATAAACGCGCCAGTAATAGGTTGTATTATCACTTATATTATCGCCGGAAACCACCTGGTATTGGCTGCTGACGAGTCCTGTCTTGCGTACCAGAGGGCTTGAAAAGTCGCTGTTATCATCGATTTCCAGGATATAGGTAATAACATCACCTGTATTGTTGTCCGTGGCATCCGACCAATTCATGAGGGGGATCAGGACATTGGTTTCCACTCCGTTGAGCGGAGAGGAAAGGGTAACCGAAGAAGGCGCCTCATTGAATTCCAATTGAACTGATTGTACGGAAGGAGAGGTGAACCCGCTTCGTTGCACATCAGCGCGATATTGGACATAGCGTTCGTTCGTAGTGAGGCCCGCTTTCCCCATGAGTGTGGCGCCTGAGGTGAGCACCTCGCAGTCCGGCCAATCGGCGGCGCCGCTCATATCCGACTGGGAGGAAGTGCGTACCCGTATGGAAATGGTGCCGCCATTGGCTGTGGTGGCGCTGTTCATTATGTAGGGACCGGTGACAGAGGTTCCCATATCGTAAATCGAGGAAACAACGAAAGTTGTATCGTAATATTGAGCCACGCCTGAATATCCCACGGTCGGATTGGTGGTGCCGGACAGGGTGGCATAATCGAGTCGGATACGTCCGTTGCCGCCGGCTCCGCCGTGTCCGTTGGCATTCAAACCATCGAATCGCGCACCCCCTGTGGCGGTTACCAGATTTGTTCCCACGGAAAGGTCGGTAGCGATGAGATAAATGGTGCCGCCTGAACCGCCGCCGGCCCCCCATTGACCCCGAACCGTGTTGGCATATCCATCCTGGCCATTGGCTTCAATGGTACCGGCAACGGTGATTGTTCTTGCGCAGATAAAAATAATGCCGCCCCCTCTTCCACCATGGGGTTGGCCGCCGTTCGGATGGCCGCCGGCGCCGCCGCTGCCAAGATAGACCCGGGTAAGGTCAGCGCTGCCGCAGGTGTAGCCAGCAGAAGCGGTGCATCCGTTATAGGCGTTTCCGGAAGTTCCTGCCGTGCCATAGCTGCCACCCGCTCCATTGACATAACAACCGCCGCCGCTGCCGTTCGGAGCAATGGTCCAGGGATTGGTACCGCATACCGTAGGATAGCCGCCGATAGGACTGTTTAATAATCCGCCAATCCAGCTTTCCCCTTTGTATCCGTCTGTGCCGCCTTGCATGCCGCCATTGAATCCCCGTCCGTTTACTTCGATTTTACCGCCGACATCGACGGTTAAGGTATTCTGTACTCGAAAGGCGGTGATACCGCCTACCGTGTCATTCCAGGTTTGCGCAATGATGCTGCCCCCGCTTGACACGGTCACAGAGGTGTAGTTGGGTATCCGAACCACCTGGGTGACCGAAGAATAGGTCTGGTTATAAGTACCGGAATAATAGGTGTTGGTAAGCACGGAATCGAGTGTTATGGTGGTGGTGCCGCCGCCGGAGGCGATTTTCCGGAATTCATAAACCCCTGCATTGGACGCCCGCGGAGTAAGTGAATCCTGTGCCTGAATAATGAGGATTTCATCACCATTATTAAAGCCGGTTCCGCTTTTGAGGGTAAGGGTTTGGGTGCCCGAGGAGGTTGTGGCTGAGGTGATATAAGTATAAGTATTGATGACCGTGTTCAGCGCGGAGACCGAGAGTGCGCCATCTGAACCGGTTCCGGTATTATAAGCTCGCTTAATGCTGAATTCGCCGGTTGGATCTGAAAATTCCACTTGTCCGTCATCGGATTGGTATCGTGTGGCGTCTGACCAACTATTTTGTCCGCTACCGCCCTGCCAGTCTGTTTGTGTCCATAACGGTCCTGCGGAAAAGGATTCACCGGCTAAAAAAGAAAACAAAGCCGCAAAAAGAAAATGGAATTTCACGGAGCCCCTTCTTTCCATAGAGAGTTTCTTTTTTGGCATACCAATTTCCATGATTTTAATATAATTAGGATGATTTCTTAATCAAATGATTGAAGTGCTGTTATTAAATTAAATAATATTTTCCATGGTCGCAAGAAATTCTTCTCTTTTATTGATCCGCAAGCCATTGAAATAGGAACAGGTATTTTTTGCATTATGGCCCTCTTTGAATTATTTTTTCATAAAACAAAATACCAGGAGAATATTATGGATATCATACAAACCGAGGCGGATCGTAGGATTCATTTATCCGTCTCCGGCCCTATGCTGGGATTAGAGGAATCCACCATACGATTATTTGAAACGGTCACCACGGCCATCGTTAAAAAACCCAAAGAAATTGTTATGGATATCGCCAAGGTTGATATCATTGACAGCATGTCAATCGGGTTGTTTGTCGGTTTTTTGCTTAAGTGTAAAGAAAAAGGGATCCCCTTTCGTCTTGAGAACATGAATAGTACCATCAAATCCATTTTTGATAACACGCAATTAATCATGCTTTTTCCTCATTTATATTAATCGGGGCTTTCGGTATTTGGGTTGTTCCCACAGCTTATAACCGGGAAGATCATTCCAATATCCTTGGTGTAATGAAAATAATCAGCTCTTTTTGTGATTCGCTCTCATAAGACCAGCGGAAAAGCCATCCCAGCCAGGGGATATCTCCGAGCAGCGGAATCTTTTTTTGTGTTTTGCTTTTTTTGGTCTGCAACAGACCCGAAATACGCACGGTTTGCGAATCCCGCAAACGGACAAAAGAAGAAGACTGCTTGACATCAATAATCGGTGCCGTTGAACCGTTTGGTGAGATCGACGTTCCGACCTGATCCGAAATAAGAGGGTCAATGCCCAGCATGATCCACCCATCCTCCGAAATTTGCGGCGTCACGGAAAGCACCATACCAACGGTAATGGTGCGGACTTCTTCCTGAATATCTTTTTGACCGGTTGTGGCATTGACCGTAACAGAAGTTGAAAAATAGGGCTGATCGGTCCCGACTTTGACTAATGCAGGTTGATTGTTCAGGGTAATAACGCGGGGTTGGCTCACCGCGTGAATCTCCCCTTGTTCTTTTAATGCTTCAATAACAGCATTGAGTCCGGTTCCGGCAGAAAGGTTGATATTGAGTGTGGCGGGTTTAAAGTCTCCACCCGGTTGGGTGATGACATTGCTGGTCATGTTGCCCGCTATGTCATGTCCATATTGAGTCACCCTCATCTCCACCGCGCTCCAATCAATCCCCAGACTTTTACTGTTATTCAAGGTGACTTCGTAGATACGGGCCGTAATCTCCACCTGCCGGGTAACGGCGATCGTGACAGCTTCAAGATAATGTTGGATATCATTCAGTCGGGTGGTATCATCGTTGATATGGATGATCCCCGCCATTTTGTTGACTACCATTTTGCCGGATTCCGACAAAAGCTGTTTCACCTGTCCTTCGATTTCCTGCCAGAAAACCAACTCATCGGAAGTGGACAATTGGACGCTTCCGGCTCTGCCTGATCCACCGGAAGAAATGCTCGCAGCACTTGAACCGGAGCCTGTCCGTTTAAGTCGGAGGTAGTTTATCTTGAAAAGTCGGACCTGTCCGGCGCCGGAGGCGGAAAAAACCTGCGGTTCAACTATTTTGACAAGGGCCCCCGAAGGACGGTTGCCGGAATTTGTTCCGGAGGCAATAATCAGAGATTTGTTCTCAATTCGCCAGGAGAGTTTTCGTCCGTTAAAAAGAAGCGCCATTGCTTCGCTGAGCGGTTTCTTTTGAAACTCCACATAAACGACTTTGCCGGCAATCGGAGTGTCGAAACGTATATTCATCCCATTGGATTTGGCGAACATTTCGAGGGCGCTCTTGAATTCGATATTGCGTGCGTAAAAGGAGAAGCCCGGTTCAGCCGAAGGTTCTCCCATATTCGTATCCAGAGAGGCGGCGTCCGACGGCACGGAGTCTGATGGGGTAAAGGGAATGATGTCGGACGTATTTTCCGCTACGACAAGAGCCGCACAGAGTGTTAGCAGCAATAGGGCCGGCATCAGAACAAATCGATAGACATTCATGGTGAAACCTCCGGCTTATTTTTTTCAAGGTGGAGAACCCGTTTTCCATTGGGTCCTTCAATAACGACAAAGTCGGGTTCTATTTTTATGACTTTCCCGATTTTTTTAAGTACATCTCCCTCTACCACCGTTTTAGTCAGAATTTGCGCGCTTTTTCCTTCCGGCCCAATCATAATGGCCTGCAGAAGATGACGGCCTTCCGAGGGGGGGGGCGCTATCGGCGGCGGCGCCGGTACCGGGGGGGCGGATACCGGGACCGGTTCTGATAGCCATTCCGGCTCTCCTCCCACCCGTGCCTTATTGACAAAAGGGTTTCTCCCGACCTGGCGCTTCCATCCGATAGCGGCTAATTTCTGCAGCGCATGGCCCGGAACCGTGTTTTCAACCGAAAGGTCGACCGCCGGCGGTGATGGGATGGTTGTCATGACAGGAGAGTTTGATTGAGGCCGTACCGGCAAAAGGGGTTTGATGATATTGAAAAAAAGCATTGACAGAGCCGTCAGACAGAGAAAAATAACACCCAGCGGGCTTAATAGAAGTTTTTTCATAGCGGTTGTATCCATCCCGACACGCGAAAAGTGCACTTAAGCAACTTTTGTCCATCCCCTGAAAACTCCACACCTTCCAGTGAAAGCGAATTCACTGAAACGATTGTCTGAATAAACTGCATGATTGCTTCGAACCGGCCGTCTTTTGGTATGGCTTGAAGGGTCACGGGAAGAATCATAACAGCGTCTCCGCCTTCAGGAAAACGCTTGAGTCCGCCTAACCGATAGTTGAGGTTGATACCCGACGCAAACGCTTTGTTCCGGATGGTCTCAAGCCAAGAAGCCGCGTCTTCCCACCCATTGAACAGATCTTTCTCACACTCGTTTTGTGCGTTAATCAGGATGGAGTCGGTAGTGGCTTTGTCAAGCATCTGAACGGATGCTTGCAACGAGAAATAGTGTTGAAAAAGAGCGTCCGTTTTTTCCTTTTGGTGCAAGACTTCAAAATAGGAATGGAGTCCGGTGACAATGGTTAGAACAAGTATCCCGCTAAGAACCATCCAGGCGATTATCCGGTTTCGTCGTTCCAGTAAAATATTGTCAAAAAAGCGTCTCACCGTATCCTCCCGTAAATTCGAAACGTTTTTTTATTGTTATCACTATCCGCGGTGCCGCCTGTTTTGAGATTTTCAATCCATTGAAGCTGCCAGGCGGTTTTTACGGCCAGAAAAGAAGGATTGCCTGAAAGCCGCTCCTGAAATTGCTTGAGTAAATGGGCTGCTAAAAGCGGGTTTCGCGGTGCGGCCCCTTCAATTTCCACCAGCCAGCCTCCTGTTGAGGCATCTTGATTGACGGAAAGCCTGGTCAGGATCAGGCCGTCCGGAATCATATCGCCCACCACTCCTGAAAACCATCCCGGAACCGGTTCGGCGGTCTTTTGAGCAATGGCGGCTGCTATGGCGACCTGGCGGCTGATGATAGCCTGACGTTTTTCCAATTGCGTTTTCCGTGCGGTCAGGAACGTGATATCGTTTTCCACCTGTGAGTCGGCAACGGTAACTTTCGATTGCTCGATCAGGTTATGCCGCAACAGCTCCATCGAGACCGAGAGGCACACCAAAAAAAACAGGGCCACAGAAAGGAGGATGGACAATTTCCGGCGATGGATATGGTGAATGGCCTGGGGCGGAAGCAGATTGTCCGTACGATAGGGGGATAAGGTGTCAAAGAATTTCAGCCATTGGATGTTCTTATCATCCACGGTCACGGGTAAGCCGCTTGAGGTGTTGACCAAAGAGGAAATGGCGCCCGCATTTTTGCCGCATAGGCGGATTTGGACGATTTCCTTGTCGTACTGTTGTTTTGTAAATAATACGGTCCGTTGAATTTCCCGGTTCAGCCGTCCGGCTGCGGCCCCGTCTTCCGACGACCAACTGCACGGGACTTCACGAATCAGATAAGGGGCGTTTTTTCTGCCGATGACTAAAAAGGTGCTGTCACCTACCGTGGCGGCCACCAGTTCCAAATCGTCCTCTTTGCCTTCTGCAAATTCAAGAAGCAAGGGCAACAGGGCGGCAATGGGGAAAAGATGATACGGTTGAAAATTATGTTTGCTGCAAAACGACAGAAAAAGCGTCAGAAAAGCGTCGGGTGCCAGATGAAGACATATATTTTCCTGTTTTTGAAAAGGCTCCAGGGCGGTCCACCCCCATATCCGATTCCCCTTTTCCGTTGGGCTCATTTGTACTTTCCGGGTCAGGAATTGAATCAGATTGGCCTTCTTCATGGGCGGGACCTTAAAGAAGTTGTATTCGATTGAAGGATCCGCCAGAAGCAGTGAGACTTCTTTTCCCTGAAAATAGACCGCAGGCGGAATAAGTTCAAGGGCATTTCTGAGTTGCTCCAAATCGGTAATCACTTCCGGATATTCCCAGAAGCGCAATAATTCATTATCGGATTCGATGGCCGCGGACAGACGACCGTGTAAATACTGGATGCGTAATTGCTGAATATATTTGGCCATGGCTTAAAAACTCCAGCTTCCGTCATACGTAAGACCGAGGGTTTTATTCACGGCGAGCATGGCGACGGAGACCCCGCCGGCAATCAGGGTAATACGGGTTCCGGCCATGAGATAGACCGTAAAAATCGAGGTGGCGGATAAGGCTTTCTCGGTCTCATTGTCCAGAGCCCATTTAGGGGCGTCGGCAATGGAGGTGCAACTCATGGTGACCGGATAAAAAAGAGAGGAGAAATTAATCCGGGCAATCCTCAGCTTTTCGCTTTCCGTAAATCCGGCCGGAATGGCGCCGGATGTCTGGTTCCACACCGCATCAAAATCCGCGTTGTTTAAAGTCGTTGCGGACACCACGGTATCCAGATTGGACACCAGCAGCATGCGAACCTGTCGCGGTGGCGTAATATCCGCCGGCAAGGTCCCTTCCGGCAGAAGCCCATCATTGAAAGCGGCGGCCTGATCATAAGGGTTTCCTCCCAAATCATTGGTCGGACGGGAAATCAGGCGGCGGCTTCCCACGCCTTTGTTGTTCAGAACCCTATCCGCAGGGATCGCCAGATAATCGGCCGCCAGCACATCCCATTGCCCGATGGTCGTATCCGGAATGATATGGCGGTCCTGTGCCACCCGCATGAGGGCGTCTGTGACGGCGGTCAGTTCACTATCTTCCGCCGTGGCCGTGGCCCGGGAAATTTCACGAACGATATTCGGGGCAATGGCTGAAATCAGAATGGAGATAATGGCCAATACCCCGATTAATTCGACCAGGGTGAACCCTTTCTCATTGCCGAGGCGGTTCTTCAGGGAAGGGATGATTTTTTTCATCGGTGTATTCCTGAAGAAAGGGAGAGGATGGGCAGGAAAATCGAGAGTGCCACGGTTCCCACGACACTGACAATGGTAAGGATCAGAAGCGGTTCGATAATACCGAATATTTTTTTGACTTTACGGGGGACCTCTTCGTCATAATACGCTGCCACATGTTCAAGCGAGGAGTCAAGCCCCCCGGACGATTCACCGACCGCGATCATCCGAAGAACCAGACCGCTGAAAAGGCCGCTGCTTTTGAGGGAGGTGCTTAAGTCCTTTCCGTCCCGAACATCCTGTGAGGCTTTTTCAATAGCGCGCATGTACAGGCGGTTTCCAATGGCCCCTCGGCAGAGATCGAGGTTTTTAAAAATAGAAATTCCCGCCCGGTGAAGAATGACAAAATTCCGGGAAAACCGGGCCTGAATAATCGTGGTCAGGAGATTACCGAAAAGGGGAACCTGAAGCTTTAATTTGTCCAGAAAAAGGGCGAACGCCTCACTGCGTTTCACGGCTATCCGGACCGTTACGGGTACCATCACCCCTAACATTAGCCACCCCCACCAGGTATGGACCGCGACATTGCTGATGTTCATTACGATACGGGTGATCAGCGGCAATTGGATTTTCATTTCGATCAGCATATCGGTGATTTTTGGAATGACAAAAGTGAAAAGATAGAGCATGAACACGCCGAGAACGAAACAAACGATGATCGGATATGTGGTCGCCTGCTTGATGTCCGCTTTGACGCGTTGCATCCATTCGATATAACCGCGCATCTGTTTGAACGATTGCGCCAGGGTTCCGGTCTGTTCGCCCGCTTGGATCAGATGAACGAATTCCGTTGAGAAGACTTTGGGAAATTGCGCCATTCCCTTGGATAAGCTCTGGCCGCCTTCCACTGTGCGCTGAAGCGTTTCGATGACATATTTAAAATAGCCGTTTTTAGTTTCGTTTGCGAATTCTCTCAATGACAAGGTCAACGACAATCCCGCTTCCGTCAGGGAATAAAGATAGATGCAGAATTCAATCAACTCCCGGTTCGATATCTTTTCCGGCGATACGGACGGGGAACGGTATAACAGCGGGCTTGCAGGGGCGACATTCAGCACCGCGATATTCAAAGCGTTTAATTTGTGTTCAACCTCTCCCAGATTGGCGCCTTCCATGGTCGCCTTATGTTTGGCGCCGAAGGAATCGACATAAGAATAGGTGAACGCGGCCATTATCCCACCGCCCTGACCAAATCCTCAAGACTGCCGATGCCGAGACGCGCCTTTTCTATGCCGTCATCTATCATTTCCCGCATGCCGGCCGCCTTGGCGGCCTGAAGCACGTCATTTTCCGTTATCCCCTTGTGGATGGACAGATTGGCAAGGTGATCCGAGTGCAAGACTTCATAAATGGCAATCCGGCCCGAATAGCCGGTGTTGAAACACTGCGGACATCCTTTTCCCTGGCGGAAGCCCGAATCTGCGGCCAGGTCGACATTCAACAACTTTGAGTATTTATCAATATTCGTCAAGGGTTCGGAGCAGTGGGGGCAAATTCTTCGGACCAGTCGTTGCCCGACCACGACCAGAAGCGTTGAACTAATCAGGTAAGGTTCGACCCCCATGTTGATCAGCCGGGGAACGCAGCCCGCCGCACTGTTGGTATGCAACGTTGACAAGACGAGATGGCCCGTCAGGGCGGCCCGGGTCGCCAGCTGCGCGGTCTCCTCATCGCGGATTTCGCCGACCAGAATAATATCCGGATCCTGACGGAGCAGGGCTCGCAGCCCGCTCGAAAAGGTCATGCCGACCGCCGGATTGATTTGGACCTGCCGAATCATGTTCAGACAATATTCGATGGGGTCTTCCAGCGTAAAAACGCTGTTTCGCACGGAATCCATTTGACTGAGGGCGGCATAAAGGGTGGTGGTTTTTCCGGATCCGGTCGGACCGGTGACTAAGATCATGCCGTGCGGTTTTTTAATGGCATCCAGCATCAATGTCTTTTCCCGCTCACTTATTCCAAGCGAGTCCAGATTCAATATGATATTGGTTCTGTCCAAGACACGCAATACTACGCTTTCGCCGTATTGGGTCGGAAGGGTGGAAATACGGATATCGATCTGTTTATAGCCCAGCTTAAAGGGAATCCGTCCGTCCTGGGATTGTCGATGTTCTGTCACATCCAATCCGCCCATGATTTTCAGACGGGACGTAACCACGAGCTGAAGCGCCTTGGGGAAAAGCATTTCCTGGTGTAATATGCCGTCAATGCGGAACCGTACTCTCACCGCTGATTCTTCGGGTTCCAGGTGGATGTCGTTGGCCCGTTTCCGGGCCGCCAATACAATAATCTGATTCACCAATTGGACCACAGGGGCTTCTGATCCGGATTTGTCGTTGAGATCCGTGGCGCCCATGATGAGCTCGACCAAGCTTTCGATGGTGGTGGTCTGACCGTATTTCCTATCGATCCCATCCAGAATGGCGTGCGCAGCGGCGCCCACCACTTCAATTTGCAATCCGGTCATCTTTTCCAGCGCGTCGATGCTGACGATATCGAAGGTGTTGGCCATGGCCACCGTCAATATGTCCCCCTCACGATTGAGCGGGATCAGCTGATGCTGTTTGGCAAAGGCGACCGGAACCAGTTTAAGGGTTTCCGCATCCACCACCGCGTCCGCCACGGTGACGAATTCCGAATGCAGTTCATTGGAAAGAACTTTCGATACCTCCGCCTGGGAGGCGAAGCCGAGCTTTTCAAGCATCTCTCCCAATGTTCCGCCGCTGCGGTTCTGTTCCGACAGCGCAAGTGATAATTGCGCTTGGGAAATGATCCCGGCATCCAGAAGTTTGTCTCCAAGCCTTCTGGGTCGTTTATTGGCCGTGGCGGTGTTAGAGATATTATCCATGGTTTCTATCTTTCTCGGCCCATTCCACAATTTAGCGCAAGGCTTAACAATCCGGCTCAGCAGGATTTATTTGCTGGCAATATAAACCCGCAGGGTTCCGCCATTTGCGGCTTCCCATTTGACTTTGCCGCACTGTTGGCGCAACAGAGCCGTGCTACCGATACCCGGATCGAATATGGCGTCGATTTTATTGAATTCTCTTTCACTGACGCCGGTTAAGACCATGCTCACTATCTGTGAATTGTTTGCCGTGATAAAATCGCCCACACCATCATTATTCAAATCGTAACTGGTCGAAGTTGTCGCCACTTCAGCGGCGGCTGTCAGTCCCAGGGAGGCTGCAATCACCATGGTGGCGCCAATGGGTGAGGTACTGATGCTTAAGTTTTCAATGTAAGGGCCTCTATACCGGGCCCATAAGCCATCGGTTGACGCGCCAATTGCAGCGGGTTTGCCCATTAGGATGTCAGGAAATAAGGTGGCAGTGGCTTCATCGTCCGCAATATCGGTACCGTCCGCTTTAACAAGGGGAAAGAGTGTGCCCACATCAGAATAATACTTGGACACCGCTGTTTGGACTGCCTTGACCTCAGCCGCAAAGTTTGAAACCCGGGAATCGGCAATGGCTTCGAAAATTCTTGGCGTAATGGCCGCAACAAGAATGGCGATAATGGCCAAAACACCAATCATTTCGATCAGCGTAAAGCCATCCTGTGAGGTTGCCAACCGTCGGCATCGTTGAAAGAATCGCATGAATTCCTCCCTGTTTTAAGTTAATATCCCAACAGTTACATCTTTTCTGATTGTCAGGTTCTTTCATGCCTGTATTACAATTTGTGTGCCATCGTAAATATTATCCCTGATAGCGATCTTAACTCGTTAAGTTAAAGTAAATTAGGTTAAGTTAATAAGTGTAAATTTTTTTGTAAATTTGTAGAAAATCGGGCAAAAGTTACCAAAATCGGCAATAAATTTAAAGTAAACTTTCATGGAATGTCTTAATAAATGAGTAATTCCTCAAAGTGATATATTATAGAGGGTTTGCCGGCAATGATAAGATGTATTGTCCGGAATAACCGGATTAGTAAGTATTTTTGCTGCGTAGTTTGGCTATTTTCTCGGGGTTCTTTTTTCTCCAGGAAATCTTACAATGGAAACAGCAATAACGGTTATTATCTGAAATTTTACGTACGATTCTTTTCATTTTTTCATCGAATATCTTTCCAGGCTTATGGCAAAGGGGGCATCGGGTTACGTTCGGTTCAGGCGTATCGGTTTTTGTCATGAGAGAGGAGTAAAAAGCATCGATATTCGAATAAATGGGAATTATCTTTTCCATATCCGTAATGCGCAGAAGGGTTCGAAAATCCAAATTGTTGCTAATAATAACCAAACGACCATGATGTTCTTTCAATTGTTGAAGTCGTTGGGCTAAAAAGCCGAGGAAGCTGGGAGAAATGGAGGCGGTCTCGGAAAATTGTAGAGCCAGAAAGAAGTTTTGTTGTTGTATTAAGGAATCGATTTTTTTTGAAAGGGAGATACCGTCGGACAGGGTTGTTACATCATAGCCGACGGAGAGGATATAATAATCCGCTGTTTTTTGTTGGGTTATCATAGTATAGTTAAGTTAAGCAAATATCGTACCGGAGAGTGGTTATGGGGTGGTGGATAAATCGTGGCGTCTGTAAATGTAACAGCTGTGACTTTCTATTTTCTATTATTTATTATATATCAAGCTATTATGGTATTGATGTAAAAGTAGCATTGTTAAATAATGTTGCCATGGCGAAATGGTGTAAAATGCCGGATCAAGGTTTCTTTTTTTTCCGCCTAATCAAGGTTTGGCGCGAAATGCCGAGTAAATGGGCAGCTAAGCTTTTGTTACCCTGGCATCGGAGTAGTGCTTCTGAAATGAGCACATCTTTCATTTCTTGCAGACTGGGAAGTTGCTTTGGTAAGGAGAATTCCCCGGAAGTTTTAGGATGCAAGGCAGGGTCATTGATGGTTGAGAGGCCTGTTTTTTCATGGAATATTTTCAGGGAAAGGGTGCCCGAAGTATTTCGGCTGACCGCATCCAGTGCCAGTCCCATCAATTCCCGCACATTGCCCGGAAAATCGTAATGCAGCAGCAGCGTGCGTATCTCTTTCGGAATATGGCGGATATCACGATTGAATTTTTCGGCAGCTCTCCGGACGAATTCCAGGAGCAAGAGCGGAATATCCTCCCGGCGTTCGCGAAGCGGCGGCAGATGAATTCGGTGTGCTTCCAACCGGTAATAAAGGTCCCGTCGAAACGGTCTATCCCGTGTCACCTCATGATTGGTTGCTGCGATGATTCGGGCGGTTGAAAATTTTAGATGATCTGCGCCGATAGGTTGGTATTCCTTTTCCTGGAGCAATCGAAGAAGCAATACCTGGGATTCCAGGGAAAGATCGCCTATTTCATCCAGAAAGAGGGTTCCCTCTGCAGCCTCTTCAATTAATCCGGCGCGATCCTGGTGGGCACCCGTAAAGGCGCCTTTAACATGGCCGAAGATGGCGTCCGCCAGAGTGGAACCGGACAATCCGGCCGCATTCACGGCGACAAAGCTGCCTTTTCTGTCGGAAAGCGTATGCAGGGCGCGAGCCATGAGTTCTTTGCCGGTTCCGGTTTCTCCGGTAATGAGCACCGGCACATCCGAGGCGGCAATGGCTTCCGCATAACGGAAAAGATTGGTCATGGACTCGCTATTAGTCAAGATAGCGGAAAATGCATCGGGTCGACGGAGATCGCCGGAGAGAATGCTTTCTTTGAGGCGGGCCGTTTCCTGCAGATGGTCGCGGTGTTCCAGTGCTTTGCGGATTCGTAGGGTCAGAATCTCCTGGCGTATCGGTTTGACGATGTAATCCAATGCGCCCCGCCGCATGCACTCCACTGCGGATTCCACTTCGCTGTTTGCCGTGATCACGATTACGCGGGTTTCCGGGTGTTGTTGGGTGATGTCGGATAGAATGTTCATTCCGTTACATTGCGGCATAATGAGATCCAGAACGACCAGGGCAAAGGGTTTTTCCGACAATTTCTCCAGTGCCAGCCTGCCGTCGCTTAAGGTATCCACATTCACCAGACCATCCGCCGCAAGCGCCAGTCGGGCACTGTGCAGAAAGGATGCTTCATCATCCACGAGCAGTATGCGGTGGGGCGCCGGATCGGGAGATGTCAACATATGTTATTGCTCCTGTTTGATTCTTAAATCGCCGGTAATTCGATAATAGCGCGCGTGCCTTTGCCTTCTTCGGATTCAAAGTAGAGTCGCCCATGGTGGAATTCGATAATCGAATAGGACACGGACAGACCCAGTCCGGTTCCGCCGAGATCGCGCCGGGTTGTAAAAAAGGGCTGGATGATTTTATTCAGATTATCTTTCGGAATTCCCACGCCCTGATCGGTTATCGTAATTCTAATCCGGTCCGAAACGGTCCGTTCCGCGGATAGGATGATCGATTCCGACGGGTTTCTAAGGGCTTGACAGGCATTGGAGAGCAGATTGATGATCACTTGTTCTATCTGCTGGAAGTTGCCGCGTAAATGGCCGAGATTGTCCGGACAGACAATGGAAAAGGCGTGGGTGTGTTGTATAATAAAGTTCCGCATAATGGAGACCGCCGCCTCAATGACTTCATGCACGGAGACCTGTTGGTCGGTCCGGCCTTCATCAATTTGGGTGAACCGTTTAAGGGTATGGACGATGTTGCTGATTCGTTTGGCGCCGCCGGTAATGCCTGTGAACAGCACCGGAAGTTCCGGACGCATCTGGGCGTAGGGGAGACGGTTGAGCGTAAAGTCCGGATGGACCGCGGCCCAGGCATCCAGCGCGCTTATCATATCTTTCAGCGAAGCGGACAGGATGTCCGCATTGAGCATGATCAGATTATTCGGATTGTTGATTTCATGCGCCATACCGGAAACCAGTACGCCCAGACTGGCCATCTTATCCGCCTGAAGGAGCTGTTCCCGACGGAGTCTTTCCTGCTCGGCAGCTTGTTTGTTTTCCGTTACATCCATAGCAATGACGGCCATGGAGCGTATGGCACCGGATTCTTCCCGCACCGGCTTGGCGGTGGCCCGAAACCACCGTATCGCACCGTCATTCTGACGCCGGATGCGGAACTCTAACGTTAATTCCCGTCCTTCCTTCAGCCCTTGGATGATCATATCCAACCGAGGCGCGACATTGTCCGGAAGAAAAAAAGGCAGGGTATTCAGAGTCGTCGGTAAATTATCCAAGGGGTCGTATCCGAACAGCCGGACAGCGGCTTTGTTAAAGAAGGTAAATTTCAGGGTATCCAATTCTATCAAGGAGAATATTTCGTTGATGTTATCAGCCAATTGCATAAAGCGACGCCGGCTTTTCTCAAGCGCAGCCGTTCTTTTGTGGACCATCTCCTCCAATTGTGTTTTGTATTGAAGAAGCTCTTTTTCATTTTTTTGCCGTTCCGATACGTTTCGGGATACGCCTATCATAACCGGCTTACCGTCCCATTCTCCATGGGTCACGCGCGTTTCCATCGGGATAATGGTACCGTCTTTCGTCAGGATGGGAATGGAGCAATAATCCTTCGTGTTGGCCGCCATTTCCGCCACAACGGCCACGGTTTCGGCACGACGCTCCTCCGGATGGAGCATCAGGACATTCATCCCGATGAGTTCCGAAGGGGTATAGCCCAGTTGTTTTTCCGCAGCATGATTTGCTTTGAGAATCGTCCCGGTCTGATCCAGTACAAGTATCAGCTCGTCTATCCGATCAAAAAGCGGCTGCCAGTTATATTTTAATTGCCGGGCGATACGATTCCGATCGCGTATAAAAAGCCAAATCAGAAAAAAGGTCGGAAAGATCACGGCCAGAGCGATCAAAGAAGTGTTCATCTGAACAATATAATCAATCCTATTATTTCAGGACATCCTTTAGGAGTCGCACCATATCTGCGAACCGGTATGGCTTGGCGATGACTGCTCGGAAACCGAAATCCTTGGGGGCCGCCACGACCGGGCTGTCGGAATAACCGCTGGAAACCACCGCTTTCACCTCAGGATCAATTTGGCGCAGACAGGACAGGGTTTCAAGGCCTCCCATGCCGTTGGGTACGGTCAGATCCAAAATGACCATCCCGAATCGTTCTCCGTGCAACAGGGCCTCCTGATATAAGTCAACCGCATCCTTTCCCTGCCGGGCAACGGTCACCCTGTATCCCAGACTGTCGAGCATGTCCTGTGCCATGGACAACACGATGTTTTCATCGTCCATCAGCAGGATTCGGCTCTTGAGACTTTGGGTCGGTGTTGAATCGGGTTTGTCGGGCGAGGCGGAAATAGGGGTAATCGGGACCGTTGTTTCTTCCGGAGAGGCGGGCAGAAAGAGGTGGAAGGAGCTGCCGTGGCCCAATTCGGATGTGGCGATGATGTGGCCGCCATGTTTCTGGATAATGGAAAAAGAGGTGGCCAATCCGAGTCCGCTGCCTTCCTGTTTCGTGGTGAAAAAGGGGTCGAATATTTTCAGGAGATTGTCCGGCGGAATTCCAATCCCGGAATCCGAGAGGGTTGTTTCTACATAACATCCGGCAGGCAGCGGCGGGATTTCCCTTGTTTGAAGCGTACGGTTGGAAAGGGTGATCCGAACCAGGCCGCCGTTCGGCATAGCCTGGCGGGCATTCAATATGATATTGCCGATGACTTGGCTGATTTGTCCTCTATCCATAGCACAGGGCCAAAGGTTTGAACCGCATTCGATACGATAGCTCACATTGGCACCGCTCAAGGCAATGTCGGCAGCCTCCTCTATAATCGGTTTGATATCACACCATTGCTTGATGGGCGAACCCCCTTTGGCAAATGTCAGGAGCTGTCGAGTCAGTGCCTTGGCTTGGTCGAAAGCGGACAGGGCTTTTTCAAGCCGCTGATGGAGAAGCGACCCCTTTTCCGCGAGATGAAGCGTGAGATCCAGATAACCGAAAAGTCCGCTTAATAGATTATTGAAGTCGTGTGCAATGCCACCGGCCAGGAGTCCCAGGGATTCCAGGCGCTGGCTTTTGGCCATCTCATCCTGTGATTTGCGGGTTTCCGTGATATCGAAAAAGAGGGTGGCAAATTGGTTTGGTAAGGGACGCATGGCTGAAATTCGAAAGTGTTTATTAAGGAGCGGGAAAGAGGTTTCAAAAGCACAGGGAATACCGGTTTCAACGACTTTGAGGAACTCTTTGAAAAAGGGGGGAGCGTCTGTTTCGTAGAGGGCGCAGCTGGTTTTTCCTATGGCCTTTTTTTTAGGGATGCGAAGCATGTGCTCAAAAGCCGGATTGACATCCAGGATACGGTAATCCACCGGCTCATTCCGGTCATTGAAGATCAGCTCATAAAGTACCATTCCTTCACTCATGGCATGATAGAGGGACCGGAATTTTTCCTCGCTTTCGGATAATTGGATTTGAGCTTGCTTCTTTTCCGTTTCATCGCTGTAAATGGCCACGATCTCGCCGGAAGGCAGTTTGTAGACATAATTATCCCGCCATCCGGTGAGGTGATCATCCTGGTACCAATTGACGGGGTAGTGCTGTGGTTGGCCGCTTTGCCAAACCTGTTTGAAGACATCCAAGAGACCGAACGATACCACGCCGGGGAAAACCTCGGTTACTTTTTTACCCAGCACCTTTTCTTTAGGTTGACCGTCCACTTTTTCCGCTGCCCGGTTGAACTCCTTGAAAATAAAATCATCGCCGCTGTTCACGGCTTCGTACATGGCTACGCAAGCGGGCATCGTGGCCAACACCATGCGGTATCGTTCCTCGCTCTGAAGAAGTGCCGTTTCATTTGCCTGGAGTTGTTGATTAGCGGCCTGCAATTCCAGAATATCCTGCAACCGATCGCGGTCAAACAGATAAAGCAGAAAACGAACAAGCGCCAGGTTAATAATCGTACTGCCGATGACAATCCCTATTTCCTGACGATCGGGCCGGCCCTCGTGAAAATAGAAAATAAGGAAGGGAATGCCGGCCAGACAGAGAAAAAGAAGGGTGATAATCAGGTGCATCAGAACCGATCGACGGCGCGTCCATTCTTTTTGGATATCCATGTAACTCCTCGTTATTCTGTTTGTAAAGATAACCATTATTGCATGTTTCTTCAAGCGGAATATGGCTTTAGATTGCTTTTACCCCCTTCAAAAAGAAATATTTTTCGCGTATTCAACCCTGGGGAAATAGACCATGAAACTGTCTCTTCCGGAACTCCATTACCATTCGATAACAGCCCATGTGCCCTGCGTAACGGTGCCGCTTACGGCAGTGGCTTATGCCTGTTTTCTGTACACCGGAGTTTTGGTTTACAATGTCGCCCATATCGGTCTGACGGCCGTGACGTTTCTTAGTTTTTTCGCGGTCGTTTCTTCCGGTTACCTGGAACGCGAACATAAGTATGTCAACTGGACTCCGCTCTTTATCCGGAAGCTTTTGCTGTCGGGCCTTCATTTGATTGCCTTGCTTTTCCAGGCGTACATGCTCATCCGAAACGGTGTTATCTCGGTTCCTTACGGTACGCCTTACGCACTGGTGACCATCGGACTCCAGACCTTACTGATGGCCGGTCTGACGTATCTCGGCGTGGTGACTGCCCAGGGCCGCATCGGCGGTTCCGTGGCGTATAAAAACGATCCTGAATTTGCCCTTTCCTATGATATTGTCAAAATCATTAAGGAAACACAACCTGATCCATTAAAGGAAGCACCCTATGATCGATTTTGAATTGTCACCGGAACAAAAAGCGCTTCAGACATTGGCGCGGAATTTTGCGCAACAGGAGATAGCTCCTCATGCCGCCCATTTCGACCGGAGCGGCGAATTTCCCGTGGACATCTGCCAAAAGGCCTTTGATCTCAAACTGATGAATAACCACATCTCCAAAGAATACGGAGGTATGGGCCGCAGTGCCGTGGATGAGGCCATCATCGCCGAAGAGATTTCAGCGGGTTGTTCCGGCATCGGTACTGCGATGGAGGCGAACGGCTTGGCTCAGGCGCCGCTTATCCTCTTCGGAAATGATTATCACAAGCGCACTTTTCTCAAACCCATGACCGAAAAACTGAGCTTTGCCGCTTATGCGGTCACCGAACCTGAGGCCGGATCGGATGTGGCACGCGTCAAGCTCGACGCCAAGAAAGTGGGCGATAAATATGTGTTGAATGGCGTCAAATGGTGGATAACCAACGGAGGTGTGGCGACCTGGTATTTTGTGTTGGGCAAGACCGAGAAGGGACCCACGGGTTTTGTGGTGCCCGCAGATTCGCCTGGTATTACACGCGGGGCCAAAGAGTGGAATCTGGGACAGCATGCCTCCAATACGGTACGCGTTCAGTTTGAAGATGTGGTGGTGCCGGAATGCAACCGGCTTGCCGAAGAGGGCGATGGTTTCAAGATTGCCATGAAAACCTTTGATCATACGCGTGCGCTGGTTGGGGCAGCCGCTGTCGGTGTGGCCCGAGCCGCTTTTACTCATGCCCTGAATTATGCCAAGACCCGCAAGGCTTTTGATCGCAAGATTATCACCTATCAGGGCATTGGTTTCAAACTGGCTGATTTGGCCACAGAGATTGACGCGGCCCGTTTTC
Source organism: Elusimicrobia bacterium RIFOXYB2_FULL_49_7 (assembly GCA_001800515.1). Next base: position 6,867 of record MGVN01000115.1, on the reverse strand, counting down.
TGGTGCATCGTGCCGCATGGCTCTATGATCAGGGAAAAAATAATGCCAAAGAGGCCTCTATGGCCAAAATGTTTGCTGCGGACACGGCCATGAAAGCGGCCACCGAGGCGGTCCAGATTTTCGGCGGATACGGTTATACCAATGAAATGCCCGTCGAAAAGCTGATGCGTGATGCCAAAATATACCAGATTTACGAAGGCACCTGCGAAATCCAGCGTTCCATTATTGTGGCCCAGCTTCTGAGGGGGCGGTAAATGAGAGAGTTCCGTTTTTGGTTCCGCGAACGCCGGAAAAGACAGCGGCTCTTTGCCTGTCCGGTCTGTCATCTGGAAATGTCCCTGAATGATCTCGATAAGGACGGATACACGGTTTGTCCGGTCTGCGGGGTGGTTCTCGAAGTGGTCATGTCCGCGGGCTACCCTTTGCCGGTGGTTCATGATGTTGAGATCAAGCGTGCTCAGCCGCGTTACCGTATCCATGCCAATTCCACCCATCTTTCGGTCGGGCTTTTGCCGGTATCCATGCTGTTCAGTGTGGCGGCTTTCTTGATGGGCTTTCTCTTTCCCTGTCACAGTGTGTGGGTGGAGCAGTCCGCTTTTGCGCTCTTTATCCTCTCTCTCATCGGTTCTTTTCTCTCCTTCGGCAGCGGCTATCTTGACTGGAAACGGCGTTATCGCAGCCGACCATACCAACAGATTGACACAAAGATCAAGCTCTCCGTTCTTTTTTGGGGAATGGGGTTAAGTGCCGTGGCCATTCGCTGGTTCTGGGTCGCGGATGCCGGAATGCTGTCCGTTGCCTTCTTTGGGTATCTTGCCCTTCAAGCGATCATGCTGGTACTCATCAGTGTCATCGGGCATATCGGCGGAAATCTGGTCTTTGGGAAATAGCGATCTTTTTGAATTTAATATCGATCTCATGATCAGTTACCGGGTGCGCCCCGTTCCAGTAATTTGCGCATATCTTTGTAATACAGAGCATCGCACGGGTCCGAAAATTATTCAGATTTTCAACCATTTTACCGCCTTTTTTGATATTCGCATTGCCTTTTTTTCCCCTTGTTTTGAGGAGATTCGTTCGGGCCGGGACAAACCTATTTCGTCTTATTGTCGGTTGGTGCGCACAGCCTTTGGTTCGGGTAGTCTTTCTCTGTCCGCTCTCTTATCCTTTCTTGAAAACCATGCGGAGGAAAATATCACGTTATCTGAAGCCGCGCGTCAGGTGAGTAAAAGCGGGGCAACGCTAACCTACAAGAAGTATCGCGGCAAACCGCCAAGCAGGTTCAAGAGCAAAAGTTTCTGTCCATTTTTCTGGACGGGACGAAATTGAATTCTATATCTTTCAAGAAAAACCAATGACCCCAATCAACCAGAATCCCGAACAAATAGCCCGCGATCGTATCGATGCCATGCTTGAATCCGCAGGATGGAAAGTTGTTTCTAAAAAGGAAATGGATCATTCTTTGGGTGCCTTGGCTGTCCGGGAATATCCGACCAGTTCCGGGCCTGCTGATTATGTTCTTTTTACAGATCATATTCCGGTCGGCATTATTGAGGCAAAAGCGGCCAATCAGGGGATTCACTTATTAACAGCTGAGTTACAGGCAAAAGATTATGCAACCGCTACTTTAAAATGGGTTGATAAGGATATTCACCCCCGTTTTATTTACGCAGCCAATGGGGAAATCACCCGATTTCTGGATTTAGCTGACCCCAAACCCCGCTCCCGCATCCTGTTTCACTTTCACAGACCGGAAACCCTGCTCTCCTGGTATCATGAGAAGGAAACCCTTCGCAAGCGCCTTCAGACTTATCCAAAGCTCGATACGACCCATTTGCGTGACTGTCAGATAAGATCCATCGCCAACCTTGAGGATTCCTTCGGCAAAAACAGACCTCGCGCTCTGATTCAGATGGCGACCGGCTCCGGCAAGACCTTCACGGCCATTACCGCCATTTACCGCTTGCTGAAAGTGGCCAAGGCAAAACGGGTGCTTTTTCTGGTGGATACCCGAAATCTGGGTGAACAGGCGGAACAGGAATTCATGGCTTATACTCCGAATGATGATAACCGGAAATTTACCGAGCTCTATAATGTCCAACGACTCAAGTCCGGGTATGTGGCCCCGGATAATCAGGTTTATATTTCCACTATTCAACGGCTCTATTCCATTCTGAGGAATGAAGATCTGGATGAATCCAATGAGACGGTCAATCCCAATGAATATCGTGAACCTCAGGATCCTAAAGCGGTCTGTTATAACCGGAGAATTCCCATTGAGTTTTTTGATTTCATTGTCATTGATGAATGTCATCGGTCTATTTACAATATCTGGAAACAGGTCCTGGATTATTTTGATGCTTTTCTGATAGGGTTGACCGCCACGCCGGATAAAAGAACTTTCGGTTTCTTTAATGAGAATGTGGTCAGTGAATATACCCATGAAATGGCGGTGGCGGACGGTGTAAATGTCGGATATGATATTTTTGTCATCGAAACACAAACAACCCGTCAAGGCGGCAATATTGCGGCGTTTGAATATGTCGATTTCAGAGACAGACTCACCCGCCGTATGCGATGGGACCAGTTGGATGAGGAAGTTCACTACTCACAAACGCAACTCGATAAGGATGTAGTAAATCCGAGCCAAATCCGGACTATTCTCAAGGCCTATAAGGATAAGCTGTTCAAAGAGATTTTTCCGGGCAGGAAAGAGGTTCCAAAGACCCTTATTTTTGCCAAAAACGATAGCCATGCGGATGATATTGTCCGCATTTGCCGTGAAATCTTTGACGAAGGAAATGATTTCTGCCAGAAAATTACCTATCAGGCCGATGACCCCAGAAGCGTTCTCTCTTCCTTCCGGAATGATTATAATCCCCGTATTGCGGTGACAGTGGATATGATTGCAACGGGTACGGATGTCCGGCCTTTGGAGTGTCTGATTTTCATGCGGGATGTCCGGTCTCGCGGCTATTTCGAACAGATGAAAGGCAGAGGTACCCGTATTCAGTCGGGCGATGACCTGAAAAAAGTGTCACCTTCCGCATCGGGAAATAAGACCCATTTTGTTTTAATCGACGCTGTCGGGGTCACCAAATCCCTGAAGATCGACAGCCCTCCTCTCGAAACCAAACCTAAGGTCGCTTTTAAGGATCTGCTGTTCAGTCTGATGAATGGAGCCACCGATGAAGGGGTTTATTCATCAGTTGCCTGCCGTTTGGGCCGGTTGGAAAAGACCATGACACCCGAGGAAAAGAGCTGTTTTCAGGAGAAAGCCAAGGGTAAGACCATCAACGAGATTCTCCGTGAACTTTCTTTTGCGCTTGATCTGGATGCCATTGAAGCGGAAGCGCGCAAGCTCTCCAAACTCAAACCGGATGAACTGCCGACTGAGGATCAGAAGAAAACCGCCCAAAAGGGGCTGATGAAGCAGGTATCCAAGGTCTTCACAGGCCGATTGAATGAATACATTGAAGGGGTCAAGCGTTCCAGAGAGCAGATAATCGACCCTAACCTCGATAATCTGATTATGGCCCAATGGGATCACA
>MGVN01000115.1:0-3266 GCA_001800515.1 Elusimicrobia bacterium RIFOXYB2_FULL_49_7 | reverse complement strand
AATTCACCTACGAGATGATAAAAGAGGTTTATGATCATTTGAAGGGCGATAAGCCCGCCCTGGCGCCTTTAAGGGTCTGGGAGGCTTATGCCCATCTTGACAAGGTTACCGGCGGCTCTCCTAAAAAGGAGTTAACCGCCCTGGTTTCCCTTATTCGGCGGCTGCTGGGAGCCGATGAAGCCATTACCCCTTATGAAGAAGTGGTCAACCGGAGTTTTCAGTCATGGGTGATGAAACGGCATCAGGGCAATGCTCGGAAATTCACCGAAGAGCAGATGTCCTGGCTCCGTATGATTCGTGACCATATTGCCTCTTCTTTTCATGTGGAGAAGGAGGATTTCGATTATGCTCCGTTTGATGCCAATGGCGGGCTCGGGAAGATGTATCAGCTTTTCGGTGCTGAGATGGAATCGGTGATTGCGGAATTGAATGAAGCGTTGGTGGCATGAGGATAAACACTCTTTGGCCATCAATGAAGCTTGGCGATGCTTTCGAGATTCTAACAGGAAATACACCTTCTACAATAGAAAAGAAATATTATGGCAACGATGTGCTTTTTGCAAAGCCCCCCGACCTCAACAATAGTCTAATTACATCTACTGGCAATTTCTTGTCTTTTGAAGGAGCAAATGCGGCACGGACTGTACCAGCAGGTAGTGTCTTAGTAAGTTGCATAGGGATTCTTGGTAAAACGGGTTTGCTTAAAAATGAAGGGTCTTTTAATCAACAGATCAACGCAATAAAACCTAATAATCGAGCGATCCCGAAATTTCTTTTTTACCAAGCTCAATCGCCATATTTTCAAAGGCAGCTTTCAGAACTTGCCAGTGCGACAACAGTAGCTATCGTTAATAAGAGCAAATTTTCTTCAATAGAAATATTACTTCCCGCGATTGATATCCAAACCCGCGTCGTCGCCAAACTCGACGCCCTCTTCTCCGACCTCGACAAATCCGTGGCCTGCCTGAAAAAAGCACAGGAACAGCTGAAGGTATATCGGCAGGCGGTGCTGAAGGCGGCGTTTGAGGCAGATAGCAGCCCAAAAGAAGAAACCGTTGAGTTATCAGAGGTATGCGAAATTCAGCGAGGCAAGTCAAAACATCGCCCCAGGGATGATGAAAGGCTCTATGGTGGAATCTATCCGTTCATACAGACAGGTGATGTCAGAGCCGCAAATGGTGGCATAATTGAGAAATACACACAAACATATAGCGAATTTGGTATAAGACAAAGCAAGCTCTGGCCTAAAGGCACACTTTGCATAACCATTGCCGCAAATATTGCTGATACGGGATTTCTTGGCTTCGAGGCTTGTTTCCCTGATAGCGTTGTAGGTTTATTGCCTAAATCAGATAGGCTTCGTATTGAATATCTAAATTATTATATCATCGCGAACAAAGACCACTTGGAACGATTAGCTCCTGCTACGGCTCAAAAGAATATTAACGTCAATATTCTTGAGAGAATCAACTTTGCATTGCCGTCACTGAATTATCAAGATAAAGCCATAGAGGCAATCAAGCATCAATTTAAGGCTGCGGATCAATTAGAAGATAATATAGGAAAAGCAATGTCTTTAACGAATATCTTTCGGCAAAGCATCCTAAAATCCGCTTTTGAAGGGCGATTGATATGAATAGGCAACTTGCCCTTGAATTCAACAACAAAGAAACCTATATTATTCCAATTTGGAATAATATGTTGATGCATTTCGATAAATATGTCGATAATTATTCCATAGGAAGATAAATGTGGGTATTAGAGCGATCACCATTCCTTGATGGCAAGCTCAAGCGGCTTAACAAGAATCATCCGGCAGAAACAAAGGCAATGCTGGAGAATCTAGATAAATATCTGAAAGCCTTAAATGAAGGAGCCAACCCAATCAATATTCAGGCTGGATGGATTCATCATGAACCGGATGGCATTAAAGCGCTTGATCAGAAAGGAACTAAAGGCAAACCTGCACAGACACGGCTTTATATTTTCCCGGCAGAATCTTCAAGACAGTTACATGTCATCACGGCCGGGGACAAATCATCCCAACGTACAGACATTCAAGAGTCAAGGGATTACATCAAACCCTTAAAGGAGCGGAAACATGGTAAAACAGTATAAAAGCGTAACCGAATTCACCAAGAACATTCTTGGTGATACAGAAGCAAAAGAAATTGCCGACGCTATCAATAAAAAACGGATTTCAAAACAACTATTCGCAATGAGGTGCAAGGCGGGCTTGACTCAGGCCGAACTCGCCAGAAAAGCTTCAATCAGCCAGGGTAAAGTGTCCAAACTTGAAATGGCGGAAGACAAAAATATTTCCATTGGAGACTTGGTGACCTTCTGCTCTGCCATAGGTATGCAGCTGGAAATAGGTTTTACTGATCAACGGCTTACGAGGACAGACAAGATCAAGCTTCTCTACTTCAAACTTCGGAATATGCTTGAAGAATTGCGCATGATGGCGAAGGGCGATCCTGAAATGGAGGAAGGCGTCGCAAAGTTTACGGCAGAGGCATTTTTCAATATTATAATTGGTCTATTCGATTGTTTGGAGAAAGCAAAGGTAAAAAAGGAAAAAGCTCCAGAACCGATGCTCGTGTCGGAGCCCATTGATAAAGACAATATTGAAAACTTGGGCAAGACCCAACAGGCAGAGCTTTGTAAGTAACCATATCCGGTTAGCCTTATCTCTCTAAGCATTGGGATGACAACAGAATCCATAGTCGCCAAAGTCTGGCCCTTCGGCAACACCCTCCGCGACGACGAACCCGCTTGGCTGAACCCTTAACGGAAGAGATAATAATTCATGAATAACTCCTTAACAATCTTCGAAGGCCGAGAAATCCGCCGCTATTACGACGAAAAAACCGAAACTTGGTATTTCTCAGTCGTGGACATCCTTCAAGTCCTTATTCAGCAAGAGGATTACCAGGCGGCGAGGAATTACTGGAAAGTGCTAAAAAACAGGTTGAAAAAAGAGGGCAGTGAAACGGTTACAAAATGTAACCGGTTGAAAATGCCCGCCGAGGACGGCAAAATGCGTCTTACCGATACCGCTAATGCTGAAACGCTGCTTCGTTTAATCCAATCCGTCCCCAGCCCCAAAGCCGAACCCATCAAGCTCTGGCTGGCCAAGGTCGGGCACGAACGCCTGCAGGATATGTCGGATCCGGCCCGTTCCCTGGACCGAGCCCGCGAATACTGGAAAAAGCACGGCCGGAGTGAAAAATGGATTCAACAGCGGATGATGGGCCAGGAAACCA
>MGVN01000114.1:7558-7763 GCA_001800515.1 Elusimicrobia bacterium RIFOXYB2_FULL_49_7 | reverse complement strand
TCGTAGGTGTAGCCGATAGTGATATTACCCAACCGGCGCTTGAGGTCCGCCAAATCATCGGCCAGGCAAAAACACGCCATGATTTCCGAAGCCACCGTGATCTCAAAAGCGGCCTCCCGCGGCATGGAGTTGTTCACGCCACCCAGCCCCACAATAATGTTTCGAAGAGAACGATCATTCATATCCACCACTCGCGTCCAAGTGA
>MGVN01000114.1:3974-7500 GCA_001800515.1 Elusimicrobia bacterium RIFOXYB2_FULL_49_7 | reverse complement strand
GGCAAGCAGATTGTTGGCCAAGCCGATGGCATGAAAATCACCGGTAAAGTGAAGGTTGATCTCCTCCATGGGCAAGACTTGAGAATAACCGCCTCCCGCAGCACCTCCCTTCATACCGAAACAGGGGCCCAAGGAAGGTTCACGGAGGCAAAGTAGCGTCTTTTTGCCGATTAAATTCAATGCATCCGCTAATCCAACGGATGTTGTGGTCTTGCCTTCCCCGGCCGGAGTGGGACTCATGGCTGTTACCAGAATCAGACGACCGTCCGGCTTGTCGCTTTTAACAAGTTTGGTCCATGTCTCCCGCCTTACCTTGGCGATAAAGCGACCATAATGGTCGATATCCTCCTCCTGAAGCCCGGCTGCTTGTGCAATCTCCCGGATATGTTTCATGGAGGAGTTCTGTGCAATATCGATGTCCGAAGGAATGGGACGCGACTGTCCTTTGGCATACCCTCCGGTCGGATTTGAAGGCCCTGTCTTGTCGGCCATGTCAGCTTCCTTTTTTTAAGTGACGGTTCATATTGGGTAACCGGGTCAGCTGTAGAATTGCTGAATGCGCATGAGCGTATCCATTCCCTCTGCAGCCACGGCCTCCTTTAACGCAATAAGCGCCTCCTCCCCATCCGACAACAAACGATACTTCTTTTTAGTGGAAGCAATGGACATGTCGAGCCCCAGCGGCATGGCCAGGGTCAGGAAAGCACTTTCCAAAGGTGTCTTGACCGGTTCGCCATTAGCCCGTTTTGGTGGCAACATTTGGGTAAAATTGGAAAGACCCACGGACATGTGAACACCCTTCAGACTCGGATCGTTATGGATAAGCCGCATAGCCTCCAGCGTACATCGGGTAAGCCCCTCAAAATCAGCACCAATAGGTGCGACACCGGGATCGAAAATCATTCGATCATTGTCCATGAGATAGGGGGCAGCCTTGACCCGATCACGCATCCGTTTCGCGGTATCGTAAATTTCCTGAGGGGTCTTGTTTGGTTGGCCGCTGCCCGACTCCATCCGTTCCGTACAAATGAGAATAGGGCGAAATGGGGTGATTTTATTGAGTTCCAGGATTTCCAGCCGCAATTCCGAGATGGAATTGACAATGGGCATCCCATTTCCCCTGATAGGATCGTATGCCGAGAGTCCGACCTTTTGAATTTCCGGATCCGGGGAATCGATGGAAAGCGGAATACGCACTTCGGCTTGAATGGCCCGGACCAACTCCCCCATCAGTTTTGGATCGCGCTTGCCGATGTTAACATCGATAAAAGCGGCACCTGCTTCAGCTTGGGATTTGGCCAAGGCAATAATGGCCGCCATATCCCCTTTTTCAAATAATTCGTGGGTGGATGGAACCGAATCATTGATGCTTTCCGCAATGATCTTAAATCCCGCTATAGACTTATAAGTATCTGCCATTTAATAAGTTCCTTTTAATTAGTTAAGAAATCCCTTGAAGACGTCAATTGCTGAAGCTGCATCATCCGCATAACCGTCTGCGCCAATCTCTTTTGCGTATTCAGCAGTAACCGGTGCGCCGCCCACAGCAATCTTTACCTTATCACGCAATCCTTCACTATTAAACTTGTCGATAACGCTTTTCAAGGCAGGCATGGTGGTGGTAAGAAGCGCCGAAACACCCACCAAGGTGTAACCTTTTTCCTTCACTTTGGCCACGAAATTCTCAGGAGATTGATCGATGCCCATGTCCTCGACAAAGAAACCGGCCCCCTTCAGCATCATGATGACCAGATTTTTGCCGATATCATGCAAATCGCCTTTGACCGTTCCAACCAGGACTTTGCCGATAGGCTCAATACCACATTGCGTCAGTACCGGCGCCAAAGGTTCCATGCCCGCTTTCATGGCACGGGCCGCAATCAGCACTTCCGGCACAAAAACCTCATTAGCCCGAAACTTGACGGCAATGATATTCATTCCGGAAATAAGCCCTTCCTGAAGGATTTTATCCGGAGCAATTCCTTCTGCAATCGCTTCATTAACGAGCCGAGCCACTTCTTGCGCTTTGCCTTTCTGCAAAGCAGCGGACATTCCTGCGAAATCAGCCATCCGAGTCTCCTTTTGGTTTAGTTGAGAATATTCAAATCCTGGTAGAGTCGAAGCAACGCCACCCCTTTTGCCCCTTCTTCGAGACGGAAGGGCAAAAAAACAATATCAAGTTCCTCTCCCAATGCCTTCAGGGTGTAATGACGAATACGCGTACGTATCCCATCCAAGAAGCCCTCGCCGGCCGAAGCAATGGCACCGCTGATGATAATCTTGGTCGGATTGAGGAGATTAACAACATTAGCGATTCCCAAGGCGAGATAATCAATCCCCTTTTCGGCCACACTCAAGGCCAACGGGTCGTTTCCTCTCACCAAATAATAAAACTCATTTTCATCCATTTCACGATCTTGAGGAACCTTTGAAACAACACCGTTCCGAACCTGTAATTTAGCTTCATCAATAAGAACTCGGTTGCTGGCATAAGCTTCCAGGCATCCCTTTGCACCGCAAAGGCAGGTGCGCCCACCCTTTTCAATGACCATATGGCCAAGCCCGCCTTCATTCAGAATGTGCCCCCGATAGGGCCGCCCCTGATAAAACAGGGCCATTTCAATGCCTTCTGCAAGCTCAACATACATCAGCGATTTATTGGCATTATTCTGGAGTGGGAGAAGTTGAGAGTAGGCCGCTGACCCAAGATACCGGCTGACGGATACCGAGCAGCCCACCTTTTTCTCAAGCATGTCTTTGAGAGGCGCATTGAAAAAATTGGATAGTCGTGAGAAAAAAACGGAAATTCCCTTTTCCTGATCCACCAGCCCCGGAATAGCAACACCGATTCCTTGAAAACGTTTCGCGTCCGGCACCTTTGCAATAAGTCGCAAAATAAGTTCTGCAACACAGGAGACAAAATCCTCGCCCGAGCTCCAGATAGGAAGGGCAATGGATTCGCTGGCATGTATTGTTCCGGACAAATCCACCACGACGCCTGAAATTCCAGGAATAGAAACAGCCACGCCAATGGAAAAGCGGCCCGTGCCATTCAGGGAAAATAGGACCGGTTTTCGACCGCCCGTAGATTGGCCGGTCCCCCTCTTTGAAATGAGCCCTTTTGAAAGCAGTTCATTCAAAAGCGCATCAACAGTGGGCCGGGACAATGCTGATGCTTTGACAATATCCGGCGCAGAAAGTGAAGCTGAATCAAAAAAGGAGTGCAAAACTTCAAGCTTATTGGATTCGGAATGATAAGACATTGATAGCATCAATATACCACATTCCTGCAACTTTGTCAAATACATTGATAAACTATTTAACTAAGACGTATGCTTAATTATCTTGTTGTATTATTATGTAATACAAGCATATCTTTAATCTGTTTATGAAGAATACTGTTTTTCTACATATTGATATGGACTGTTTTTATGCTGCAGTCGAAACACGTGACAAACCTACTTTAAAAGGCACACCCGTTATTGTGGGTGGAGAATCCGGGAGAAGCGTTGTCTCTGCTTGTAAT
>MGVN01000114.1:0-3966 GCA_001800515.1 Elusimicrobia bacterium RIFOXYB2_FULL_49_7 | reverse complement strand
ACGAAAATTCGGCATTCATTCAGCCATGCCTTCTGCACGCGCAAAAAGGCTTTGCCCCCAAGCAGTCTTTCTTCCCGTCAATATGGAGAAATATATCGAAGTATCGGATAAAGTGATGGATATTCTTGGCTGTTTTACGGACCGCATCGAACAGATTAGTGTGGATGAAGCATTTATGGACATTTCCGACACCGAACAGTTGTTTGGTCCGCCACTTACTTTGGGTGCAACCATAAAAAAAACAATATTGAAAGAGCTGAAACTTTCCTCCTCGGTTGGTATAGCGCCGAATAAATTCCTGTCTAAATTAGCGTCCGAATATCGAAAGCCGGACGGCCTTTTTCAGATTCATCCGGAATCCGTATTGGACTTTCTGGCTTGCTTACCCGTGGGCAAGCTTTGGGGGGTTGGCCAACAGACCGAAAAAGCACTTTTCAAGCTCGGACTGCACCGTGTAGCAGATATCCGCCGCTATCCCCTCTCCGTTCTATCGGATAAATTGGGTGAAACGCATGCCCGTCATTTGAAAGCATTGTCCTTGGGTCAGGACGATCGTTCACTTGAGACCGTCCGCGAGACGCTTTCCATGAGTCGGGAAACGACCTTTGAACAGGATGTAACCGACAGGGAGATTCTTCGAAAAGCACTCCTGCATCAGACGGATAGCGTGACTCGGCGCCTTCGCCGAGAAGGCATGTTCTGCAAGACCGTAACACTCATCTACCGAAACACGGACTTCACCAAGCATACGCGCCGTACAACCCTCCACCGACCCACGGATTCGACATCGCTTATCCATGAAGCATTGGAAACCTTGTTTCGCAAGGAGGATTTTCTGGACAAACCGGTCCGGCTTATTGGAATGGGCGTGTCCGGCCTACAGCAAGAGCGACCGGAAGAGGCCCAGCAGGAACTTTTCGCAACGGTTGAAAAGCAAAAAAAGGATACCGGAAAGATCTTAGATAAAGTGATTGAGAAATTCGGGAAAGGCACCCTGAAGCGGGCCTCACTTCTCTCATCGGCTGTCGTATCCGGCATCGCCCAATAAATTTATTTGATTAATACTATCGTACGACGCCAATGATGCGAACCTGAAGATATCCGAGCAACATAAATTCCGGATGGTTGCCCTTGCGAATGCCAGATAGCGCTTCCCTCCTTGACGGCCCGACTCAAATCCGCCACCATTCGTCCTGCGGCATTAAATATTTTCAGACTGAAATCCCCTCGTATATCAACGTCTCGATCCGGGAGGGTCAATAAAACGTAAGGATTGAAGGGATTGGGCGAAGCCGTCAGGCCCGATTCCGGTATTGTCTTCTTTTGTTTAACGATTGTCGCTCCGGATGTAATGGGAAAATCATAAAATGTCAAGGCACCGATCCCTCTGGGATTTCGAAGCCACGGGCCGTTATACAACGTTCCGGTAGTAGAATAGGTGGAATTGGGGATATAACTTATTCGGGTCGCATTCGAGGGGCTCTTTAAGTAAAGCGTCAAGCAATACGTCGAGGAATCGGATTGAATGGAATCAGCGACATCCCATACGTTGTCCAGCGAGAAATAGCGACACATCCCGGTATCCGAAGGAATCACTGGTTGATCAAATTGCAGGGTCAGCACCGTTTTACCGATATTGCTAAAGAACGCTTCCCGGATATTCGGCGGCGTAATGTAAACTGTATCGACTGAATGATAATAGTCGCGAGCAACCAGACCATAGAGCCAATTTCCCATAGTTCTATAGCCTTCACTATTATAATGGCAACCATCACTGCCCAAATCCAGCGTACCGGTCATCAGAGAAATATTCGGACGAGCTTCCGGAATGATTCGTTGTTGTTCTCGAAGGATTTGCTGCTGCGCTCCGCCGCAGGTGATGGTTCTTATTTGAAACACATAAACTTTTTGAATACCGGGATAATCCCCCATCCAGGCATCGTAGATTTGGCAAAACTTGATACGATACCCGGATGCGGACCAAGTGTCGCTTTCCCCCTGGTGCCAAAACGCCCCGATGATATTGTCTTTCAAATCCGCATGAATAACACGATAATAGAGCCGTTGATAAATGGAGGTCGGATTCGTACTTGGAAGATGCGATTCAATGACCGTGGCACTCACCCCCCCATTGATAATACAAATCGGTATCGAATCCTTTTCGATGATGTTTTTCGCTAATGACATGGCAATGGATCCGATTTGGTTTTTAAGACAGGTCGTGGCAATGCTCCAGACCGTGTCTGCGCGTAAGGCGGAATCGGGATTAGCGCTCCAGTTATAATTATCTCCAAACGAACGTATCCATGGGCTGGTATAGTACCAATTTCCGGATCCAACGGAATTAGACTGGCCGTCCATAATGTAAGCATCGCCTGAGACAACACTGTCGGCAGTAGCCGATACCAAAGAATCAACAAGAAGCTCGAATTTATACAAAGAAAGTTCTGAATGGATTTTTACCGAAAAAGAGAAGGAGGCACTGTCACCCATATAGACCAAGGGAACACTCACATGCACTAACGGAGCGCTGTTTCGACGCACCTTAACCGAGGCGGATGTATGGCCGGCTTCCAAGACGAGACCGGAAATCACCACGGTGCCGGAATCCTGACTGTTGCGCGGATAAAGCTGAAGGCGCTTTGGGAATTCCGACAACTCGATTAGTTGAGCAAAAAGCAGTGAAGGAGCCAGCATGAGCATGAGTAATAGATTTAATATTTTCATAAAAACCTCCTGTCTAACGCCCCAGTACGGCCCGCTTAACCAAAATCTTATCTCCTATCACCACCCGCACAAAATAGATGCCCGAAGGCAGTGCGGCGGCATTCCAAATCACCCGTCCATTCCGCAACCGCCCGCTCAGCTCCGTTGTCATCCGACCATGAATATCGTAGATGGCGATTCGAGGACGCACTTTTTGCCGCATCCTTGCGGGAATCGTTACGATAATGGTCATACTCGGGTTGAATGGGTTCGGCGAACACAACAACACCGGAATCGATTCCTCTTTTTCGATCTTCAACGCCTCGGTTGTTCCGGTATCCGCCAGTTGAAAACCAATTTCATCCGCATTCACATAGCCGTTAAGTGCGGACAAAGCCGTCAGCCGCACATATTTTGCTGTCTGCGCCGGAAAAACAGCCTCCTTTTGCCTGAAGTCCTGCGCCCAACTGCCGGTAGCAACCGTATCGAAAGAAATGCTGTCCGCACTCAGCAACACGCGATACTGGGTAATGACACCGTTCAATCGATAATCCTGCCAAGGTAAATAAAACAGTTTGTCAATGAGGTAAGGCGTGTTGAAAGTAATATTCACACTTTGAGGCGGTGAAACGGTCAGCCAGTAGGCCCGAGTACCGTCAACAACCTTGTCCGCCGATGCATAGACGGATGCCGTGGCAGTCGCACTCATCTGCGCGCGCGGAACCAAAGGAGGAACAATGACCCGACAGGTATCGCTGACACCGGCTAAAGACGCTGAGACGGTCACGGAAAACGAGCTGTATCCCTCCCCATGCGATACCCCCCCTTTCACAACCGACACCATTGCAGGATCACTGGAATTCCAGACGGCAATCGTATCGAGACGGGCGGTGAAGCGGGTCGTACCCTTGCGGTAATACCCGGTGGCATGAAGAGCAAAACCGAGAAGTGCAATATTCCTTTCATGTTCGGAGAGACATAGGGAATCCAGCGTCGCTGTGGTGGAAACGATACGAACGGAGACCGTGTCCCACAACCCACGTTTGCCGACACGGATACGCGCCGTGCCGGTATTATGGGCGCTCATTTGTCCGAACACCGAGACCGTGGCCGTAAAAGTACTGAGCGAGGTGTACAGACACTCCTTTTCCGTGGTGTCGATGGTCCCGTCCGTATACTGCGTCACCACCGAAATCCGCGTGGAATCATACTGTTCCACGACGCTGTCCCGCGCGAAAGCCTGCATGGAAAGCGGTATCA
>MGVN01000113.1:8982-13698 GCA_001800515.1 Elusimicrobia bacterium RIFOXYB2_FULL_49_7 | reverse complement strand
ATGCTGATAAAAAACTGAATCTATGTGACCGCACTCAAAGTGGAACTCCGTGGCCGCTTACCGATGACAGTCCTGTCCGGAATCTCTCAATCATATCCCACCGTGAAAAATACCGCAACAAGCAGATTATTATCGGCGGTACCGCGGAAACATCCGAACAATCAGAAACGTTTATCGGTAACGGACAGCAGAAATCATTTACCGTTGGATACGCGCTTTCGCAGGCGCCTACTATTACGGTAAACGATGTGTCAAAAACAGTTGGCGTCCGTGGTATTGATTCCGGCATGGATTTTTACTGGAATCAAAATCAGAACACGATTACTGCCGATACGGCTCCGGCAAACGGTGCAGTGATAGTTATTTCTTTCTATGGAAAGTTTCCCCTGACGATGATGTATCAGGACGATACGGAGATTACAAGTCGTCAAGGTATCGAGGGCGGCTCCGGCAGATACGAAGTAGTTGAATCCCTAAAATCTCTCAATACCATTATGGGGCTGTTTGACACATGCACTGACCGGGTTCGCCAGTATGGCAAGATGGGTAAGAAGATTGGTTTTGAAACTACCTCAAGTGGCCTGCGTACCGGCATGATTCTGCCGGTTAGCTTGACCCTACACAGCATTGATACGGACATGCTTATTACAGACATCCGCCTGGCTGAATCAGGCAAGCCGGAACACTTTGTTTATAGCGTAAGTGCCGTTACCGGCGAAGCCGTAGGCGGGTGGGCAAAGTTCTTCTCTGACTTCCTTAAGCCGGATGATGATATTTCCCTCGTAAACCAGAACGAATCCGTTACTACAGTCAGACAGTTCACCAAAACGTGGCTGGAATCTGATTCTCCGAATCCCTTCAAGACGCTTTATCCATCAAATTCTATTTTTCCTTCTACGTCATTGCGTCCGATGTTTCACCCGGGACACGAAGTCCGGCACATTGCGGTATTCAATGGCGCAAGCGAGGTTATCAGGAAATTCAGGGCATATCAGTATTTTACGGCAGATTCTATTCGGACAATTTTTCTCATCATGAACAATGAAGCGAATGGATCTATTACGGATCTGGGATGGTACGGCGGGCGCGCTTCTACTACCGGTGCGGGTACTGGGATAGAGATGGACAAGCAAGCTTTCATAAAAACGAAAAACAATCTTGAAATAATACAGATTCAGAAAACTGATGTTAAAGGGTGGTAAATCATGGTAACTAAAATTAACTGGACGGAAGCAACACCTTTAAGTGCGGCAAATCTTGACCAAATGGAAAAAAATGTGCATGACCTGTCCATAGGACATGAACATGACGGTATTGAAAGCAAAAAACTAGGTGTACTGTGTTCTACTACTATGGGCGCTGCGCAAACAATTAACTCAGATACGTACACTATTCTAAACTTCGATACTGTAATCCACGATACACATAGCGGATTTAATACAACTGTGCATAAATATGTAGTTCCGAAAACTGGTTTTTATTTAATTCAGTTGCAAATATTCGTTACCAATTCTACGGCCAGTGATTGGTACGGTTTAGGTGTTAAGAAGGGGACATCATACATTCTGTTCACCCCGCATATTATGGGAGCTGTTCCTGATATCAACGCAGGTTTTATGCTGACACTTTCAGGGATTGCTAGATTGGCACAGAATGACGAAGTGTTCCCCTACTTGTGGCATCTAAGTTCTGGCACGCGCAGCGTTGGTACTGCCGGTTCGGGGCAAGAAGCGGAAATATATTTTAATCTTGCCTTACTTATGAGGGATTAACATGGCAAAACAAGTTTTACGACGCAGAGGCACTACGGAGCAACATGCAACATTTATAGGTGGTGTTGGCGAAATTACTGTTGACACTACGAAATACACACTTGTGGTTCACGACGGCATAACTGCCGGTGGCCATCCAGTTAATGCGTCCCTGAAGCTTACGACTGCTGCCCGCGACGCTATTTTGACGTGGGAAGAGGGCGACGAAATCTATAACCTCGATGTTCACCGGCCGCAATTTTACGACGGAATAATATGGCAGACTTTATAAAGGAGAATTTCACAATGAAAAGAATTTTATTACTTGTTGGTGCATACTTGGCACTATTGGTGAATTGTTACGCCGCAAAGAGGGTAAGCTATACCGTCGTAAATCCGACAAATATGACCATGTATCAGGTCGTTGCCGGCTCCGTCGTATACACTGACTCATTGGATGTTACATCAAGTTCGCAGACATTTATTCCTAGAGCCATAATAAACGGCATAACGGGTGCGATTACAGGCATATTGCACGGTTCGCATGAAACGTTAACATCAACCGGAACGCTTAGCCATGCAGAGATAGACAGCGCGATAAACGAGATAAATCTTTCCACTGGCTCTCTTGTTAGTACCGAGGGAGACTCAACAATAAGCGGCGATTTAACCGTAAATAACATGGCTGCCAATTATGGCGTGAACTGTTCATCTTTGACAATTACTATACCAACAATTGAAGGTTATGGTACATTGAAAATGGATGTTGGTAGATGGGGCGCCCCGACAAATCAGGAAATTAGATTTTTGCGGTGGGACGGCAGCTCCAATGCGTCAATAACTTCATCAAGTGGAAACATTGGATTGTTCTATTCGACGTGGACATCGTTCGGCAATTATGATGGGACATATGCCAAAGAGATGATGTATATTACGCCAAGCCTGGTGAGAATAGGTGCTTATTCAACGCCATCTTATGATAATTATTCGAGACTAGAAGTCGGAGGAAAAATTAGAGTACAAGGATTTACCTCGCGGTATGCACGAAACGATTAC
This sequence comes from Elusimicrobia bacterium RIFOXYB2_FULL_49_7, assembly GCA_001800515.1. Next base: position 10,891 of record MGVN01000113.1, on the reverse strand, counting down.
ATAAATATGTGCGAAATTTATGACCCAGATAACAACTTAGTTGTTGTCGTAACTACTTCCAGCAAAGTCGGAATCGGCACTTCGGGAATTGGCGATTTGGGAGAAAAACTTGTAGTTAATGGAAATATAAAATCCGATAATCTAACCGCGACATACCATGTAACTTGCGACACTATAACAACCAATAATACGCAGATTGATAACCGTCCGGTTATTCGGATAAAAACAAGCGGCAGCGCGGTAATGGGAATAGGCGCGGATGGTGCCGGCTCAAATTACGGCCTGGGATTTTTTAACGGCACAACGACAATGGGTGTTTGGGAAACCAATTGTGGGTTAATTGTGGGGGACGGATATGTAACGAGTAGTGCGCCGGCAGATGGAATAATAGTTGAGGGGTGCGTTGGTATCTCAACCAATGTACCCACCAATACGCTGCATGTCAAAGGGTCTGTAAGGATACAGGCGACCGACTCCACTAATTCGGCTTATATCTCTAATACAGGTGGTTATACGAAGATAGGCGACCTAAACAACGATCGTGTGTGGATAAACAATACTATTGGAGATGTTGGCATCGGTGTTGTGCCGTCGTATAGGTTGCATGTTGTCGGAGCAGTGGGCGCCGACGCAGCCGTATTCACAGACAACACAAATTCTGGCGTACATCTCGGCGCCGGAACATTGGGTGGGCATGTGCGTTCTGACAATAATACGAATCTGATTTTGGGTTCGGGTGATACGACTAATTTTACTTTGGCGGGTACGTCTACAACTTGTAATAATCTATTTGTTTTAAACAGTGGAGGCGTTTTTACACCCGCAACCACAGCCGAATTGGTAATGCGCACGCCTAAATTGGTAGGTGAGTACTGGTGGAACACAGACACTAACGAATTATGGGTAGCGACGGGGACTGCGACGGCAAATCAGTTTATACATAAATGAAAACCATTCTTTTAATTATTATACTGGCTGTATCATCAATCGCAACAGTGCAATGTGAAGACAGGTGCTACGTCGAACATCTCACGATATACAAAACCGACCGAATGGGCAATACATGGATGTTGATTACCGACAAAAGCACGCCAGATGTGTTTCATGCCGTGGAAATGCTTTGCCTCGGCGGGATTGCGGCATGGGGATTTAGCGAGGGTAGTTTCTACGGATTCGCGGCGGGTACATTATTTTTGTATTCATTTTGTTTAAGATGGTAAATATTACGAAAAAAGGAGAGAACACGATGAAAACATTGTTAATGACAGTATCGTTGTTGGCTTGTGCCGTCGGAACAATCTTTGCCTATACGCCCGCGCATTACACAGTTAATGCGACATCGTATACCGCGGCCTCTTACACTTGGATGTACGGCAGTCTGGAAATCCACATGGAGAATGTGGACACTACCGATAGCGCGAAAGCGCATTATCGGTTTGACGGAAGCTCGACAAGCGTTACCACAGCGGGCGCCACTATCCTACCCGATTCCAGCAGGAAAATCACGACAAAAAACACCGAAGGCACGATATACTTCCAGCTCCCTGCTGGAAAGTTGCCTACGAATATCCGTATAACAGAAATCAGAAAGTAACGGAGGATAGGATGAAACGATTATTAGTGCTGTTAAGTCTTTTTCTGGTCATCGCCCCGGGCGCAATCGCGGACGATGAATTGATGTCAATTATCACGAGTGGCGGTAGTTCCGGCGCCGACAATCTCGGCAATCATACCGCAACGCAGGATTTGTCGCTCGCCGGGTACAATATCGCAAATGTGTCGTCAATGACGGCTACGAACGGAATATCGGGCAAATACATCACGACAACCGGCGCAGCAAACAAAACTGTGCGCGTAGGTAATCGCCCGCGCGGCAACAATGGTGCGGTATGCTTCACATTTGACGATG
>MGVN01000113.1:7805-8868 GCA_001800515.1 Elusimicrobia bacterium RIFOXYB2_FULL_49_7 | reverse complement strand
CAACATTCTTACTGCAAGCGGATGTAATGTGCGAGGCATGGCATATCCTTATGGTGGATATACCGCCAACGTTAAGCGAAATGCTGTCAAATTCTACGAGTATGCGCGCGCCACGACGGAAACATCATACTGCCTGCCACCAATTAAACGGTTTGAAATTGAAAGCCATCTCGATGAAACGCTTGGCAACCTGCAAATATACCGCACTGCCATTGACAGCGCCGCTGTGCAAAATGTGCTTGTTACTTTTTACGCACACGACTTTCAGGCGAACGTTTCGTCAATTACGGCAACGCTCATTGATTACGCACAGAGCAAGGGCGTAGAGATATTAACCATGTCCGAGGCTCTTGAGCGCTATGGCAACGCGGTAGAGCGCGCTTATGCGAATACCGGCGACATGACAGCCATTTCGCAGGATGGCATTGCGATGCTACAGGCCCGTGAAATTAACTGTGTGCATCCGCTTACCACATACAGCGACAGGTTATTCCTCGGCTGGGATGCGACAAACGCATATTTCAAGATCCAGACATATGGTCGGAATTTGCAAATCAATCCTGAGGGCAATACTGTTACGTTCACTAACCCCGTAATGATCGGCTCAATCCAGCATTCATATGTACGCAAAACATCTACATATACCGCCGCCAATGATCTGTATATTTTTTGCGACGCTACGAGTACTGCATTTACAGTTACGTTGCCAGCCCCGAGCACGATCAGAACATATACGATAAAGAAAGTTGACTCAAGCGCAAACAAGATAACAGTTGTGCCTACATCCGGCACGATAGACGGCGCGGCAAACTTTCTTCTCGACGCACAATACGAAAGCGCTACGTTCACCGCAGATTGGGATGTGTGGCGAGTAACCGGACATTATTCCGGTACACCATAAAAGGAGGATAGAAATTCTCGCATGGACGACAACAGCTTAAATCACGATGACCGTAGACGGGACGATGTGCGACTCGCGCTGTTGGAACAAAAGGTTGACCTTACCCTTTCCACGTTGGGCGACCGGTTCGACAAGCTTGAACGTAAAATAGACGCGTACAAT
>MGVN01000113.1:0-7786 GCA_001800515.1 Elusimicrobia bacterium RIFOXYB2_FULL_49_7 | reverse complement strand
TGGCGACCGCGGCGCCGATTTTAGTGGGCGTGGTTGTTTACATCATCAAATCACTTGGAGGTAGTCATGGACAGTAAAGAGATAGCACTGCAAATTGTAAATGGCGTTGAAGTAAAAGGCAAGGAACAGTTCGAGGCGGTGAAAGGGCAGGTTAACGCTTTCATTGACTTTATGGTGGGCGCCGCGAAGCAAAGCGTCATGGCAATCGAAACAGAGGAACAGCTTGAGCAGGTCGTGAAGGAAATTCTAGAGCTCAAAATATCGAACCAGATGATTGACGACATTATCCGGTTACCGATAGCACTCGAATGGACGGATGATGTCATCATAAAAGCAACTCGTCCGGTAGTCGTCAATTTCCTTGTCGGCACCATAAAGAAACAATTGGTCGTACGTTTTGGCGGGGCGGACTGGTTCGCAAAATTCAAAGCGGCGGTATTTGTATTGCCGGATCCAGCATAGGAGCGCACCATGATAAATCTTGAAACCAATCGTGGCGTAAAGATGACTCTGCTCGGCGCGGTGGCCTGTACGGCCATAATGGTAGGCGGCCATTTCGCCGGCGTACCGGAAACAGTTACGGAACGCCTGGCATTGATAGTGGCCGGCCTTTTCGGCACGAACGTAGCAACTCAAAAAATCGCCGATGGACTCAGCAAGGGCGCAACATCCTTGACAGGAAAAGGCGGCTCCGGTGAGAAAAGCAACGAGGCACAGAGCAATTAGGTTTCTGTTTTGGGCTTTAAAAATGCTGATAAAAACTGCTGGAAAGAAGGTTACGGATGCCCGGCGCATTTGCGATTGACCCGGATAGTTCCTGCCTTACCTGCAAGGATTTGTCTTCGGCAGTATGGCCGGGATTTGAGGTGCGAGAATATTATTGCATTGCCATCGGGTGCCAGCGGTTACGCGAGCGCGAGGAAGCTAAAAGGAAGGTAAAAAAGAATGAAGCTAAACGATAAGGCTAAGGATTTTTTGAAATGTCTGCCGGTATCCCGCGAATACGGGTTTGCCGACCTATCTGTGCTTACCCATGCTTGGCATGAGAGCGGCGGCTTTGTGAAAATCATAGGGCTGAACAATTACTGGGGTATAAAGACGCCCAGCCAATCGGTTTGGAACGGGCTAGTTGCAGAGGTTTCAACCCATGAATATGAGCCGATGCTGGGGCAGGAAACAAACGCGCAGGCACTGATGCGGATCATAAAGAAGTACGGGGTGAATAACGCCACGATCATTGCCGATGGCAAGCACTGGAAAGTATTCCTGCCGCAGAAATTCCGCGATTGGCCTACGTGCGAGCAGGCGTTATTGTGGTACTGCGATTTCATCAAACGGCTATATCCGCTGGCATTTGGAAATCGAATGAATCCAGTGAAATATTTCAGCGGATTGGTTGAGGGCAAGTTAAAATATGCCACGGACCCGCGGTATGTTAAGAAGCTCACGGAACTATATGAGTATTTGCGGCCAGCGCTTTAGTATGTGGAAGAAAAATATCGGCAAATTTTGTCCAACAATTCGCCAACATGCCATGATGTTTATTGTTATCAAATGAAACGGAGTGAAACGCAGGATTTACGTCGAGAAACAAAAGAAAAAGGACTTTCTCGTCGAAAGTCCTTTTTTATACTGGAACGCCGCCAGCGGGATTTGAACCCGCGATCTCCGCCTTGAGAGGGCGATGTCCTAAACCCCTAGACGATGGCGGCATTGTTATTTTTTAGAATTATACCATATTTCCACAGCCAGCTACAAGCGCGTAATTAAAGCCTGACACCGAAGCCGAAATACGCATTAAAAATAAAACCGCATCCACATCTCAAGTTTATTCTTATATTGTTTGCTGCCAAATTCAGAGTTGCTATTGCCTGTCAAAAAAACAGGCCGGAATAGAAATTCAAAGTTGGTTACAGGTTTATAACTTAAAGGAATGCCAATTATTGAACCCCCGTCATTAATGTTAAAAATAGTATATACGGCAGGTGTGAAATATATCAAATTAAACGGTTCCGGCCATGACATTTTTAAATACAAGTAATCCTGCATTATATTTGCGCCGTTGAAATTGTTTCTATTTATACTTATTGCATTGGAAACAATACTATCATTGCCGGAAGAAGCGGCATTTGCCAGGAATCTATTATAATCCTTAAACTCATTTACGCTTACACCAGCGTCGTTATGATAATACTCCAGTATAGTCGTAATATTCCATTCATTAAGCCATCGCATACCAAAAAGGTAAGATGCCCCGTCAATGTATTTTGTTTCAGGAGAATTATCCGCAATAAGATATTTTGGCTGGCCGCGGAACATACTGAACTCTCCGTGCATTTCCAGATTAGTAAAAATATTCCTGGAAAAATCTATTCCTGCCTTCTCAGGATTAGCCTTGCTTAAATAGTGAACAAAATCGATGTCCGCATCTAAAAACAGAAAGTACAATTTACCGGCAAAATCAGTATATTGTATCTCTGATACCTTATTGTTTATAGTGTTTGCGGAAGGTATAACAATTAGATCAAGCGCAATATTTTTCACCAGGCCTGTTTGAAAGCTCTTTGAATATTCGTAATTGATTGAGAAAAGGCCCGATTGTGAAAGTTCTGGATTTTCCGGGTCCTTGACAGGATTAACGTAGCCAACAGGGTTAAAAGCATATCCCTTGCCCCAGTTGTACATTTTTTTGCCCATAAGCAAAAAAGAATGGGCGGATAAATTTACATCAGCATACAGTTCATACAAATTAAAGTCTGTTTGATTGTCGCTGTAATATTCTGAGTGCGTCTTTAAATGAACCCCGACATCTTTCGTCTGATAGTCGCCGTTCAAATAAAACTCCATAAGATACGAGGATAAAATATCAGACAATTGCCGGTTGTAATATTGTAATTGATACATCGGGGAATCTTTTCTGGCGCTCAAAACCGAATACTTGACGTCAAGGTTTCCACTTAACTCAAGCATTTCCTTTCCGGGTATATCAAAAGAATAATCCTCAGCATAAACGGCTGTGCTTATTATTAAAACAGCGGCTGCCGCTGCCAGAAGTTTCATTTTCTCAGCCCTTCAAGTTTTGACATATAATTCATCGTAAATACTTCGTCTCTGAATTCTCCGGGCTTAACCTGAGAATAGATCATTATTGACTTGTAGCCTTTATACAATGGGCTGTATGTTTCCATAACCGAAGGCCGCACAAGTCCATTGCCAAAATCCTTGATTTCCTTAAATTCAAGCGTCTTAATAAGCATACCGCTGGCAGAATAGCATTCAATTTTTGTCAAAATCTCGTCTTTTGCCGCCCACATCTTTAATTTGTCGTAAGCAACGGTATTGTTTTTGGCTTTTAATTCGAGAATATATCCCGTTTCGTCTTTATCCATTCCGGCCACATTGTATTCCACGCTGTAATCGATCTGCATGATGTCGGCGTTATTGAAAACACCACCGACAATGGATTGCAAGCTGGTAATACGAATCGGTTTTCCCACATTTGGTATGTAAAGCCACATGTTTTCGCCCAGCCGTAAAGTAGTTTTGCCTTTTTCGCTTGCAGGCGAAAGATACAGCATCGCAATTTTATCTTTTCCCTTTTTGACTGTATAGAAAATGAATTCTTTTTTTCTTCCGTTCGGTTCAATATTTATAAGCTTCCTGTAGGCCTCATAACTTTCAGGCATTAGCTTCTCGTCGATTCTTTTTAATAGTTCATCGCCGTCCTGAGAAAACGCCTGCCCTGAAAATAAAACAAGCGATGCAAAGATTAAGATCAAATTAGTGAATTTCATGAATAATCTCCTCTCTTTAAACATGTCTTAGCGCTTCAACCGGTTCCATCTTGGATGCCTTGAACGCCGGCTGTAAACTTGCAAGTGCAGAAATTATGACCACTATGACTAACGCAAAAACAACTTCAGCGGTTGGGATCTGCGGGGCAAGTGATATTTCCATCATGCCAAACGTAAAGTTCAGCTTTGCCGCGCTGATGATCAATATAATGATCATGCCGATAACGTTTCCCGCTATGGCGCTGAAAAAGCCAAGCAAGAGGCCTTCTGTCAGAAATAGAGCGAGGATTTTAGACGGCAGGGTGCCTATTGAGGCGATAGTTCCTATCTCTCCGATTCTCTCATATACGGACATCATCATTACATTTAGTATACTGATTAAAACTATGGAAATCAGAACGAGCCGCACCACCATAATCAGCAGGGTCACTATTTTTGCTATGCTTGCAAACGGAGATAATTCTTCCCATGTATGGATTTCAAACATCGGCTTAGCCGTTTTTTCTCCTTGTATACCCATTAACTCATTTTTTAAACCGGCATATACACTGCTTAATTTACTAAAATTATTCAGTTTAATGGCGATTTCAGTAATTTCACCGTTTTCTATTCTTAAAAGGGATTTTGCATCGTCAATGTGAATGTATCCGTCTTTTCCCTGGGGGCCCAGTATGTTTTCCGATATACCGGAAACTTTAAAGGTCATTCCGTTAACCGAACCGTCTTTGTTGGTTGCAACTAAAACGATGTCGTCCCCGAGTTTTAAATTCATTCCAGTTGAAATATTTAACGGGATGACAATTGAGCCGTGTGAAACGAAACTCTCTGGATTTGAATCGCCTTCTTTTATCCTTTTTGCAAGAGCTGAACAGGTTTTGCTTTCTTTTTCGGGATAAACAGCAGTTAACCGCATATTTGTCGTCTGAACAAAATTGCTTACCATTGCTCCAAACCTTATCCGCGGAGAGTACGCTTTTATTTCCGGGTTATTATCCAATAGAGATTCTATTTTCTTCAGCCCTTTTTCAGGAATACTAATATCGAGAGGCAGGTTATCTATTGAGCCTACATAACCCTTTTTGTGTATCTGGATGTCGCCAAGGTTAGAATTGGTAAGAATTCCGATCACTTCGCTCTTAAATGAATTACCTATACCGCCAAATACTATAACCAGAGCAACGCCCACGGCGATTAAGGACGCGGTAAGCAGCGTTCTGCGAGTATATCTGAGCAGGTTGCGCCATGCGATTTTTATTATGCTTTTCATCTGGACACCTCTCCGGATATTGTATTTTCCTGTTTTTTGGTAATCAATCCGTCTTCCATTGTGTAAATAATCTCCGCTTCGCCTACAATTTTCTGGTCATGTGTGGCGAAAATGAAAGTGGTATTGAAGTCCTTTTTCATACCATGCATAAGCCCTATTACCTTATATGCGGTAACGTGGTCAAGATTTGCGGTTGGCTCGTCCGCAAGGACGAGGTTCGGTTCGGCCACAAGGGCTCTCGCTACCGCTACGCGTTGTTTCTGCCCGCCGGAAAGTTGCGCAGGGTATTTATTTTTCTGGTCTGTCATGCCTACTTTTTCAAGCAAGTCATTAATTTTTTGTTTCCTCTTTTCAGGAGGAACATTCTGAACCATTATCAGCGGATACTCAATATTTTCATAAACCGTAAGCACCGGGATAAGATTAAAATTCTGAAAAATGAATCCAATGTTGTCGCCTCTGAATTTAGCCGATGTTTTCCTGTCCATGCGATTAATTTCCGTGCCGGTTACAAACACTTTTCCTTCCGTCGGTTTGTCAAGGCACCCGATCAAATTCAGCAATGTTGTTTTTCCGCTGCCCGATGGGCCTACAAAAGAAATGAATTTTCCGGAGGAAATGGAAATACTTATTCCTTTTAGCGCAGGAGTCAGCACTTCTCCGTTAACATAACTTTTCTTCACATTATCAAGAACCACAAGTTCCATCTTCTAACCTCCCTTAAAGCGATCCTTATACAGCCTGAGGAATTTTTCCAATACCTGTTTGCGAAGCTCGATCCTATCCACCCACACATGAAGTAAAGCCAGTCCCTTGGGGGTCAATTCGTAATTTCTTTTGGCAGGCCCGGCACCTTTCGTATCCCATTTTGAAATGACACACTTTTCCTTTTCCAGCGAACGAAGCGTTCGATAAACCATCGCCGGATCCGGTTTTGATTTCTGAAAGCCAAATCGATCCAGTTTATCCATCAATTCATATCCGTATGACGACTGCTGAGACAAAAAGAATAAAAGGCAGGGCTCGACAAAACGCGTCATTTTCCCGCCGGGACATTCAGGCTTATCAAGTTTATATTTTTTTGCCGCCGAACTTCCTCCAGGCATTGCACATACCTCTCATTCTGTAATCGACATGTATATGTATTTTGCATATATGATACTAATTAACTCATTAATTGTCAAGTTTAAACCCGGCTTTCAAAGAACTGCCTCACAAACCATATAAGCCCTTGCAACTCAATGATGTTCTGTTACAATATTTAACTATGAGACTTCCTGTTGAACTCCCCAAAAAGGCGCTTTACCTGCTTTCAGCAGCCATGCTGCTTCTTGGCGCGCACAGCGCTTTGGCGGCCAGCCCGCCGGTACTCTTTTTTTCCGATTTGACAGACGGAGTAATTTCCGGCGGACGCTGGGGCGGCGCGCAGGAAGGAAAAGGGGCATCCGTTTCCGTATGGGCCAGAAACTGCGGCACAAGCCGGGGATCAAGCTACGTTACCGTCGGAGGAGTTAATCTTACCGACGATTCCGATTACGCCGAATGGGGTGCCACAACAAACCCCATAACCGCCGCGGGCCTTCAGCGAATCACATTCTGGCTTAACTCCAACATGCAGACAGGCTCAGGAACAATCAAAATCACGACTTCCGACGGAACAAGCAACGAAATCCCGTTCTGCTGCCGCAGCACCGGCAATATATATTTCGCAGATCATAACAGCGGAAACAACGCTAATGACGGCAGATATGCGGTTTTCCGGGAGGGAACAAACGGTCCGCGTCAGACCATTCCTTCAGCGCGTTCGCTTATGACAACCGGGGACATACTTTATCTGCGCGAAGGGACTTACACGGAAACTGACGCAAACTCCTGCGGGCTGTTCTTGAGCATTCAACAAACCGGCGTGGAAAATAACTCCACCGCATTCATCTCCTATCCCGGCGAAACAGCCCACCTTACCCGGTACGTTAGAAACTATTACGATGAAAACGCCGGCTACATGGTTATTTCCAAGCTGAAAATCAGGCCAACAACCATCGGCATAAGAATTCAGGATTCAACAACCGGCCACTTCAGGGTTATAGGCGTGGAAGTTGACGGAGTACTTCAAACCGCAAGCACATGGTCCGGAGCGTTCGGTTTCCACGACATAAGCGACATGCGGGTTTACGGCAACATAATACACCATTTCGGAGTTGATAAATATGATCATGCGCTGTATATAGGAAACAACGAGGATGGCTCGCAAATGCTTCACTTCGACATAGCGTGGAACGAAGTTTACTCACTGGGCGACGACGTGTCGGGATTTTATATCCACCCCAGAGACAGCGATGCGGGCTACAGCTTTGCCGACGATATATACATACACGACAATCTGGTCTATGACCTTGAACACGCAGGCATATTAATGTATTCAAGAACAAAAAATATATACATATACAACAACGTAATCTACAACTGCGGAACGGAAGGCGACAGGCCGGCCGTACAGCTTACGCCAAGTCCGTATTATCCCACGAACATCAAGTTCTACAATAACCTCGTTTATTCCGCGCCCACCAACTCATTGCTGAGGCTCGATTCAAGCACGCTGACCGCAGACCTGAAAAATAATATTTTCTACGCGCTCAACACCGCGCCCTACGTCAGTATCGGAAGCGGCGTCACAACTACATCGGATTACGACCTCTACTACGGCAATGGCAGCCCGCCCGAGTTC
>MGVN01000112.1:7494-7851 GCA_001800515.1 Elusimicrobia bacterium RIFOXYB2_FULL_49_7 | reverse complement strand
CCTTCTTAAAGGCCTCTACATACTGATTATAAATCTGCTGAGCAACTGTTTTGTCATCAACCTCAACACCACCATTTTTGTGCTGATTAACATACACTTGACCCAAAAGACTGTTCTGAAGATTCTTCTTGTACCAGGTAGCTAAAATCATGGAATTGTAGATCTGACGCAAGTTGGCAAAAGTCTTGCCTTCGTTAATTTCCTTCTCTACTTCAGGGACCAGAAGCTCACGAGCAACCTGGGCAGATAACTTGCTCATATCATCAGTTGCATTATTATTTATTCCGCTTACTCCATAATCTTCAACACCTCTGCTCTTTTGCATCGCAACAAAGTCCTCTTCCAACATAACTTTAA
>MGVN01000112.1:0-7449 GCA_001800515.1 Elusimicrobia bacterium RIFOXYB2_FULL_49_7 | reverse complement strand
GAACATCCTGCGGAACAACCCAAATCTTGTTAAAGGTGTTCATATTGATGTCTGTAACACCAAATTCCTTCTGTGCACGAGTATAAACGCGCGCCCAAAACTCTTTACCCAAAGCCTGTTCAGGATGGGTTAAAGAAGACGACAACTGTTTCAGCAAATAATCCAGAGAAAGCATGTCTTTACCCATCGTCGTCTGACCAAAACCTTCAGGAACAATACGATCTTTCTCATAGGGCGACAAGTTAACCCACATTTCATTTTCAGGTGTTGTGAGCGAAGCCAGAAAATATTTGATCAGCTTGGTAGACTCAACCTTTAGCGCATCACCCGCCAAACCGGTGTCACCGGTATTAACAATAAAATCGAACTGAAAAGGATTCTCCGGATGCACGGTCATTCCTTTAATATAGGTAGGAATAAACGCCGCAGTCGTGGGAAGCATAGCCCCAGGAGCTGGCAGGTTCAAAGATGTCTGTGCATAAACAAGTTTAGAAGGAATAACACAATTAAGAAGAAACAGAACGGATACGAAAAACGATATTACTTTTTTCATCATACGGGCTCCATGATTTTTATGTGTCTGGAACATACATCCTTCTCCTTTGATTTCTTAACCTTGATTGAAGATTTAGAAAAGTGCACCATTAGATTAACAGCACACGAAAACTTAAAAAAGATACCATCAAATGTGCATTATGTCAATGGACAATCCTGAAACAATACCACACGTAAATCGAGCCAACTAACGCATTAAAATGTAATAGAATGTAACGTAACTGTTTCGTTCATCAAACACCCAACAACTGTCCCACACGCTCGATGGTCACGGGAACAATCCGTAAAATCTGAGGCGTCAAGCCACTTCCAATCTTCATGATCTGCGCGCTATCGACCATAGCGTGCGAACCCGCACCCCCCGCATTCAACAATCCCTTGCCCTTCTGAACGTCAAGATCAATGTTTTTCGGCGTAAGATCAATGCCGCCGTTCATGGACACCTCCCTCATCCCCGGGATGCGGGAGGTTATGGCTAAAGAACGCTGCGCATTATCGAGTTTTTTGGCATACGCAACACGCTCCGAAGGCGACAATCCCTGAATCACTGCCAGTGAGTCATTCTGTCCAAATTTCGACTCAGGAAAGACCTTATACATTCCTGGCAAAACCTGCCCACGCTCCCAATACATCCCTGAAAGATCATAATCGAAAAGTTCTGAAACATGTTCCAGAAGCCTCTTGTCCTCAGAACGTAAAAGATCAGACGGGCTCTCCATATCCCTGATATCATCGCTCGAAAGATCAGCAAAATTCCTGGATTCCAACACATTGCGAGTCCACTCCTGCGACAGACCGTTATGAGCTGCAACTTTCAGGATGCTTTCATCAAACGCACCAGACAAATAATTCACTACCAAATCGGTCTCACGATCACCATCCCACTTGCCGACCGTATCTGCAATAGAACGCACATGATCCCCTTTATCCTCCAAAGGCAACGCCATCTTCTTCCTGATATCTATATCAATGCCTTTTCCTCTAAAATAGTCCTCTATCTCCTGCTGATTTGCTTCTTTTCCGTTCTTACGAAAGAAATTATTTTTGAAAGTACGCACTCTAGCCGCTAACCGTTGCGCCTGCCCGTCTTCTTCACTCCAATGCAAACTCCTGATAAAACGCTTGTTAAGTGTCGCCTTGCAATAACGTAAGAAACCATGATTCTGCCCTGTCTCTACCTTAATAAAACGATTATAACGATAACAAGCTTGCTTCAAGGCATGATACGCCACGCTTATCAAATCAGTGTTTATAAAGTCTTTCAATAACTCCTTCCAATGATATTCAAAGAGAGCGCTTGCCATATTCTGCCGAACCTGTTCTGAAAAAGAATATAAAAGATCACCAGCCAAATCATACTCTTTATCCTCCAACGGAATCCATTTATCATCTAATAACGCTTTCTGCTTTATCGCAGTCGCCAACCGATTAAAAGACCTCTCATCATCAGCTACCTGAACATTGATCACTCTCTTCAGCTCTTCAGCACGCTGATAAGGATACAAATCAATCAAAGCCCATACTTGCTCCAGGGTGAACGCCCTTAAAAACCGTCGACCTTCAACGTATTTCTTCTCCTGGCCAATCAAAGGCAAGGCTCCGTTCAAATCCAAAACTTGCTCAAAATACAAATGCAATTTTTTCGACCCCATGACCAAATCTACAACCCCGACCTCGTTGAGCCGACCACGTCCCTCCGGCTGTTGCCTCCTGATCTGCTCCAAAACAGCAAGCCTCCGAAATATTTCGTCATCAGGATACTCAGCACTGACCAGAACCGATAAAAGGCTTTCCCCTGTCACCCCAAATCCTCTAACTCGCTCGAAGAACTCTTTTATATATTCTTTCCCTTTCTGAGTAGCACGCAATGAAACAATAATTGAAGCATATGAGAATACATTGCGTATCCCCATGTCTCTTAACCACTTTATCCAACCAAATAATTCCGAATTAGAACGCAAGGAATTTATTAATGAGAATATTTTCCTCGGCATCGTCCCATAACCCGACCTGACTTCATTCTGATTACGGTCAATCTGCACAATAACCATCTGCACTAATAGCTCCCAATGATAGAAGAAATACTGAGAAGCCAAAAGCTCATCGATCGCCACAGAAGAAAACATCGACTTTTCATGAACCTTTAAGTTTTCCATCAAATTACGCACGAATGCCCTGACACCAACCCGCACCTGCGAATCATACGAATCACCTAAACGAGAGATCTCACGATAACGCTTATCAATAAGCAGATCACCCCATTGTTTGGGAAGTTCACACCTCTGAAGATCGGCCAGATAACCCCGATCTTCTGCCATTCGTCTCTGAAAACACTCAACAAATTCATTCGCCTCACCTTCCGAAAGATAAACTTTTGCCAACTGTAGAATATCTTCCACCGACATCTTCCCCAATACTGTGAAAAACTCTCGGTCCTGCTCATCACCAACCCCATACGGTCGCATAACCCTCTTACGAGACTTTAACTTATTCAACACCCGCTGAAACATCCGCGTCATCGCTTCAGGTTCCGTAATAATGCCCACAGCCCACACCACAGGAAATGTTCCTTGAGGATATTTCTCAAGCACTGATCCCAGCTTCGGAACATAATAAAGAATCTTTTTCATGCTATGTTGAGTCCGCATGATCACAGCAATGTGCCGTTCGTTCCACACGCTTTTAAAAGAACGCATGCTATTAACAATCTCAATAATGGCTGGATATGAATGTGGGCTTCTTAATATCCGTTGAATATTATCGCTCTGACCCATACCTTCCGAGGTCAAACCTTGAATAATTCTCGTTGCCTCATTAATGGATCTCTCCATATGCATAGTCAAGGGAGCTATCAAAGGTCCAGTAAACAAATATTTCCCTTTCTTATCCTTTATTTCAAGCAAAAACTTCAAAACTGACAACCGAGATTTAAGCGATCGAAAGGCCTCAAGTCTACTAATATTGTATTCTGTAAACGTTCTCTGAGCTTCGCCTGGCCTTTGCATGCTCTCAAAAACCGCTCGAAGCTCAGCCTTGACGCTCTCACCACGTACCGCATTAAGCCTTTCATTTGGCTCATCCTGTAATATTCTGCCAATCGATCCAATATCCACTTCAATCTGAGAGTCTACCAAGCCCAAAGACCGCTGAGCATTGTCAACCACTTCACTCCCCGGGAGTGTTGTGGTTTTATTGTCCAGAAATTTCTGAAGCATGAAGTTCTGTCTCAATGACCCTGTTACATATCGAATGAACTGAGGCGTCTTTTCATCCGGCATATTCGACGCCTGCGCAAGCGCGAAACGGTCATGACGGATACAAAGCTCCCGCAAATGATCAGTAACGATCCCATGTAACTTTTTATTGAATCTTTTCAACTGCTCCTGAAGATGATACCCAAACAACAACGCCTGAACATCCTCCCGCAGTTGCTCGGAGAACGAATACAACAAGTCACCGGCAATATCATAAACTTCATTTGATAACGGTCGCCACGCCGACTTCACCCTTTTATTCATAACCGTTCCCAACACAACCCAGAAATTCTTCCATTCCTCAGTCCCGATCAGTCCCTTCTCGCGCCCATCCATCAACACTTTTGTCAGGCACCTAACCTTTTCCTCAGCCTTACCATTATTAACCTCAACCAGCTGCTCAACTACCTGCCGTATCTGCGAACGCACTGGCTCATTAAACACCAGCACAATATCCTCTGATGTGATATCTTTTAACCTGGCAATAAGAACCTTCTCTGTTAATATGCGCAATCTACGTCTATCTTCATCAATGCTATTTGCGATCATCTTTTTAAGAGCATCACTGCGGGCATACGCATAAAGATCAATCAATTCAGAAATTTCTTTCCCAGTAAACACTCGAAAAAAACGCCGATCAGCAATATATGCGAGCTGTTGCGCGGAAAGGCTCCCCCCTGAAGCTGGCAAAACTACGTTCACATCTAATATTCGGTCAAAACGCGCATGCAGATCTTCCGACCCACGCATCAACTTTTTGATCCCTTCCATACTAAGACGCGGCATTTCGCCGTAACGCGGAACACGCAACCGAAGCAGAACATCCAACTTAGAAGAGATCGCCCCCTCCGATTGCTTACTTTCGAACAACTGAGCCATAAAATCCTCATCACTCAGCCCGAGTTTCTTAGCCTTATCAATAAAAATGCCGACATCCTCCTCGCTCATTCCTTTAATACGATGGGAAAAAATGATCGCGGCATACGAGATAATCGATCGCAAACCCTTTTCTCTTAAGAACACAATCCATTTCTGCAAATCCGCATTCGACCGGGAAGAAGCCATAAAAGACCATATTCTGTCAGGTGCCTGGTCACGCAATCCAACAATAAACTCTCCATTTCCGTCAATCACCTCCTTAAAGATCAGATCCAGAAGGAGCGGCCAATGGTAGAAAAAATGCGATGAAGACAACATCTTATTTGTTAATCCGGCGGAAAAAAGTAGCGCATCATCACGCTTCACTGTCGTCAAAAGAGCGATGACAAGACTCTTAATATCACCGCGCACTTTTGGATCAAACGACCGACCCAAACGGGCAATGAGCATTCCCGAACCATCCTTCAAATCCTGCCACGTTGCCGGACTCCCGACCGATAACAATATATCCCGAGCCTGTCGGTCTTCTGCCATTCGCTCATCAATGAGATTTCGCAACTCCTCAATCTCCTGCTCTGACAAAAATAATTTCGACAAATTAATAACATCCTCACTGTTAATAGCATGAAAAATGGTCAAAAGATCAGCTATCCCCGCCCTCGGTGCTTCCTCCGAATCAAGAGCCCCCGGCTTTTCTTTAATATTGTTCAACACAAACCGGAACGAACGAATTATCTGTTCAGGCTGAAGAATCGCCTCCAATATCCACATATTCGTAAACACCTTCGAGCCGTAGCGCGATACCAGCAAACCCAAAGCCTTTGCTCTTTCCTGTATCGTGCGACCTTCAAGGCGAAAGCTGATCAAGCACGCCATCATTGAAGCACTACGCACCGCGCCAGACTTCCACAAAGCCGGGATCAATTCTCGTATCTCCTCGTCCGTGCGCGAAGAACACATGATCCGCTGAACAAAACTGCCCTGATCAATTTTTTGTTCTTTAAGAAAATCTACCAACTTACCTGCGGCTATTGCATCCATTTCGACCGCAGCAATCTCGGCCGCTTGTACACCGCTCAACAAAAAAGCCCCATCCGTCTTACGCCAAAGAAGTGCCGCGCTCAAAAGCGGCAACCTGCTACGCAAACCTCTCTTGCCTGCCAACTCATTGATCCTCTCTGGCGAAAATAACTCTCCTTTAGTGCCCGGTCGGCGCAATGCCTTTAAAAGAGATTTTAACCGCTTCTGAACCTTCTCATCCCTCGACTTCCCCGGACCGTTCGGCTCTTCACGAGCCAACAAATCGTCAATCATCTGGATACC
This sequence comes from Elusimicrobia bacterium RIFOXYB2_FULL_49_7, assembly GCA_001800515.1. The sequence goes on along the minus strand of MGVN01000112.1, from coordinate 1,438 downwards.
AGACGTCAAACTCTTCATGGTTGCATCAACGCCCTCCAGACCTGCCTCACTCCACAGCACAAACTCGTCGTTTGGCGAATTAACCGTCTGAACACCCTGGCTCAAAATCGTAACTTGGGCATTATCAAGCGTTCGGGCATACCCGGCGCGTTTCGATAAAGGAAGCCTCTCCATGACCTCCAGAACATCATCTCCATTAACTTCTAAATCTGAAGAGGGCCAATACAGCCCACCGATATCATTCCCCAAACATTTTGCCACATATTCCAGCAACCTTCTGTCCTGCGGACGTAAAAGATCGGCCGAATCGTCCAATTCCATCACATTTTCTACCGTAAGATTGGAGAAATTCCGTGAATTAAGCGCCTTACTGGCCCGCTCAATAGAAAAACCCTTACCATTGATCTCATTCAGCCCATTATCACGACTAACCACTTCAAGAATTTGCTCATCCATCTTACCAGTAAGATAAGAAATGATCAGCTCAGTCTTGCGGTCAATATCCTTTGTCCCATTCTTTTCACTGGGTGACCTTATACCGTTTCCTTTATATTCCCAGGCCAGAGCAGGAGCATTCTTCATAACCGACCATACAAATGCGGGATCATCACCTATGCCTCGAAAATAATCGATGATCTCCAGATCTTCTGGCAATCTTCCATTCTTAACCCGAAATTGATAACGGAATGTCCGGATACGCGCCCACGTTCGCTGCTCTGATTCATTCTTTTCCAGCCAATACTGGTCTTTAATGAACACCTCCCTCATAGAAGACCACAAAAAACGCAGGGTCGCGTGAACACCTTCTGCGGACCCTTTCGTTCCTTCCTGAACTACCGGAACGAACCTGTCGATACGCTGACACACTCTTTTCAAAACCTTTTGCGCCGTCACCATCAATTCAGTGTCAACGAATCTCCTCGTCAATTTATCCCGATGGTATTCGAACAAGACCTGGGATATATCGTTCCGAACCTGCTCCGAGAATGAATATAAAAGATCTCCTGCCTCATCGTACTCAGCATCGCTCAAAGGCGACCATTGGCCATCCGCAGGCTTAACTTTGCGTCTGATAGCTGCCACCAGTCGATCACGAGCCGGCTCATCTTTTGAGATCCGGGCATCGATAATTCCTTTCAACTGCTCAGCGCGTTGATAAGGATACAGATCGATAAGCGCGAACAGCTGTTTACGCGTGTATACTCGCAGGAAGCGCCGCGAATCAATATACTGCTGTTGCTCCTTCGTCCGATCTCCAGCGAACGGCAACAGCTCTGCGTGCATATCAAGCATCCGGTCAAAATAACCCTGCAACAAACCCGGTTTAGCCAGGAATTGACTTATCTGAAACTCGCTCAGTTGTTCTGCGCCTTCCGCCTGTTCACTCCGAATGCCCAGCAATATCTCCAGCTTGGGGAACAGCTCATCAGGCGATCGA
>MGVN01000111.1 GCA_001800515.1 Elusimicrobia bacterium RIFOXYB2_FULL_49_7 | reverse complement strand
GGCCGTCGTTTTTCTGCATGCCGGGACCGTACGTGTTAAAAATCCGCACCACACGGATATCCCTTTTCTTTGATTATCTGCGCCAGAACAAAGTGGATATCCGTGTGGTGCGGATTTTTAACACGTACGGTCCCGGCATGCAGAAAAACGACGGCCGTGTGGTGTCTAATTTCATTGTTCAGGCGCTGACGAATAAACCGATTACCATTTACGGCAAAGGCAATCAGACCCGTTCTTTCTGCTATGTGGATGACTTGGTGGAAGGTCTCATCCGCATGATGGAAAAGGACCATTTTCACGGCCCGGTAAATCTTGGGAATCCCGGTGAATTCACGATGCTCGAACTGGCCGAGAAGGTGATTGACCTCACCGGGTCAAGATCTAAGATCATCCATAAGTCTTTACCGCTTGATGATCCGAAACAGCGGAAACCGGATATTTCGCTTGCTCGGCAGAAACTGGGCTGGAAACCCGTGGTTCCTCTTTCCAAGGGACTGGAAAAGACCATCGCTTATTTCCAGACGGTGGTATGAGCCTATCGGTTCTGGTCGTCGGCGGTGCAGGTTACATCGGATCCCACTGCGCCAAACTGCTTCACCAGCGGGGTTTCAGCGTTACCACCTATGACAATCTGAGCCGCGGTTTTCGTGATGCGGTAAGATACGGGGCCTTTGTCGAAGGTGATATCGGTGATTCCGCTCGCTTGAACCGATTATTCCGGTCCGAGAAAATCGATGCGGTCATGCATTTTGCGGCCTATGCTTATGTGGGCGAGTCTGTGGCGCAACCGGCTCTTTATCGGGAGAATAATTACGAAAAAACCGTCCGTCTTCTCGAAGTCATGTTGGAGAACGGGATCCACCGGTTTATTTTTTCCTCCACCTGTGCCACCTATGGTGTGCCTCAGAGGGTGCCCATTTCAGAGGAGCATCCGCAGGCCCCCATCAATCCCTATGGTGAGAGCAAACTGCTTGTGGAACAACGATTGGCCGAACTGACTGCTTCCCAAGGATTGCAGTCCGTGATTTTTCGCTATTTCAATGCCGCCGGTTGCGATCCGGATGGGGAGTTGGGTGAACGTCATCATCCGGAGAGCCATCTGATCCCGCTCTGCCTTCGCGCTGCTGCCGGAACCGGTGAGCCGCTGACGGTTTTCGGGACCGACTATCCCACGCCGGACGGTACCTGCATCCGCGATTATATCCATGTCAATGATTTGTCGAACGCCCATATCCTGGGCTTGTCTTATCTGATGGACAACGGTCGAAGCGAGGTCTTTAATTTAGGAAATGGAAACGGTTTTTCCGTGCGTGACGTCATTAAAGACGTTGAACGGATTTCCGGGCAACCGGTGCCTTGTCAGGAAGGCCCGCGCCGGGCAGGAGACCCGCCCGTGCTGGTGGGCAATGCGGATAAAGCGAAACGCATGCTGAACTGGAAGACCGAATTTCCAGAACTATCGGCCATCGTCAGAACGGCCTACCGGTTTGAACAGCGTGCCCGATAAGCATTATCGAAAGATCTGAATCGCTTTGATGATCACCGGTTTGATCGGGTGATCTCGAAGGCGGGGATCGTTTCGGTTTGTCTCGGTTGTGGCGATTTTTTCCACCACCTCCATTCCGCGCAGCACCTTCCCAAAAGCCGTATACTGGCGGTCCAACTGCGGGCTATCCCCGTGCATGATGAAAAACTGGGAGCCTGCGCCTGCATTGACATCCCCGACCCGGGCCATGGAGAGAATCCCGGGAGCGTGGTGAATATCATTGAATTCGTGGGGAATCATGACTTGAGGACCACCCATGCCATCATTGTAAGGGTCCTGATCCTTGGTGTTGGGATCGCCGCCCTGGATCATGAAGCCCGGAATGACGCGATGAAATTCCGTGTTGTTGTAAAAGCCGCATTCCGCGCGCGTGATGAAGCTGAAGCAGTGGAGGGGGGCCTTGTCCGAAAAGAATTCCACTTCAATATCACCCAGCGACGTGAGGACGCGTGCTTTTAGGCCGGTCATCTTGGTCGTGAGAAAATCGAGGCGCGTCTTGTCAATCTGAAGCTTGGCATTCTCCTCTTGAAGAACGCGTAACTGTTCTTTGAGAGAGGTATTTTCCTGTTCCAGCTCCTTTGAATGGCCGCAACCGACAAGATTCAGCGCTATCAAGGCGGAGAGAAAAATCAGTTTTTTCATGGCAGAGACTCCTTTTATTTTCGTTTAATCAGGTTGACCATGTCTCGGACCGCGGTTTCCAAGCCCACGAGTGCTGCACGCGCGATAATGGAAAAACCGATGTTCAAATCTTCAATGACGTCGATGGCGGCGATAAATGAGGTGTTCCAGTAATCGAGTCCGTGGCCCGCATTGACGCCGAGTCCCAGTTTGGAGGAGGCAATGGCGCCATCCTTGATTCGCATGAGCGCCTCGGCCTTGGTTGCGCCTCGGGCGTTGGCGTATTCGCCGGTGTGCAGTTCGACGTGGTTGGCGCGCAATTTGGCCGCAGCTTTGATCTGCCGGAGATCCGGATCGATGAAGAGGCTGACCAGGATTTTCTGCTCCTGGAGCTGGCGGATGGCGGGTTCGAGTTCGGCAACGAGGTCGGCGACGTTAAGGCCGCCTTCGGTGGTCAATTCCGCCCGTTTTTCCGGTACCAGCGTAACCATGTCAGGACGGTGTGTCAGGGCGATTTTGATCATCTCTTCCGTGGCGGCCATTTCGAGATTGAGCCGCGTCTTGACTGTTTGGCGCAAGAGTTTCAGGTCGCGATCCTGAATATGCCGCCGATCTTCACGGAGATGACAGGTGATGCCATCGGCACCGGCTATTTCACAGAGGGCGGCCGCGGCGACCGGATCCGGATCCGCGGCGCGACGCGCCTGTCGAAGGGTTGCGATGTGATCCACATTGACGGAAAGGGTAGCCATAATTGGGCCTCACAGTAAAAGGGTGGAAAGCGTGACGGGTTTGATGTCATATTTTTCAATCAAACGACGGGCCTCTTCGAGGGTGGACAGCAGGTCGTCGCCGGTTTGAAGCAGCAGTAGGCCGCTACCGGTGCGCCGAATCTGGTTGATTTGATTGACGAGCGCCGTGTGCCGTGATTCCGGGTTGCTGAAACGGTCCGGTTGAACGAGCGGAGCAAAGAGGGGCACGTTCAGGCCGGCCGCGATGTCTGCGACACGGCTGTGCTGGGCGAAACTGTTATCCAGGAAGTAGCGTTTACGGATCTTGGCGAATTGCAGGACGAAACGAAGAATATCGGGCTCGTTTTCCACGATTCTCACCCCATTGCCGAAAATGGCGTAACCGGCCAAGGCGGGCAGATTTTCATCGCAGGCGGAAAGGAGTTTCTCGACCTGAGTGGCGTTGAAATGTTTGTAGATGGCGTTGCCGCCGAGATAGCGGTAGGGGAAGGATTCCATGGGAATTTGTCCGATGAGTTCCCAGCCGTTGGCTCGCGCTAAATCCGCAATGCTTTCGGCATACCGGGTCAACGGAATAATGCCGAGTGTCAGCGGCAACCGGACCGAGGAGAAGAAGGTGTGCACATTATTATCCAGGATCAGTCCGAAACCTTCGATCACCACGGCAATGCGTGCGTATCCGGTCTGAAAGCGAGCTCCGTACCCCAGGGTCATTTTCCGGACACCCTCCGTTCCCCGAGCGATTTCCAGGACAACGGAGGTGTCCCGGTTGTTTTCAATACAATCCGCGATAATAAATCCCGAAGCAACAACGGCTCGTGATATCGCCAAGGTGTATTCCGGGAGCGGCTTACCCCGGGGCAGGGAGATTTGTTCTTCGGTGACCATACGGGGAAAGGTTTTGGGTTTGCGTTTCGGAACGATTTTCTGAATATTGAATTCCCGGAACAGGGAATCCAGTCGATCGTTGAGCAAGGCGATATCTCCCTGCTTTTTCTTTTCTTCGCTTCGAAAGAGGGAAAGAAGCCCTTTTTTTGCTCCAGCTTTGTTAGAGGATACCGAGAGGGGGGGCGCGGCGGTCGTGCTTTTTTCCGTGAACTTGACAGGGGCTTTGTTTGGAATATGGCGGAACCAGTGCCGTTTATGGTAGGCCTGGAACAGCAGGAACAGGAACAGCAGAATCGTGACGAGTTTGAGAAAAAAGGGGTTTTTTGCAGGAGAAGGGGTAGGGCCGGGTTTGTCGGAAGGGGGGGAAGACCGGTTCTCTTTCATGACAAAAATATAATAATTGTTTGAAATGTTTTTTAATGAATTGTTATTTTATTTTATAGGATGAAAAGCTTGATCACGGCATTTTGCCTCGGGTTCATCGCGCTTTCCTTCTCTGCTGATACAGAGTTTGGGCAGGTCGAGGGTCGATGCGTCTTTGCCTTTTTAGGAACTCAAGACAGGGCACTTTTCTGTTTTCAGCAGGCAGATGGGGTGAAAAGTCTGATCTTGACCGGAAAGAATGGGCGGGAGGCCACCTGGACCCTTCCGGTGAATGCGGAATTTCTTTCCAATACCGGGTTTGCCGATTATGCCGCTTTTGCCCTGGTTTCAACCGTGGACTCGGCCACCGGTTTTCAACGGATTGATTTAAAATTCATCCATCTCGGTTCAGGCGCTCAGGTTGTTTCGCGGGTAGGGGTCAAGCCGACGATGGAAGGCCGGTGGCTGAACGGTCAAAACGACTATTTCATTAACGGACGGTTGAATATCCTTTCCGGGGATAAGGTTAAAAGTGAGCGGAAGTCCGGTTCGCCCTATTCCGCCATCAATAGCAGCCGTACCTGGGGAATCACAGCCATGGTCAAGGAGACGGCCAAGGGTAAGAGCGTGGACATCGAGCTCGAGGAATTTGCCACCAATGATATGATCCGGGTCGCCTCATTCCCTTGTGCCGCTCTGCCGCCTTGTTTAATGGCCTTTCCCGCGGATCCCCGTTTTGTCTATTACTGTGCCGGGGCCAATCCCGCGCTGTATGACCTGAAAGAGCGGCAAAGCCTGCTCATTGACAACTTGGATTATCGTCATCCCGAGTATTTCGGTTTTTTTCTGGATGGGGAACAGACTTTCTATTTTTATGATTTCCATTCCATCGTTGCGGTCGATAGAAAGAAGTTTGAGATTCGAGATGTCAAACCCCTGCCGTTCGGTACTGATCGTCTGGAAATTCTGGCCGCCGGCAAGATGGATGTGGCCGGTGCACTTATTCGTTCCGTCAACGGGCTCAAAGTGTACCGCGCTTTTTTTACCTATAATTTGAAAAAAGGCAAAGAAGCGATATTCCCCTTGCCTCACGCTGCCCTCTTGGTCGACATCCGTGATGGAAAAGGGTGTTATTATTATATTGATGAACAGAACATGCTGAAGTTCAATACCCGGGAGATTGAATGAATTCCTTATCCGCCCGTCTCTTGTTATGGGTTGTTTGCTTGGTCCTGTTAGGGGCCGGCGCAGGCGTATCGGAAAATAAAAAAGGAAATGCCTACCGATATCATCTGATTTATACGGGTCAGACGGAGGGTGCCTGGGGCCCTTGCGGCTGAAAGGGCCATCCAACCGGCGGTCTGCCGAGAACAGCTAATTTTCTGAAAGAATTTCAAATCACGGACGGTTCCTATCTGCTCTGTGATGCCGGGAATTATACTACTCTTGCCGGACGGGAACAGAAATTGCTTTCCCGCTATTTCATGAAAGGGCTTGGTCTGCTTGGGTATGCTGCCCTCAATGTGGGACAAAACGAACTCCAGCAGGGGATAGCAGCCCTGAAGCAGGTGGAGTCTGATAGCAAACTGCCCCTGATTTCTGCGAATATTATGGACAAGGATAATAAACCCGTTTTTTCGGAATTTCTTAAGGTCCGGTATCAGGATAAGACATTTGTTTTTGTGGGATTCGTGGCTCTGTCGGATGTGAATGTTGAAGATATCGGTAAGGTGAAAGTCGATGCGCCGGATCTTGCCGCTGCCCGGGTGGCCAAGAAAATACGAAAGGGGAAAAATGATCTGATTGTCCTATTGGTTTCCATGGATGATAGAACATTGGATAAAGTGCTTCAATCCTTTCCCGGAGTGGATATCGTGGTGTGTGCCAATATCTACCGATTTAATGAGACGCCGACCATGATACAAGGCGTCCGCGTGGTATCTGAAACCCGGCAGAACAAGAGTATTCGCGGTCTGAATTTCAATATCACCAAGGGAAGTCTTTCGGATGCCGCGGGATTCAAGGTGGCCTTGGAGACGAAGTACGATAAAAACGCGGAGATGGACGGCTTAGTTGAAGCCTACAACAAGGCCTTGGCCAAAGAGAAATTCAAATGGCCGCGTCCCAAAGACGCTCAACCTATTTATGCGGGCGCCAAGTCGTGTGCGGTTTGTCATCCCAACGAATTCGAACGTTGGAGCAAAGGGCCTCATAAAGAGGCGATACAGTCCTTGGTTCGGGAGGGTCAGGAATACAATCCGAGTTGCCTGAACTGCCATGTCACGGGCTATGAACGGGAAAACGGCTTCTGGGATATTGAAACCTCCATGGATATGGCGGGTGTGCAGTGCGAGCAATGCCACGGGGCACTGGCGGGCCATGTGCAGGAGGAAAATGAACTGGTTTTAAAGACCCCGAGTTTTGCCGGGGACGGAATGAACGGCTCTGTTGCGCCGGTGAAAAAGAACAAACCGGTCAAAGCGCAAATGTATATCTGTTCCCGATGCCACACCGATAAATACGTCTTAAAGCAGCCTGCCGAAGAGAAGTGGAAGGTCATGGGTCATTCCCGGCAACAGCCGAAATAAGGAATCGCACGGGTAAGAGGATTTCGCCCGTACGAAGCTCTTACAAACCGATTCCGACGGCCTTGAATTTTTCCTATAGGACTATTTATCTTTCCCTTTCAATTTTCATAAAAACGAAAGGCAAAACATGCGCGTCATCATTCAAAAAAATTACGAACTGGTCAGCCGCTGGGCGGCAAGCTATGTCGCCCGGAAAATCAATGATTTTAAACCTTCTGCGGACCGCCCCTTTGTACTCGGGCTTCCCACCGGCAGCTCGCCGCTTGGCATGTACCGTGAACTTATCAACCTGAATAAAGCGGGCAAGGTTTCCTTTAAGAATGTCGTTACGTTCAATATGGATGAGTATGTGAATATTCCGGTCGATCATCCGGAAAGTTATCACAGCTTCATGTGGAACAATTTCTTCAAGCACATCGATATTCCGAAAGAGAATGTCAATATCCTGGACGGCAACGGAAAAGACCTGAAAAAGGTCTGCGAGGATTATGAAGCCAAAATTCGTTCCTTCGGAAAAATAAACCTCTTTGTCGGCGGTATCGGTCCGGACGGCCACATTGCTTTCAATGAACCCGCGTCATCCCTTACCTCCCGCACCCGTATCAAGACCCTGACATATGATACCATGGTGGCCAACTCCCGCTTCTTTGACAATGACATCAACAAGGTGCCCAAACTGGCACTTACGGTGGGGGTGGGCACGGTCATGGATTCCGAAGAGGTGCTCATCATCATCAACGGCCTGAACAAAGCCATTGCTCTGCAAAAGGTGGTGGAGGAGGGGGTCAATCATATGTGGACCGTTTCCGCGCTCCAGATGCATCCCAAGGCCCTGATTGTATGCGACGAAGTGGCCACCATGGAATGTAAGGTCAAGACGGCCCATTATTTCAAGGATATTGAATCGGCCAATCTTGATCCGGCCACGCTGATTAAATAAAAAGGACGAGAAAATCATGGCTAAACGTACCACCAAAGATATTGCGGATAATCTGCGCCAGTTCGGTGTAGAAGGACGGGTTGTCGGCGTCCATTCCAACCTGATCAGCATCGGACTGGTTGAACCCTCTCCGGTTACTCC
>MGVN01000110.1 GCA_001800515.1 Elusimicrobia bacterium RIFOXYB2_FULL_49_7 | reverse complement strand
ACCAGTTCGCGTCCTATGTGCATCCCACCGCTGCCTATGGTGCGCTGGGAGCAGGTATTTCCTACCTTTCAACAGACGGCATCCCCTCCTATGACAACTCAGGGGGGAGGCTGGATACGACACTCTCGGTTTCAGATCTTGCGTTCGCATTGTCGTACGGCAGAACCATCGCGTCGGTTGATACAGGTATTTCAGTGAAATTCATACAGGAAACCCTTGCTGATACGTCTGCTGTCGCCTATGCCGCGGACGCAGGCATTCTCTACCGACTTCCTACGGGAGGAAAGGGAACCTTCATGGGGAAGGAACTGAAGATCGCGGCAGTTGTTCAGAACATCGGGCCTGGGGTTACCTTCATCGAGAAACAGGATCCGCTTCCCGTCAATTACAAGGTCGGGCTTGCTCATAATTTCCTTGGAGAGACACTAACTCTCTCCCTCGACGCCGCATTCCCTCCTGACGGCGACAGCTCTGTCTCCGCCGGGGCGGATTACCGGATCAAGGAATGGGTCTCCCTTCGCGCAGGGTACAAGCACCTTTCGGACAGGCCTTCCGGTGATATTCAGCCCGGCGTCATGGGCGGTATCGGGATCGGGAACGAATCCGTCAGCGTAGATTACGCATTTGTCCCTTATGCTTCCTTCGGCAGTACCCATCGCATTGGATTGAATTACCGTTTCGGCAGAGTACTGCGGCAAACCATGCTCAGGGAGAACCTTGACCGGCATTTCAGCAGGGCTGAGCGCGCGATGATCAAGAATGACCTTGTAACTGCGTTCAGGGAACTCAACAATGTACTGCTTGTCGATCCGATCAATGCAAAGGCGCGGGAGTATCTTGCCGGAATACAAAAACGCGTCAACGATATCAAGGTGGAGAACTATCTCGGACAGGTACGGGCCTATCTCGAGGCTGACAAGCTTGTCGAGGCAAAAGAACTTATCGATAATCTTCTCACCCTCTTTCCCGAGCACCGTGAAGCAAAAGAGTTCCAGATACGTATACAAAGCGTGTTTACCGAGCAAAAGGCAGGGCGCGCTGAGTCAATATTCAATCAGGGAATGGAGTTCTATGAGATGAAACAGTTCCAGGATGCGGCCCTTCTGTGGGAAAAGGTGCTGATGGTGAGCCCTGAACATGCAAAAGCTCGCGAATACCTTGCACTTGCCCGGCAGGAGCTTAAGGCGATCTCAGAGAATGCCCGCAGGCAGGAGAAGGAGCAGAAAAAGAAAAAGGCGCAACAGCTTCTTGCGGACGGGCAGAGATACATGAAAGAACGTCAATGGGAAAAGGCACGCAGGTCATTTGAGGAGTCCCAAAAGCTTGATCCTGCAAGTGAAGGGCTCGAAAAGGCTCTCGCTGAACTTGCCGCCCGCCAGTCCGAAGACTGCTTCAGCCGCGGGCAGAAGCACTACGATGCAAAAAACCTTCAGGGAGCGGTGCAGCAGTGGGAAGAGGCAGCGCGGCTCGCTCCCTCCAGTGAGAAGATCAGTGAAGCCCTTGCGAAAGCGAAGGGAGAGCTTAAAGAGGCAAATCGGAACAAGGCGGACGACTATAACAGGCAGGCGTTGAAGGAATATGACAGTGGCGCGATCAGGAAAGCCGTCGAATTGTGGGAAAAAGCCGCGGCGCTTGATCCGGACAATACAAAAATACGCAACAGCCTCAACAGGGCAAAAGACGAACTCGATAAAAAGAAATAAGGCGACTTTGTGCGCCGTGAAATGAGAAGAAAATGAAACTTCGAACGAAATTCAGCGCGCTGATCGGACTTCTTGTTGTCATCATCGTGAGCGGTGTGGCGGTAACCCTTTACATTGCAGAAAGCAGGTTCCTCGTAGATGAGATGGAGAGAAGCCGCACGGATATGATGAAAAGCCTCGCGCAGGTGGCCAAGGAATCGATCGTAGTTAATGATGAGATACTGCTTCTCAATTATCTCAAGCTCGTCAAGAATACCAAGGGTGTCATGTTCGTTTCCGTTACTGATACGGGAGGCAAAGTGCTGGCGCATACGGACATTAACCTCCTGGGTACTGAACTGAAAGATGAACAGACTGCAGCTTCATTGAAAGTAGAAGGGCTGGTACCGGCATCGCACGCCGGGGTGCTTGAGCTTGCCATGCCTGTGATCGTCAATGACGCAAAAGCCGGAATAATACGGATAGGGTTTTCTCAGGAAGCTCTGAATGATGAAGTGAACCTGGCGCTCGCTGTCACGCGCAAACGTATAGCGATGGTCGCTGTGGCAGCGCTTATTGTAGGCCTTGCGGGAGCGCTCTTTCTGACCGCGATGATGGTCGGGCCGATAAGGACCATAGCGCAGGGCGCTCAGGTGATAGGGAAGGGGAAGCTTGACCATAAGATCACTGTGCAGAGCCGCGACGAGCTGGGGTATCTTGCCGGGGAATTTAACAAGATGAGCGAGAGGCTCAAGGAGCTTGACCAGTTGAAAAGCGATTTCGTGTCGAGTGTCACGCACGAACTTCGCTCGCCTCTTCTTTCTCTGCGTATGTATATCGATATGTTCTTTAAAGGGACCGCAGGCGAGATCAACGATAAGCAGAAGGAATACCTGCAGGTTATGCGTGATTGCGCCACCCGCCTCAGTAAGTTCATAGACGACCTGCTTGATATGGCGAAGATCGAGCGCGGAAAAATGGAAGTGAACGCACAGGTGGTAAAGCTGCCTCCCCTGCTGGTCGAGATCGGGCAGCTGTTCAAGCCGCAGGTAGATAACAAGAATATCTCTCTGTCTTTTAACGTTCAGGAGAGTTTGCCTGACGTGCAGATAGACCCTGAACGCACCCGGCAGGTACTGATAAACCTTCTCAGCAATGCGGTGAAATTCACTCCCATGGGAGGGAAGATCAATGTCGATGCGCGCTTCAGCCCGGCGCACAAAATGGTCGAAGTGGCGGTAAGCGATACCGGCATGGGGATACCGGCAGATAAGCTGGACAGGATATTCGATAAATTTGAACAGGTGAAGGACGGCCGCGAAAAAATTTCCGGTCCGAAAGGCTCAGGGCTCGGATTGTCCATAGTCAAAGGACTGCTTGAAATGCAGGGCGGAACGATCAACGTTACCAGTGAACTCGGGAAAGGAAGCAAGTTCGCATTTACCCTGCCGCTTGCGAAACAATAATCTTATGGCGAACGAACACATTCTTGTTGTCGATGACGATACGTACATACGCAACGGTTGTACGGAATTTCTCCGTTCGGTGGGCTACGACGTGATGTCCGCAGAGAACGGCGAGAAAGGGATAGAGCTGCTCAAGGATAATCACTACGAGCTTGTTATCAGCGATTTTAAAATGCCGGGTATTGACGGACTTGGTGTGCTCAAATACGTCAAAGAGAACTGCCAGAGGACTGACGTTATCATCATTACCGCTCATGGCACGATCGAGAACGCGGTGGGAGCAATGAAGCTTGGCGCCTACGATTACATTACGAAGAATTTTGACATAGCGGAACTGGAACTTACCGTAAAGCGATGCCTTGAGAAGCAGCGGCTTACGGCGGAGGTGAGAGAACTTAAGGAGTTGGTGAACCTCTATGAAGCGAGCAAAGCGATCAGCTCCCTCATGGGTATTGATGAACTCCTGAATCTTATTCTCACGCTTGTCTGCGATTCGCTGGCAGCGGATGGCGGTTCAATCATGCTCTATGACGCGGAGCAGAACGATCTGGTCGTAAAGGCCGCTTCCGGCGCGCGCAAGGACCGGGTGGTAGGCAAAAGGCTTTCTCTCGGCGAACGTATTGCCGGCTACGTCGCCAAACAGGAGCAGCTGGTCCATATTCAGGGAGAACTGAAGAATGACCCTCGCTTCTCGCATCTGCAGGAATTCGACAGCGTGAAATCGAGCATAACAGTGCCCCTGCACCGGAAAGGGAAACTCCTCGGGGTCATCAGCCTCTACAGACGGGAAAATGATGTTATGTTCGAGCAGAGGGATACCCATCTTCTTTCCATCTTCGCGGTGGAAGCGGCCATTGCCATTGAGAATACCCATCTTTTTAACACGCTCGAACAGGAAAAGGAAGAGCTTGACGCGATCTTCGCCAGCATGGCAGACGGTGCCGTGGCGACTGACGCTTCTCTCAATATTATTCGTCTTAATAAGTCTGCTGAAGAACTTTTGGGGCTTAACCAGAAGAATTGCCAGGGGAAGCAGTTTCCTGTTTCGGTGGAGAGCTTCATTCCATCGCTCCCGTGGAACGATATTCAAAACAGCACGAAGAGGACGGTCTCATTTGAATTGGAGCGGACTATAGGCAAATCGCTCACCCTCGGCGTTCTCGCGACGGGCATCCATAATCAACTGAATAGTCTCATCGGCTACATATTCGTCGTGCGCGATATTACCGATGAAAAAAAAGAAGAAAAGCATAAAACCGATTTTCTTGCCCTTATTACGCACAAGTTGAAAACGCCGTTGACCACTATTAACGGGTTTTCCGCCGTATTGCTTGAAAAACTGAACACCGCCGACGAGAAAACAACTGTGGCGCTGCGCTCCATCAAGAAACAGGGGGACCTTCTCAATGACCTTGTCGACGACCTGCTCCGATTCACGCTTCTGGAGTCGGAGTTTACGCAGTTGACGCCGGAAAAGATCACGCCGTTCACTATCGTTGACCGCTGCGTGCGCGGGTTCGCGGATTATGCTACCGATATCCCGATCCAGATATCCGTTGATCCCGCGATCAACCAGCTGCCGATAGTTTACGTAGACAGTATGAAGATGGTGGAAGTGATAGAGAACCTCGTGGAGAACGCAATAAAGTTCAACAGTAAAGAGGTAAAGCGAATAACGATCACGGGGAAGCTTTTTGACCAGAAGAACGTATCCATAGAAGTGCGTGATAACGGCCATGGGATACCGTCAGAGGAATACAGCAGAGTGTTCGAGAAGTTCTATCAGATCGACGAGTACAGAACCGGGCAGATCAGAGGAGCCGGCCTCGGCCTTGCTCTGGTCAAGCGTATCGTTGAACTTCACGGGGGAAAGGTGTGGGTGCAAAGCATTATAGGACAGGGAAGCACATTTAGCTTCACGATGCCCGTCTTTCAAAAGCCGGAGAGCATTCCACAGCGTGACTGATTTCCCGATTTCTGCAACGTGGGGACAGACAGAGACGCATCCATACCTGCCCCCACCGCAGAATGACTTATCTAAGGCCGCTTCTTAATGACGCGGCGATCCTCGTCGAAATAAACCCTCCTGAGATCAGGTTCAATCCGATCATCCAGCCGAGAAGGACATTGCTTGCCACGGGAAGTGCCGCGAAGACGATGATCGCGAATATGACATTCAAAACGCCGACGGACATCGCCCATGAAGTCCTGCGCGGTTCAAAGAACCGGTCAATGCCGGAGATGAGCAGGTACACGCCTATGAGCCCGGTAAGGAAGGTGAGCCCGTAGAGGGGATGGGCTATCGCAAGAAGACCGACAACTGCGGAAGCGACGCCATGAACGACCCGGGCCAACGACTTATGGATTACGCCTGAAACGAACTCAAGCGCGCCGCCTGCCGTTAAAGCTCCTCCCATCAGTAATACGAAAAAGGCTCCCGCGAACGAGGGCGCGATTATAGATCCGAGCCCGAAAAGCATCTCGATAATGCCAAGTGCTCCCAGCGTTGCCGAAGCGCTCATGATCACAGAATAGAGCTGCTGAGCATTTATTCTTTTTAATTCCTGTTCTACAATAACGCTGCTTTCCTTGACCTGTTGTTGTGTGCTTGTTACCATGATACACCCCCATTTACCTTTTCTGTTACAGGATTACCTCCCGCCAGTATGGAGCGCTGAGTGATTCTCGGAGAGGGAGCGGCAGCCTGTAGTAAGGCAAGGTTTCCGGGAAAGTGAGAACCTTTCCCGTCCCTACTTATATTGTATATATTTAACATCAGCCGAGCAACTTTGCATGAAGAATGAGACGATTGACATATAACAAAATATGGTTTATAATCAATACTAATTGTATTTCTTCAGTTTGTTTCATCTGCTAGCGTTACCATATCACTGGAGTACTCATATGTTCCCCAGGTACAACACCCCGTTGGCTCCCCTTGTAACTTTTGCAATGCTCGTAGGCACCCTCGTTTTTTCAGTGTCAGCCGCAGGGGCTGCGCCTCTCACCCTCACGGAGTGTTTTTCTCTTGCTGAAGGTTACAGCAAACCCCTCGCTATTCAAAAAGAGCGTTTTGAACAGGCAAGGCAACTGGTCAACCAGGCGGCCGGGGACAGGCTCCCTTTCGTAGCGGTGGGGTTGTCGCGTGATTACCGTGAAAGCGTTGGCAATGCCGGCGAGGAAGGGACAAGCTCCCGCCTTTCTGTCACGCAGCGGTTGTTCTCAGGTTTTCGCACGAGAGAAAGCCTTTCTGCGGCGAGATCACGCAGCGTTCAGGAAGAGTTGAGTTTCTGTACAATAAAAAGAACACTTTTTGCTGATGTAAGCAGGTCGTTCTATGATGTTGCACAACAGGACGCGGAAGTAAAAAACGTGTCCGAGATCATTTTCCTTATGGAAGAACGCATACGCGAATTGAAGGAGCGTGTTCGTCTGGGCAAGTCGCGGGAAAGTGAAGTGCTTGCGGTGCAGTCTCAGACAGCTCAGCTTCGCGCCCAGCTGGACAAAATAAATGGTGACCGTGCCAATGCTCTCGAATCACTCTCGCTGCTCATCGGCAGAGGGGCGGATGCTATACAGATCTCTGATGAGCGAACTGTGGCGGCGGCTCAGCCGGTTGATGTCTATCTTCAGTCGGCACTGCAGCGTTCGGATATTCGTGCCGCGCAAGAAGAAGTAGCAGCCCGGAAAAGCGGGGTCACTTTTGTTAAAGGGGCGCGTCTTCCCTCGCTGAATTTCGACGGTAATTGGTATTTGTCCCGTAGCGGTACACTTTCGGGAGCTGACTGGGGAGCGCTTTTGTCATTGACCATGCCCATCTACCAGGGCGGGGTATTGCATGCGAAGGTCAAGGAAGAGGAGTACCGCTTAAGAGAGGCGCAGGAGAGCGAAGAACAGTTGAAAAGAATAACGGCCGCAGGTATGCGGAAACTCTATAACGACTATACAGCGGCAGCCGCGCAGGCAGCGTCCTATAACGAGGCGTACGAAAGATCCAGCGAAAGCTATCGTCTGCAGCTGCGCGATTATAGGCTCGGATTGGTGTCAAATATGGAAGTACTGCAGGCATTGCTCGCCATGTTCGACACGAAACGGAACCAGGCGAGGATGGATCTACAGATACAATTAAACAAAGTGCTGCTTGAAATCGCGGCGGAAATGGGAAAGCAATAATGTCATTGTCAGATACGTCGATAAAAAACCCGGTCTTTGCGTGGATGGTGTTGATAGGCATCATCGTATTCGGCATGTTCGCGTTCATGAAGCTGGGCGTGAGCCAGATGCCTGACGTCGATTTTCCTGTGCTCTCCATATCGACGTCATGGGAAGGCGCGGCGCCTGAGGTGATGGAAACCGAGATAACCGATACTATTGAGAGCGCCCTCATGGGGATCCAGGGCGTACAGGAAGTGATGTCCACCTCCCGGCAGGGACGCTCGGACATTACCGTGCAGTTTGACCTGGAGAAGGATATTGACGTAGCCCTCCAGGAAGTACAAAGCAATATCGCGAGAGCGCAGCGCACGCTCCCCTCGGATATCGACGCGCCTGTTATCAGAAAAAGCAATCCCGAAGACCAACCCATCATATGGCTCACCGTTTCCGGCAAGCGGCCTCTCAAGTACATCATGGAGTATACGCGCGATTATGTAAAGGATCAGTTTTCCACCATCCCCGGCGTGGGGGAAGTAATGATGGGCGGCTATG
>MGVN01000109.1 GCA_001800515.1 Elusimicrobia bacterium RIFOXYB2_FULL_49_7 | reverse complement strand
TTGGTATAAAGAGACCAAGGCAGCCTTTGATTTTTATGTGCCATTGGATACGCCTATTACGGTTACGGATAAGTGCGTACCGACCATGACCGATTATTCAAATATGAATATCGGCCCTGATTTGGGCTGGAACTGGTTTTTGGTGGATAAGACAAGAAAGATGCGTCCCGGCAATGCCGGTAACTGGGCAACCAGTGGCGCCGCCTTTGCTGCTACAGAAAATCCTTATAGCTATTTTATGGCTCAGGAATATGCTATGGGTGAATTGAATACTAAACCGCAATCCATGACTGCCTATACGCATCAAAATGATTGGTTGAATCTTAGATTGACTGAAAATCCTTATGATGGCCATCATTGGCGGGTTTTTGGCGACGGATATAAGAAGCCGCCTTATGATTCGGCGAGTTTAGCCAACACGGTCATGGATGGAAGTGCGCGTGACGACGAGCATGCCTGGTTTTACCATGTGGAAGAGGCCTATTATTTTTCCGGTAACCCCTGGATAAAAGATTGGTACCGGTTCATTGCTGAGTTCCGTAAAATTCGTCTGGGACAAAAAGACCCGTTTGCAGACATGAGCAGCCGCGCTATCGGTCATTCCACCTCTAATGCGTTGCAGGCCTATCGAATTACGGGTGATACCAGCATTTTGGGGAAATTTCAGAATTACATTAACACCTATGTTAGGAAACCTTCCCGTTCCAAAGGACAAAATGTTCTTTATGGTTTTCATGAATATGATACGCAAATGGGTGATGCTGCTTTTCAGGCCGGTTATCTGGTACGACCCATTATCCAATTCATGGAAGAGATTCGCGGTGTGAATCCTCAGGCGTATGCAGAAGCGTTTAATTATGTATCCGGCATTATGGAATGGAATCTTCATTATAGTAATTTCGGATATTACAAGCATCCTGCTACAGGTGTGACTCTTTCTTCCAGTGGAACAAGTTTAACCTTTTGTGATCCACAGGCCTGGTATTATTGGAATACGGGCAAAAAGGAATATTTGGATCAATTGAATCAATACGTCACGAATGGAATTGGCGGCGGGGATAAAGCCTATGGGGAATTTACAAAATGGGTGGGCCAGTTTGAAAACAGGTTCACTTGGTTCGTGAGTCATACCGTTCGAACAGATACGGTCGCCCCTGTTGGCATAAGCGACTTGGGGGCATTGATTGATACTTCCACCGGCTATGCGCAGTTGACCTGGACCGCCCCTGCAGGAGCTAAGCGGTATCATATCGTTTGGTCGCATAAGCCTATTGTGGAGCCTCAAACCATTGACAGCAGCGTTTGTAACTGGTGGGCCGCGAATGCCGTGGGGCCGGCTTTAACAGTCCTTCCCGGTACACAACAGTCTGTGGTGTTTAAAGTTTCGGATACGCTTCCCTTTTATACGGCGATATTTTCCTTTGACAGTGTTGAAAACATGAGCGTGATATCGAATGTCGTACAAGGGGTGTTGGGAGAGGTGAAGGCGGAAGATAGGGCAGGTGCAAGACAACCGCTCAGTTTTCAAACCTATCCCAATCCGTTTAATCCGGCAGTAACGATTATGATCAACGGATATGAGGGCAAGGCGGGATTGTCCGGGGCCTTGTCGGTTACGGTATATGATGTGGAAGGCCGTCTGGTGGCGGATTTATCAAGAAGCGTCCGGCATGGTTCTGTGATTTGGGATGCAAAAGCGCAATCTTCCGGACTCTATTTTGTCCGAATTGGTTTGGAGAAGCAGGTGTTGGCATCCAAGGTGCTTTTATTAAGATAAGGATATCTTCGACAATATTAAAAAAACGGATTTTGTATGCCAAATAAAAATAGCCGCATTGTCATATTGCAAATTTGTGTCATGATGATAACAACCAATTGTTGGTCACTCGAGAAATTGATATGCGGTTTTGAAAAGGAGGAATTAACGCTCTGGCCGGGCTTAAATCTTGTAGATTCTTCGGGTACGGACTATGGATACAATGGGGCGCAAGCGATTGGTTTTGTCATTCGGAAAGACAGTAATGAAGCCACAGAGGGAAGTTATCATTTTATCCACGAAGTTTATCCGGCGGCTCCCACAGCCGGTTTTCTTTCAACCCGCCGATATGCAAGCTGGTATCAAGATTGGAGTATGCTTCAAAACTACTGGGACAGCAGCCGGGTACCGGTAGGAGAATATGGCGGACCGGCGGATTGGCAATCAACCCGGTTTGCAAACCTCTATAATATGTATAAAATCCTGACATTGATGGACAGCCTCAAGAAGTGGAGCGGTTATAAATGGCTTTGTATTGATGCGAAAATATCGGAGGAATCCGCAACATTGCGCGTCAACGTGGAAGATCGCTGGAAACAAAGCAATTATCGTCATTATCTGCTCACCCCCGGCGGCTGGAAAACACTCTGTTTTCCGTTGGCAGACATCGTACGTGTGCAGGATTTGGATTTATCCGAAATAATCAACCTGCGTATTTTACTTTGCAGAACAACCGGGCCTTGTGTCATAGAATTCGATAACATTCGCCTGCTTGATACCCTGGGAAATATCAGCGACCCTCTCGTATACGATAACAGCCCTCTTTTCCCCTGGATTATTGGAAGCGGCTGGTGGGGAAATAGTCCGTTAAAAAGTGCTCCGCCTCCGGTTTATGTCCCTCAGGAAAGAATAACCGGTTCGATCAACAAATTCATTACAAATAGAATTGCAACAGGAAGAAATACCTATAATTCCGTTTCCTCTTATGAACATCCTGAAGGGGTCATTCCTTTTGATGATAACCGGATGCTGATTGCCCGATCAATGGTCGTTCAATCAAATCCTTCACAACCTATTCAAAGCAACCCAAGAGCAACCATGCAAACCGTGGATGGTGGGCACACTTGGTCAAACCTGGCAGGTGAAATAAATGGTTTTCCCACTATTATTGATAAGTACTGCGCGTGGTCTGCCACTCCAAAATGGATGTCCGGGGATAATTTATTACGGGGAAACGGATATGTCATGGAAATGGAATGGTGTTCAACCCGAGGCGATAATGCCGGAATCCCGCTTTTTTGGCATTTTTACAAAATAGCAATGACCGGACCAAACAGCTGGCAGATTTTTCCGGCCACCCCACCTGAAACAAGCGATCCGCAAAAACCCGAACGTGTCATTGCAGGTTTTACTCCCCATACATGTGAAGTCAGAGGACCTGCAATCATTGCCTTGCCAAATGGAGAGCTCTGGTCTGTATCGGGTACCTGGACAGCTTATAAGAAAAACTATACTTATTATGAATGTTCCTTTAGTCTGGATGGCGGGCTGCACTGGCAGCATGTGAATGATAAACCCTATATTGCCAATGGGACGAATCCAAGAGGTTTTTCAGGAGGGCAACTTATGCCGTTGGCTTATGAAAACAAATTTTCATTAGCAGTCTATACGCAAAATTATCTTGAACTCCATCAATCTGACGGTAAAACCTGGACGACCAAAGGAATTATCGGATGGCCCGGTTGGAGCAAGCTGGTCAATGCAATCTCTTATCATAATGATAGGATTTTCTTTTTAGTTGGGGATTTGGTTGCACCCAAAAGACTGATATTAACAAGCTATAAGGATGGACATTATGCTGCCGCGGATTCTGTTTGTGTTGCAGGGAATATCTCGGGTTATAGAATGACGCTCTGCGGGCAAACGGTCTGGCTTTTCTGGATAGATTCGGATGACGGGGCCGTCAAATACAGGGTTTATGATATTCCGAGTGAAACATGGCTTACGGGTATTATGGAAGCGGTGAAAGATAATGATTTTCCGATTGGTTATCTTCATGTTCCGCAAACCTCTCCGCCCTCTCATGTTCCTTTAACCTATGTCCTATCCGGTCCCATTCCTACAGGTTATTCAAAAGAAAGTGATTATTATAATAGTCAGGAATTTCCAAAGGATCCGGATCCGTGGGCCATCAAGACCGTTTATATTCCGATTCCTCCGGAGCAGGCAGTGCTCGATTCGGATTATGACGGATTGAATAATACGGAGGAGAATCGGCTCGGCACGTCCAACAGTAATCCCGACTCGGATGGGGATCATCTGCTTGACGGTCAGGAGGTGAATCTATTGGGTACCAATCCGCTTTTTATGGATACGGACAATGATGGAGATAACGATGATGTTGAGCTATATTATTACACGGATCCTCTAAAAAGCAATAGAAGTGCGACCCGGAACACTTCTCCATCGGCATCTTTAACCGCAGATATTGTACAAGGCCAGGCGCCTTTAACGGTCTGTTTTGATGCCTCTCTTTCCTCTGATGCAAACGAAGACGGTCTTTGTTTTAAATGGGATCTGGATCATGTTATCCCCCACTGGGTTTATGGTTATTTGAAAAATGACAATAATGTCTTGGATGGTGGGAATAAGATGGTCTATACTTTTAATGAGGGGGGGAATTATCAGGTCAAGGTAACGGCTTATGATGGACGGGGTGGACAGGATACAAAAGAAATAACCATTACCGTAGACGGTGTTAATGCGGAAGGTGGGACAAATTTAATAAAGAATAGGAATATCATTAATTGTTTTCCCAATCCTGTTACCGCTAATAGGGTGAAATTTAGTGTTTCAGCCTTGGCTTTATCGAGTCGCGACAGGCAAGATGCCTCTGTGGGAATTTATAGTATCAGCGGTAAATTGTTAAAGAAATGGGAGATAAACTCGACATTGAATACCCAAGAATCGTTTGTTTGGCATACAAAGAATACGGCTTCCGGAATTTATATTATTAAGCTGACAACCCGCTCTAAAACATTTACAAAGAGAGTTCTTGTTTCAAAATGAGGTCTTCCGATTACGGTTAGGGTTTGCGTCGAGACGATATAGAGCTTGATGGGATTGTCGCACAAGTCAG
The DNA here is from genome assembly GCA_001800515.1 of Elusimicrobia bacterium RIFOXYB2_FULL_49_7. Next base: position 2,956 of record MGVN01000109.1, on the reverse strand, counting down.
ATCGCGGCTTGAAGTGCATCGAATACATCACGGCAGAAGAGCGGCAGCGACGGATCCCGTGCGCCCATCAACAGAATCATGTCTCCGGTACGGGCTGCTTGGACCATCAGGGGAATCAAGGTTTTCCGATCTTCCCTGAAAACGGTCCGGCGTCCGCGTTTTTCAATCGCTTCAGTAATATCCTGTGAGGAAATGTCCCGTGTCACGGTCCCGCCTGCATAATAAATGTCAGGCATAAACAGGATGTCCTCGGCCGTTAAAGAAGTTGCCAAGGCGTCAATGAGTTCCTGTTTGAGAAAACGGGTCGGTCCGAATCCGTGCGGCTGAAAGAACGCCAGCACCCGTTTCGAGGAAAGGTGTGCGGCGCGAATAGCCTCTGAAATCTTTGTTGGATTATGGGCAAAATCATCGATCACCGTGACCCCGTTAACGGTACCGATGTTTTGGAAACGACGTTCAACTCCCCGAAAGGCGGAAAGCGGCGCCACGGCCTTGTCAGGAGAGAGGTTGAGAAGGCGGCAGGCGGCCAGTGCAGCAGCTGCATTTTCCACATTGAAACGGCCGGGCAGGGGCAGGGTGAAGCGCACGTTGTCCAAGGTAAAGGTGCTTTGCCGTGGTGCGAGCGTGACTTCTTGGAGGCGCAATCCACTCTTGCCCGCCATCCCAAAGGTGAGTCCGTTTCCAGCAAAAGGGGCGGCCGACGGGCATTCTATATTCACTGCGGTCAAGGTACATTGCGAAAGAAAAACGGCGAAAATCTCTTTTAATTCCGCGATATCCTTGTGATCCTTCTGGATGTTCAGGAGAAGACCGATATGCGGATGGTAGCGGGTGAGCGTGCCATCGCTTTCGTCGCTTTCCACGACCAGCAGATCTGATTTTCCGACAAAGGCATTACCGATAAGCCCTTTTTCCGAAAGCCGGATGAGGTTGCCGCCTGTGATGACCGAGGGGGAAAGTGCCATTCCCTCCAGTATTTCAAAGATCATGGCGGTGACCGTGGATTTTCCGCTGGTGCCGGCCACGGCGATGGTTCGGTATTGGTTGACCCAAGCGGAAAGCATGTCGCTTCGATGGATGACCGGAATCCCGAGCGCCCGGGCACGTTCTAAATCGGGATTATTCGGTTCGATGGCAGAGGAGACCACAACACCTGCAAGTTCTTGGGTGATACCGCTGCCGTTCTGTGGAAAGAGTCGGATGCCGAGTGCGCACAAGGCACGCGCGTTTTCCGGTTGACCGCCCGACGAAAGCAACCGATCCGACCCGGTGACCGCACCGCCGGCCATGGCCTGAAATTGGGCCAGTGCACTCATGCCTGTGCCCGCAATACCCACATAATGGAAACAGCCTTGTTTCAGCTCAGACAATGATAACATAGGTGCCCTTCCGGACTCTGGAAAACAAATCAATCATATCGGCATTCTTCAGGGTGATGCAACCGTGTGATGCGGGTTGACCGATGTTTTTTTCATGGTTGGTTCCGTGGAGATAGATATATCTTTTTCGCGAATCAACCCTGCCTCCCCTATTGATGCCGGATTCCAGTCCGTCAAGCGCCAGAATACGACTGGTGATCAAGTTGCCGAAGCGGCTTTTTCCGTCCCAGATTTCCCCGGTATACAGGCGATCCTTTAATACCGCGCCCGAGGGAAGACGCTGGCCGAATTTGGCGTAGATACGGTGAAGTCCGGTGGGGGTTTTATTGGAGCCGATGAGCGACCCGCGACCAAAACGGGAGGTGGAAACCGGATAAGATTTTATTTTCTTCCGGTTGAGAATAAGATGTAACCGCTGGGTAGCGATATCAACAAAGATAAAGGAACGGAAAAAAGCGAGTCCGGACAGCGAATGACGGAAAGAACGCAAAGTCATTGATTTCATATTGGGTTATCAAAAAATCAGAAATACAGTAAGAAAAGCGCAACAGAAATCGTTAAAGTTTTCCTAAAAACAACCGATACTAAAAATGGGGATATAGCGTACAAGGAAGAACCTTAACGTAACAGGGAGGTTACAGAATGAGGATCAATCATAACATTTCCTCAATGATTACCCAGGGTGCTCTGGACCGGGTAACCAACGATCTCGGCAAGTCTCTAGAGCGTCTTTCCACCGGCCTTCGCATCAACCGTTCCAGTGACGACGCCGCAGGGTTGTCTGTTTCCGAGAATCTTCGGACGCAGGTGACCGGTATGGCGGTCGCCAAACGGAATGCATCGGACGGTATTGCCCTTCTTCAAATTGCGGAAGGAGCGGCGAGTGAAATCTCTTCCATTCTGCAGCGCATGCGGGAATTGGCGGTTCAGTCGTCCAACGACACGCTGACCAGTACCGAACGCTCCTATACCAATCAGGAGTATCAGGCGTTGCTGTCGGAAGTGGATCGTATCACGAATGTGACGCAATACAACAATCAGACATTGTTGGCGGGCGGCAGCACCTCATTCGGAGGGGCCAGCTCGGCGGCAAGTATTCTGCACATCGGCCCTAAGGGTGGGTCAACCAATGCTCTGACCATTTCGCTGAGCGGTACCAGTTCGGGTGCCATCGGTATCAATGGAACCAGTATTGATTCTCAGTCTCGTGCGGATAGCGCCATCGCAACGATCGATACGGCGATCAATTCGATCAACTCGATTAGAAGCGATTTGGGTGCGTATGTGAATCGCCTCGAGCATGCCATCAACAATCTCGACAATCAGAGCCACAACATGCAGGCCGCTGAATCGTTGATCCGGGATGTGGATTTCGCCAATGAAACGGTGAACTTCACCCGTAACCAGATCATGACGCAGTCGGCAACGGCTATGTTGGGACAGGCCAATGCTGTTCCTCAGTCGGTTCTGAAGCTACTTTCGTAAGCGACAAGTTTTGTGGTTGATACGCATAAGGCCTTCATCCCAAAGGGGGGATGAAGGCTTTCTGTTGTGCGCCCGGCAGGGCGCACCTGCTT
>MGVN01000108.1:6178-7710 GCA_001800515.1 Elusimicrobia bacterium RIFOXYB2_FULL_49_7 | reverse complement strand
CAGAGCGAGCCCCTGCGAAGTGATACTGAGCAATGAGATCACCTATGAGAAGGCTTCCGTGGGCGAGTATTCATTCCCGGACGGTAATCCGGCGGATGGCTTCACCAGTGTCTTCATTCCTGAAGAAGCGCTCAGCCATCCGATCCTCCTGAAAATACGGCACCTTGACAATGGGAGCGTCCACGCGCGGGGTGCACCTGCCGGGAATGCCGGGAAACGCGCGCTGTCCGCCTATGAATTTGAACCCGAAGGAACGGTCTTCGCCCGTCCGATCGAGATCCGGATGCTTTACTATGATTTCGATAATGACGGCCTTGTTGATTTCCCGGACGGAACTTCTTCAGGAATCAAAGAAAACAATCTCCAGGCATGCTGGTGGGACGGCTTCAGCTGGAGGATCAGCGGCTCTTCGATAGATGTTTCTTCAAACACAGTGACGGTCAAGACAACACATTTCAGTATCTACGCACTGTTCCCCAAGGAGACACTGTTTGCGCAGAACTACAGACCGAAGGAGCGTACTATTACTCCGGCCTCGCCACAATTCAATGACGTTGCGCACTTCGATGCTCAGGAAGGAAACGATTTCAAGATTATGATCTATGACATTGAGGGGAGGAAAGTGAGGGATATCCTTCCGCCGCAGCTCCCGCAATGGGACGGGAAGGACGAGCACGGCTCGTTCGTGGAAAGCGGAGTATACCTTTATCAGTTCGAAGCGGAAATTGAAGGAAGACGGAAAACCATCAGCGGAACTATCACCGTGGCAAAGTAATAACAGTGGCGAGGGGTAAGCGTAAAATGCATAAACTAATATATAGAAAACAATTATTCAGATTGTCCTTTGCAGGATCGTTACTCCTGTACGCTCTCTTTCCCACGGCACGCTCTCCGCTCTGTTCATCACTCTGCGCAGCATTCAAGGAGAGCGACTGGGGAAGCAGGCCGATGGGCATGGGAAGAGCATTCAGGTCTGTCGCGGACGACGTGAACGCTCTCATGTATAATCCGGCAGGCCTGGCGCAACTGGAAAAAGTGGAAACACATTTCACCTATGCGAGGCTTTTCTCGGGGCTAGACAAGGTGGACCTCGGGCTCAGCTATTTCGCCGCAGCGCTCCCGTTGCGGGATCAGGGAACACTGGGATTTTCCTGGGCGAATTTTTCTTCCAAGGACAGTTACCAGGAAGACACCTTCTCTCTCGCCTACAGCAGATGGATCTTTGGGGACACCGCTCTCGGGCTCAATGCCAAGTATTTGGGCCACCGCTACGAGACCGACGAGCGGACGCGTCTGGACCCCGTATTCGAGAACGGATATGCGAGGTACGCCTTCACGTTCGATGCGGGCCTCTATTCAATATTCGGCTTTTCATCGTCGGAGAATACCATTGCATTCGGCATGGCGGCAAAAAACATAACCCAGCCCGACGTCGGACTCAAGACCGAAGACAAGGTACCTCTTGAGATAGGAGTAGGCGTTTCGTACAACACCCCGACATGGATCCTGCCTGCCCTCGATGTCTCTTACCG
>MGVN01000108.1:5188-6172 GCA_001800515.1 Elusimicrobia bacterium RIFOXYB2_FULL_49_7 | reverse complement strand
GGAGTGGGGAAACGATGAAGACAAACTGTCGTTCAATCTCGGTGTGGAAACATGGGTATTCGAACATCTTCTCGGCCTTCGGGCAGGGGCAGGCATAGGAGCGCTGTCCATGGGATTTGGCGTACGTCCGTTAATAGCAGACTCTTTTCTCCAGTTCGATTATGCCTTTCTCTGGCCTCTTGAAGTCAGGCAGACGCAGGGTTCTCATCATCTTTCTCTTACGTTCAGGTTCTCATCATCTCAGAGCGCTCATGAAAGCAACGATGCCCCGTAGTGTATGCCATGGTATTCCGCTTCATCATGCGCATGAGCACCCATCGGTGTTCCGCTCTCACCCTGCACCTATCTTTTTGACAAACTCCCTGCCTTTCTTGACTTATTTCGTCAAGTTTGTTAAAATCTCTGTAATAAATTTCATGTTTGCTCCTGCCAGGGTTGTGAAGACCGCTCTTCTCCTCAGAGGAGACCGCTTCCTTGCGTATCCTGTCCTGAAGGTAAACAAGCGTACTTGCGTTTCTCATGCACCGCTAGCTCAATTGGTAGAGCAGGCGACTCTTAATCGTCAGGTTATAGGTTCAAATCCTATGCGGTGCACTGGTATCATAAACAGTATACGTACACTACTTCATGCCTATAAGCCACCTCCCTGCGCCGTAGTGCAAGCTCCCTGTGCAGCTTTCTGCGGAAATAACCTCAGTGCGTTTCGTTCATACGTTGCAATGGAGGGGGAGGCAGGCTGGATCATATATATGCCGGGATGGCGGAACTGGCAGACGCGCATGGCTTAGGACCATGTAGGTGAAAACCTTTAGGAGTTCAACTCTCCTTCCCGGCATTAAAAGCGAAGAGCATTGCCGAACTTTCTGCGGAGGAACAAGGTACTATGAAAGGAACAGATACAATGGAAAACATGACCGTCAATGTAGTGAACACGAAACCGTGCTCGGTAACGCTGCACGTCGAAATACCTGCGCCGGAAGTAAC
>MGVN01000108.1:4921-5066 GCA_001800515.1 Elusimicrobia bacterium RIFOXYB2_FULL_49_7 | reverse complement strand
TAATCGAGAACCTCATCCAGCGTTCACTCCTTCCTGTTCTCCAGCAGCAGAAGATAGACCCCGTCGCGTATCCGCGCATTGAAAAAGTCAACTTTGAATTCGACAAACCCTTCTCATTCGACATCTATACGGAACGCAACCCCGA
>MGVN01000108.1:4524-4896 GCA_001800515.1 Elusimicrobia bacterium RIFOXYB2_FULL_49_7 | reverse complement strand
ATCAAGATCAAAAAAGAGATCATCCCTGTCACCGATGCGAAAGTCCAGGAGAGCATCGTATCCCTCCGTGAACGCAACTCACGCCTCGTCGAATCATCGGCTGAGATAGTCGCGGCGACTCATTTCCTTCTCGTAGATTATGACGCGCTGGTCGACCAGAAGCCGGTCGAGGACCTCGGCGCGAAGAATCAGCTCATTGACCTGACAGCGGCGCAGACGCTGGCCGGGTTCAAGGAAGGGCTCGTCGGAGCGAAAAAAGGGGAAACCAAAGAGATAAAAGTGAAATTCCCCGAGGCGCATCCGAACAAGAAGCTTGCAAATAAAGAAGTAACCTTCAAAGTCACCGTTAACAGCATAAAGGAAAAGCAACTT
>MGVN01000108.1:3466-4516 GCA_001800515.1 Elusimicrobia bacterium RIFOXYB2_FULL_49_7 | reverse complement strand
GGACGATGAATTCGCAAAGGATTTCGGTATCGGGAGCCTTGCCGAGCTGCAGCAGAAAATAAGGGAAACCCTTGAGATCGAAGAAAAAAAGCGGCAGGAGCAGAGCGTTGAAAAACAGGTCATCGACCATCTTCTCAACGCCAATACCTTTGAAGTTCCCGAATCGCTCATCGAGGAACAGATGAACTACCTGCTTGCGCGTGCGGCCGACTACTTCCGCAAACAGGGCCTTCCGCAGGATGCCTGGCAGAAAAATGCCGATCAGCTGCGCGACAAATACAAACAGGAAGCGGAACGCACTGTCCGCCTTTCGTATATATTCAACACTCTTGCCTCTACAGAGAAAATAGACATCACCGAAGAAGACCTCGTCAAAGAGCATGAAAAAATGAAAACCACGAACCCGGGCCGTGAAGCCGAAGTGGACAAATACTATACCGAGAACAAGAAAAAGATCGAAGCGCAGCTTAAGGAAGAGGGGATCTTCCAATTCCTTCTCTCCCAGGCGAAGATCAAAGAAGAAACAAAATCCTAATCCTGCCCTCACGATATACTGGCAGGTAACGGAAGCTGGAGGGAACTTATGTCAGTTATACCTACAATTATAGAACGTTGGAACCAGGGCGCGGCGGTCGGTTACGATATCTACTCACGCCTCCTCAAGGACCGTATAATCTTCGTCGGCGGTTACGGCGGAGCCGTCACTACGGATTCCGCGAACCTTATTATCGCACAGCTTCTCTACCTCGAAGCGGAAGACCCCGACAAAGACATCAATCTCTATATCAACTCACCCGGCGGCATGGTCACCGCGGGCCTCGCCGTCTACGATACCATGCAGTATATCCGCTGCCCCATTTCGACCATCTGCATGGGCATGGCTATGTCGTTCGGAGCCCTGCTGCTCGCAGCAGGGACCAAAGGCAGGCGCTACGCCCTGCCTCATTCGCGCGTGATGGTGCACCAGCCGCTCATTTATGGAGAAGGCATCTCCGGGCCGGTCACTGACATCGACATCGAGACAAAAGAACTCCTCAGTACCAAAAACAA
>MGVN01000108.1:1718-3359 GCA_001800515.1 Elusimicrobia bacterium RIFOXYB2_FULL_49_7 | reverse complement strand
TTATCGATGAAGTAATCGCCAGCAGAAAGAAGTAATAAATGACCGAAGATAAAAACCAGTCATCAGAATACCTGTGTGCGTTCTGCCACAGGGGCAAAGTGCACGGCCTCAGGCTCATCGGAGGGCAGGGTACGTACGTCTGCGAAGAATGCATACGAAACTCCGCCGAACTCCTCGAACGGATCGAATCCGAAGAATCACGGAGAGCGCTCAAGTCGCTCCCCAAGCCGCGTGAAATAAAGAAAACGCTCGACGAATATGTCATTGGGCAGGAAACAGCGAAGAAAACGCTCTCAGTGGCGGTCTATAATCATTACCGCCGCCTGGAATGCGCACCCTCTGCAAAAAACGAAGTTGAACTTCAAAAATCAAATATTCTTCTCATCGGGCCTACGGGAACGGGAAAAACACTCCTTGCCCAGACGCTTGCGAAGCTTCTTCATGTTCCGTTCGCCATGGCGGACGCGACCACCCTCACCGAAGCGGGCTACGTGGGAGAAGATGTTGAGAACATCATCCTGAGGCTCCTCCACAACGCGTCGTTTGAAGTAAAACGTGCTGAAAAGGGTATCATATACATCGACGAGATCGACAAGATCTCTCGCCGTTCGGACAGCCCTTCAATCACCAGGGATGTTTCCGGAGAAGGAGTGCAGCAGGCGCTCCTGAAGATACTGGAAGGCACGGTTGCCAACGTGCCGCCCCAGGGCGGGCGCAAGCATCCGCAGCAGGAATACATCCGTGTCGACACGTCCAATATACTCTTTATCTGCGGGGGAGCGTTCGAAGGCATCGACAAGGTCATTGAAGGCAGGCTCATCGAGAAGAAGGTCGGCTTTGGCGCTGAATCGAAAGGAAAAAAAGACCATAGCGCAGACAAGATCCTTCCTCTCCTTCAGCCTGAAGACCTTATCAAGTACGGCCTTATCCCTGAATTCATCGGAAGGCTGCCTGTTGTTTCGACCCTTGAACACCTCAAGGAAAAGGACCTTGTCAGAATACTTACCGAACCGAAAAACGCGCTCATCAAGCAGTACCATAAAATGTTCGGCCTTGAAGGGGTTGACCTTTCATTCACCGAAGACGCGCTTCAGGAGATAGCAAAAAAATCTCTGCGGCGCGGCTCAGGTGCCCGCGGGCTCAGGGCGATCCTTGAAAACCTGCTCCTGGAGGTTATGTACGATCTCCCCGAACAGAAAAACCTCGAGCAGTGCGTCATTGATGGCTCCGTGGCCCGCGGCGAAGAACAGCCGAAACTTATTTATCGCCAGAAAATGCAGAAGGAGTCAGCATGAGCGAACTCGATCGAGTGAAGCCCACTGAAGGAAAAGAAACCAGTGCAATCAATATACCCTCCCGGCTTCCGTTGCTGCCGGTACGAGATATCGTCGTATTCCCTGCCATGGTGCTGCCGCTGGCCGTAGGAAGGGAAAAATCCATTAAGGCTCTCGAAGAAGCGATGGCGGGCAAACGCCTTATATTCCTCGTCACGCAGAAGAATATACAGACAGAGGAACCCTCTCCCGAAGATATCTATCCTATCGGCACGGTCGCCGAAGTGTTACAGCTTCTGAAAATGCCCGACGGAACGCTCAAAGTCCTGGTGGAAGGTATTCAGCGTGCGCGCTGGACTGAGCACAA
>MGVN01000108.1:0-1642 GCA_001800515.1 Elusimicrobia bacterium RIFOXYB2_FULL_49_7 | reverse complement strand
GCCCTTGTCCGCCGTTCCATTTCACTCTTTGAACAATACGTAAAACTCAACCCGCGCCTTCCCATGGAGATCTATGTCGCAGTCGCCAATATCACTGATCCCGGACGGCTCGCTGATACCATCGCCTCGCACCTTATGATCAAGATAGGCGACAAACAATCCGTACTGGAAGTTGCCAATCCCGCAGAACGCCTGGAGAAACTGGTACAAATACTCAACGCAGAGATAGAGATCCTCAATATCGAACGCCGGATACAGAACCGCGTCCGCAGCCAGATCGAGAAGACACAGAAGGAATACTATCTCACGGAGCAGATGAAAGCCATCCAAAAGGAACTCAGACAGAAGGATGACTACGCGAAAGAACTCGATGAGCTGCGCAGCAAGATAAAGGCGGCGAAGCTCTCGAAGGATGCCCTTGAGATCGCGGAGAAAGAGCTTTCCCGCCTCGAGAAAATGATGGCGTTCTCGCCTGAAGCCACTGTTATCCGTACCTATCTCGACTGGCTCATCACCCTGCCCTGGGCGGTCTCCACCGAAGACAACCTCGACCTCAGAAGAGCGCAGAAGATACTCGATGAAGACCATTTCGGGCTGGAAAAGGTAAAAGAGCGCATCATAGAATACCTCGCGGTACTCAAACGCGTAAAAAAGATCAAAGGGCCAATTCTTTGTTTTGTCGGCCCTCCGGGCGTCGGAAAAACATCGATAGCGAAATCGGTAGCACGAAGCCTTGGCCGTAACTTCTCGCGCATTTCACTCGGTGGTGTCCGAGATGAGGCGGAGGTCAGAGGCCACCGCCGCACTTACATCGGCGCGCTTCCGGGCCGCATCATCCAGTCCATGAGAAAGGTCAAATCGAACAATCCAGTCTTCATTCTTGATGAAATAGACAAGATGGGCAGCGATTGGCGCGGAGACCCCTCGGCTGCACTCCTTGAAGTGCTCGATCCGGAGCAGAACTATGCGTTCCTCGATCATTATCTGGACGTTGAATACGACCTCTCCAAGGTCATGTTCATCACCACTGCAAATACGCTTTATAACATTCCCACGACACTATTGGACAGGCTCGAGATCATACGTTTTTCGGGCTACACGACCGAAGAGAAGGTTAACATCGCGGTCAGCTATCTTATCCCCAAGCAGATCAAGGAACACGGCCTCAGCGTAAAAGAGATCGAAGTGACCAGGGAAGCGCTCAAAGTGATGGTCAACGATTATACGCACGAGTCCGGAGTTCGCAACCTTGAACGCGAAGTCGCTAATCTCTGCCGCAAAGTCGCCAAGGAACTCGGAATGAGCAACAGCTCTAAAAAGGCTAAGCTGTTACGCATTACGCCGGAGAACATCGGCAAATACCTGGGCGTACCCCATTATGTTCGTGACAAGGTACCGCCGAATGAGATCGGCGTGGTCACAGGGCTTGCCTGGACCGAAGTGGGAGGGGAAACCCTTACCATCGAAGTGAACAAAATGAAGGGGAGAGGATTGCTCAATCTCACCGGCAAACTGGGAGATGTCATGAAAGAATCGGCCCATGCGGCCCTCTCCTACATCCGTGCATCGGCGAAGACTCTCAAGATAAAGGAAACGGTTTTCCGGGATACTGATTTTCATATCGATGTCCCTGAAGGAGCGG
>MGVN01000107.1:36919-39789 GCA_001800515.1 Elusimicrobia bacterium RIFOXYB2_FULL_49_7 | reverse complement strand
TCCAGGATATAACGGACATCATCCGGGTCCTGCCCCTGGAAATTGAAGCTCAAAACCGCATTGCCCGTTTCCGACAAACCGTTCCCGTAGAGAATCACTCCCGGTAATTCCCGCAGGATATCACGCAGTCGGACGAATATCGCCTGCTTGCGCGCGAAAAGGCGCTCCCGTCCCTCTTCTTCAATGAAGCGGAGTCCGGCGTCCAGAGCTGCAATGCCGGGTAGATTGGGTGTTCCTGCTTCGTAATGGAGAGGCCGTTCTTCGGGTTGGTAGAGCAGGTTGCTTCGGATGCCCGTGCCGCCGGTTTTCAGAGGTTTCAGAGCCAGGTCCGGTGCGATATAGAGTGCACCGATACCCGGCAGACCGAAAAGTCCTTTGTGACCGGTCAATGCGACCAGATCCGGCCGGAGCCGCCCGATATCAAGCGGCAGGATGCCTGCGGATTGAGAGGCATCGATAAGCACACGCACCCCTTTTTGTCGGATAGCGGGGACCAATGAGTCGATATCGGTTACGGATGGGACGACATTAGAGGCGTGATTCAGGACAACAAGCCGGGTGGTTTCATCCACAGCCGATAGCAAAGCCTCATTGTCCAATGTGCCGTTCGATGTAGCCGGTACAAAGGTGAGCGAGATTCGGCCCTCTTTTTCAAGCTGCTTTAAAGGCCGGATGACGGAGTTATGTTCCAACGTGGTGGTCACGACTTTCCCACCGTCCAAATTCAAACCCAGAATGGCGAGGTTAAGGGATTCGGTTGCGCCGGAGGTGAAGCAGACATCATCGGGATTCCGGGCATTGAGAAATCGGGCCAGCCTTTTTCGGCATTGAGAGACCATGTCTCCGCCCTTGGCCGAAAATCCGGCCCGACCGGGGGTGACCGGTGGAGAAAGGAGAAAACGGTCCAATGCCTCTTTGACGTGCGGAGGTTTGGGATAACTTGTAGCGGCATTGTTAAGATAGAGTGTTTTCATTACGCCCTCGGATGTGCAAGCTTGTAAATCTGTTTGAGTCGTTCTGCGGTCACATGGGTATAGACCTGGGTCGTGGAGAGGTTTTCGTGACCCAGAAGCTCCTTGACCGCAAAGAGATCCGCGCCCGCGTTCAGCAGGTGGGTGGCAAAGGAATGGCGCAGCACGTGAGGGCTTTTTTTCTTTTTTTCCGTAATTTTGGAGAGTTTATCCGCCACCAGCCGTTGTACGGACCGGTTGGAGAGTCGTTGCCCGGTGTGGCTTAAAAAGAGGGCTTCTGCGTTGGGCCGTTTTTCGGCTTCGGAAAGGGAGTTTAAAAGCTCGGTCCGCTTTTCCAGATAGGTCCGATGAAGGGAGAGATAGGGATCCGTGACAATGACCATGCGCTCCTTGCGTCCCTTGCCGAAAACACGGACGCTCTTTTCCCGCGCATCCACACTGTGTATATTCAGACCCGTGAGCTCGGAAAGGCGGATGCCGGAGCCGTAAAAAAGCTCCAGGATGGCGCGGTCACGGATGGAGGTAAAGTCCGCACCGGACGGCAGGGCCATGAGTGCTTCGGTTTCCCGCTCTTCCAGAAAGATGGGCAACCGTTTCTCCTTTTTCGGTGCAGACAGGAGTTCCGCCGGATTCACTTCCAACACCCCTGTTTTGCAGAGGTAGCGGAAAAAGGTCTTAAGGGCTGTCAGCTTACGCTCAATCGAGCTCTTATGATAGCGCGCGTAGTTTAATTCGGCGAGAAAACGGCGGATGGCGTGTCGGTCAATGGTCTTGGGGTCCGGATGGGACCCCTCCTTGTTCAGAAAAGTAACGAATTGGGTCAGATCGCGGCTATAGGCCTCGCTGGTGTGCAAGGAGAGATTTCTTTCCTTTTCAAGATAATTGATGAAATTCCGGATAGCTTGTTGCATGAGTTTAAAATGCAAAAGCGGGTTGGATCGTATCAAGCCTTTTTCATTTCGGTTTATATCGGGTGCTGAAATAAGATCATAAAGCGGAACTTGTTTTCATTGCCCCAAGGTTGTATTTTAAAGAAATCTAAGATACTAAGCAAGAGGGGGTGTTTCGGTGCTAAAATTCGGTATCTCTCTTTTAACAATGGCGGTACTATTAAACGCATCCGGTATTACGCGTCAGAATTTCATTTATGCCGATTATCCGGACATGAAAAACCCCCATTCAAGCTGGGGCGGGCTCTGCTATGTGCCGAGCCTGAATAAAGTGGTCGTCAGCGTCACGGATCATATTTCCCAAGTAGGAATATTCGAATGGGATTGCGCAACAAAGACCATGATGCGCCGTACCTGGATGACCGAAGGCGCCCATCTCCGGGATTATGAGTGGCAGGGAAAAATCCATTCCCAAATGGTCGAAAATAAAAAGGACGGCTGGTTATATTGGGGCACCGACGGCGGCAACAATTCCGAGGAATACCTGATGGATCATCCGAACGGGTATGGCGGCGGTTATTTCATGAAATATAATCCCAAGACTTTTGAGATTGTCAATATGGGACAGGCGCGGAAATATGAAAGTGTTAAAGAAGTCGCCCTGGATCAAAACCGTCAGCGACTGTATGGCTTTACTTATCCGTCCAACCACTTTGTCATCAAGGATTTGAAGACGGATTTGATGATTGACAAGGGAAGCATCAACAAGGCATATACGGCGCGCATCGCTTTTTCGGACGATTGGGGCAATGTTTATTATACCGACATGCGCGGCTATATCATCAAATATGAGCCGGCTTCCGATTCTTTGCTGTGGGCGCCCGAACGTCTGGCGCGGGACAGCGGCACGGAAAGCTATCTTTTGCGTTCCGGTTTAACCGGTTGGGCGCGAAAGGGTAACACGAACGAATATTATATGATGTCTGCTTGGAACCGTCTATTCAAACTT
>MGVN01000107.1:15219-36906 GCA_001800515.1 Elusimicrobia bacterium RIFOXYB2_FULL_49_7 | reverse complement strand
AGGGAATAGGCCCTATTACGGATCTTGGCTCCATTTTAGAGCCCACAACCGAGCTTTCCAAAAAGACCATCCACGGCTTGCATTGTCCAAACCTGGTCTGCCATTCAAACAACAAGCTGTATTATTGGATTGGCGGCCATGGTGGCGGGGTTAAGAAAGACCAGTCCACTCTGGTATCCATGGACCTCAAGACGCACAAAAAGGAAATCGTCAAGGAATTCTCCTGGGATGAAATAGCGGAAGTCACGGGTTGTCAGATTATGGATGAAAAGGGGAATATCTATTTTGCCGCCCGCCGCCATGTGGAAGGAAACGGAGCCGGGGAGTCCGGTTCTTCGGTGGCCCGTTTTGTGGTTTTCAATCCGGAAAAGGAAATCAATCCATGAAACGCTTATCCATAACTATAACTTTATTGACTTTTTTTATTTTCATTCCTTTATCTGTTGATGCTGCCGAGAAGATTGAAATTTATCTAAAAAGTAATAATGCGGCGGAATATGTGGTGGATCTTGCCCATCCGGAAAAGGGAAAGGTCAAACTGCCGCTTGGATCAGCAGATATTCGGGCTGTGGCGCAGGCCGGCCATTTTGTTATTGGCGTAACTCGGCCGGAATATCCGAACCGTTCACCTCTTATTTTCCGTTTTGATCTTACCAAAGAAGTCATAACAGATTTTCAGACTTTTTCGGCTGTTCAGGAAAAAGAAACCGTTCCTGCTTATGCTCTGGCCGCCGTGGGGGACAGTACTGTGTATGCCGGCACTTTTGGCTCGGAAGGAACCACCGGAAACCTCTTGAAAATCCATTCTGCCGGGAAATCGCTTAAAGTTGAAAAAATGGGACAAGTGGCGGATAAACAGGGGATTTTCACTTTGCTGCCCGCCTTGACCGGGGACAAGCTCTACGGAATCCTTTTTCCTTCCAACGCTTTTTTTGTTTATGATATCAAGTCGCGGCAAGCTGTCCTGTTTCATGAAACCGAGCCGGATACGACGGAAGCCCCACAGATAGAGGGTTTACACCAGAATAAAGAAGCCCATCTTTGCAAAGCGCTCGGCTGTGATAAAACAGGCAAGATATATGGTACCGCGGGATTCGGTCGGCTTTTCTGCTATGATCCGCAGGCTAATAAAATTGAAAAACTGGCTGTCAGCCTGCCGTATGTCCAGTATCATATCATGACCAACCGGGTGGAATCCTGGGCCCTTTCCGATGACGGTAAGTTATATGGCGGGACGTCGGTAGACGGTTTTCTCTTTTCCTTTGATCCGACGACCAAACGCCTTGTGAACCTGGGAAAACCGATTATGGCGGGTAATATCAAAAGCTTGGTGTTTCAGGGGAACAAAATCCACGGTTTGGCGGGTGCCGGCAATGAGTACACGCACTATTTTACCTATGATCCTGTTCAGGGCGGCTTTGAAGATCTCGGCTTGCTCCGGTTTAATAATCCGCTCATCGGTGCGCGTCAAATGACCTACACCGCCTGCCAGATTCTTCCGTTAAAGGACGGTCGATTCCTCTTTGCAGAGGATGATTTATTGCCCTCCCTGATTTTCTACCGGCCGTAGTTTTCAAGAGCGTATCCGTAGCCCGAGCGCGTCAAGCGGGTGAGAATGCATTCTTTAACCCGGTTCCACTTCCTTGCCAATGGGATAGGAACCCATCACCTTGAAATAATTCGAGATTTCCTGAAGGTGGGTCAGGGTCTTTTGAATCACGGGATCGTTGTATCGGCCTTCGAAATCAAGATAGAACATATACTTCCACGGCGAGCCCGGGATGGGACGTGATTCGATCTTATACAGATTGATGTCCCGGATGGCGAAGATGGAAAGGCTTTTGTAGAGGGCGCCGGGAACGTTTTTCAGGGCAAAGACGATGGAGGTCTTACAAGGCCCTTTGACCGGCACTTTCTTTTTAGTCATTACAAAAAAACGGGTGAAATTTTTAACATTGTCTTCTATGCGTGATTTCAGAATGGTCATGTGGTGATCTTCGGCGACCTGTTGGGAGGCAATAGCGGCGGCATCGCAAAATCCATTTTCTTTGATATGAAGCACAGAACCTGCGGTATCCCGGTAGGAGAAGGATTTTACGCCTTTCAGTTTTTTTAAGAAACGTTGACACTGAGCCAGGGCCACAGGATGTGAGAAAACCCGCCGTAAATCGCTGAGTTTTGTGCCGGGGTTGGCAATAAGGCAATGGCTGATTCGCAGCTTTAATTCACCGCAAATCCAGACATCATGATTCAACAGCAGATCGTAGTTTTGATGAATACTGCCGGAGAGCGAGTTTTCAATGGGGACAATGCCATATCGACAACGGCCGTTTGCCACACATTGAAAGATTTCTTCAAAACCGCGGCAGGAGTGAGTTCTTGTTCTCCCGGCAAAAAACTTGACCGCCGCCAATTCACTGAAGGTTCCCCGTTCTCCCAGAAATGCGATCTTATTCATTGGTTCCTCCTGCTTATTCCGTATAGAGCCGTCGGGCCAAGACAAACCGATCTTTATAATAGGGATCTTCCAGCGGAGTGACGGTCACTCCTTCACTGGTACTGGCATGAGCAAAACGCCCGTCCCCGATATAAATGCCTACATGATTAATCTTGAATGACCGGATTTTAAAAAAGAGGATATCTCCGGGTGCCAGCTCTCCTTTGCGAACCGACCGGCCGTATTCCGCCTGCTCACGGGAATTGCGCGGCAGTTGTACGCGGTTGCATTCCCAGAAGATTTTTTTAACAAATCCGGAGCAGTCAATTCCCTTTTCCGACAAGCCGCCGAAGAGATAGGGGGTTCCTTTCCAGCGTTGTACTGCTTGGGCCAAACAGGCGTTGTTCATAGGAAGCCATTGATCGGCCGGGGGCGCCTTTTTTTGCGCTGTCGCATGAACCGGCAGACGGCCGTTGTCGCGTGTAAAGCGAACGGATGGGGAACAGGCGGACAACAGGAGCACTAAAAAGAGGGATAACTGGCATCGGATCAGCGATGGTGACATGGGTAAAAAGATACATATCGACCGGATAAAACCAAAAGGAAAGAATCTTGGAAAAAGGGCCGAACAAATGGTCGACCTGCGTAACAAAGGCCATCTGAAATAGGGCGACCTCTGCATGGGTCTCTAATCCGAAACCGTGTCTAAAAAGATTAGAAAACAAACGGATAAAAACATATATTAAGGATAATAAACCTATCTATTTAAACCTAATGTATTATTGATATTGATCAAACATTGAAATTCTTGCTGTTGGTTTTAAAAAAGGGGATAAAACGGATGACACGAATCACCCTATTGTTTTTACTGGCCGGAATCGGAGTGATGATTCAGGCCCAGTCTAACCTGAGTCAGGACATGACTTATTGGCGCGGAGAATCGGAACTCGAACCCGGCACCTTTTTATGTGAGACACCCGCAGCTACCGGGGTCACGGTCGTATGCGACCGCTGGCCCGACGGGTCGGATCTGCGTCAATTCGGTTCGGATGCCATCCGGTTATGCGACGCCCAAAATCCCATGGACAGTCTGATTGCGGTTTGGCGCTGGGTGAGGCGGTGGACCATGTACACGGACGGCAATCCGCCCAACGAACGCCGCACGAAAAACGTTTGGTCACAAACCTACGGCGGTATGGTGCAGGAACCTATCAAGGTACTGAATGTGTATGGTACTCAGGATTGCGACGGTTTGACCCGCGCGGTGGAGGCGGTTTGGCGCTCCCTGGGTTTCCGGGCTGAAAAGTATGTGCGGGTGGAACACACCATGGCACATTGTTATTATCGGGACACGGATGGTATCGAACGATGGCATGCGTTTGACGTGTCGGAAGGCGGATATCGTCTGAACAACACACGTGAACGGCTGCTCGGTGCGAATGGTTTAGGGTGTGAGACCTATTATGCGGGTTGGGTGCCGGGCCAATGGGTCCACTGCGATCATGTCGCTTTTCCGCGCCATCGTACCGAGCTTTCCTTCCGAAAGGGCGAAAAACTGGAGCGACTCTGGGGAAACCTCGGCAAGCCTTATCAATCGAATATTCGATACAGTTTTCAAACCGTACCGATTTATGAGCGCGGGCCCTATGGAACCGGCACCTACCGAGTGGATTATGGCAATGGTACCTGGACCTATGCCCCCGACTTATCTGATCCCTCCTGGACCGAAGGATTGGCCGAAGCGCCGGTACAAATGGCCTCCGGTTTGCTTCGCCCTGCAATGACGGGACAAGCCGGTTCTGCGGTTTGGCATTTCCGCACTCCCTATATCGTTTCGAATGCGGAGGTCAAACTCTATTACACTCGCGTCAATGCGGGTGATTCGATTCGTCTCTTGCTGTCGGTGGATGATGGCGTCTCCTATCAGCCGCTTTGGACCTGCAGCACGCTCGGGGTGGATCAGGCTGACAGCATGCGTATTTGTTCGACCTATACCGTGACCTCATCCAGTCTGCCGCCGGTCGGATTCAATTCCCCTTTCGGGTTGTATGCCTATCGGTTGAAACTGGAACTTCTGGCCGCGGATCAGGCTTCTGATTGTGAAGTCACAGGTATTGAATTCCGGACCCTTGTCCAGCAAAACCTTTTTTCTTTGCCGCAGCTTCAACCGGGTCTGAATCATATCACGGTTAAAGGGACTCTGGCTGCGGGAACCGCTCTAAAAGTGACCTATGTTTGGGATGATCCCGAAGGCGATGGCCGTCGCAATATCACGGTCGTGGAAAATACCCCGTATACTTACGACATTGCCGCTGCAGGAGATGCCTGGGATAGTGTGGTATGCCAATCCATCAGTGTGGAAGCCATTGCGGCCACGGGTGAGGGCAACCATACTCTGGAGAAGGAATCACCGGCCACCGTCGGGACGATGCCTGAGATGATGCCGGCTTCCGGAACGCGGAAACGCTGGCAGGAAGCGTCCACCCGGCCGTCCATTCAACCGACGGAGACGGTGTTGGCCAATCTCCGGGCCCTTGGTCCCCGCGGACTGGCCCTGGATTACCTGTTGGAAAGGCCGGATACCGCTACTTTTGCCGTTGTGGAATCGCTTGTTTATGTTGAATCCCGCAGCCCGCAGAAAGAAAAAGCGGTCATTGTTCTTTATCTGACCGATCCGGAACGTGCCCGTCCGATTTTGCTCAACCTGATAACAACCAGGAGTGCCTCTCTTTGGGTGTCGGACGCTCACTGGCTCAATACCGGTTTGGTTATTGCTCATCAGGCCGAACAGCAGGGGTGGAGTGAGTTTTCAGGCCCCATTGCAGCCATGGCCCGGAGCGTATCAGCCTATGATCAACTGCGTTGGGCCTTTTTCCGGATTTTGTGCAATATCGGCAATGCGGACATCATCGGCCATGTTCGGCTTTTTGCTTCAGCTTCTGATTGGGATGTCCGCGCATTGGCCCTTTGTGCTTTGGCCCGGGCTGGAGACACCGCCCAAACGACGGCCATTCGAAATTTCTTTGATGCCTCCATGGCCACCCCCCAGTTCAAGGTAGGTGTCATGCGTTCGATGATTGGGATGGGCTGGTTGAAGGATGAGACAAAAATCACGGAAATTTTGGCCAATCTCAGTGATGGTAATGATGAAAATATCCGTGCCGGTGCAGCAGAGGCGCTGGGCCATATGATGAACACGGCTCATATTCCGGCACTTGAAGCGGCCATTGTCGTGGAACCTTTCGAGTGGGTCCGTACTGCCATGCAGGTCGCCATCGATGAAATCAACGGCATCGGAGCGGAAAAGAAGATGACCGGAAGCATTGTCCCCACGGAATTGACACTATTCCAGAACGTACCCAATCCGTTCAATCCGGCTACAACCATCCGTTTCTTTCTGCCGGTTTCCGGCAGAGTTACAATGACTCTTTGCACCATTTCCGGAAAGCGGGTGGCCCGACTGTTGGATGAGGAACGAAAAAGCGGTTCTCATGAGGTCTTGTTTGCCGGCAGCAGCTTACCCAGCGGCATTTATATCTGCCAACTGAAAGCAGGCCGACTGTCGCGTAACATCAAGCTTGTGTTGGCAAAATAAAAAGGATGGAATTTTATTTAACAAAGGAGATGATCATGATAAAGTGCCTGATCTTGTCCGCCTGTCTGGCCGTTGCCGCCTTTCCTCAAGCCTATGATGATCCTTCCCGTGTGTTGGTGATTTACCGGACCAATCAATCTGATGCGGATGGTAACGGCCAGTCTGATTCCAAGGATTTGGCCGAATATTATCAAGCCAAACGAGGTATCCCTGCCGCCAATCTGCTCGGGGTGTCCACCCCGGCCGAAGAGATGTATCATCCGGCATCCACGCTGAATAATTTCTACGCCAATTTTGTCACCCCGCTCCGGAACAAACTGACCGAACTCGGAGAAACGGAGATTAATTTCATTGTGCTGTGCAAGGGCATTCCCTACCGTATGGCGTCCAAATCTTCCGGAAGCGCTGTTTATCCGGTGGGTCAGCAAATCGCGGCCATTTGGGCCATTGGAAACGACTCGGCGTCTTCCACCATCGGTTCCGTCGGCTCTAACCCCATGTATGAAAGTTCCCCGGGTGTGGGTTCAGATAAGGGAGCTTTTAATCATGATACCTATAAGATTTATAATGGGACGAATATGTATCTGGTCACTCATCTGAACGGCAGCAGTTTTCAAAATTCGAAAGAACTGGTCGATAGGGCGCTCTATGCGGAAAAATACCTGTATCCGGACAGCAGCGGCACCCTGGGTTATTACAGTCCTGTGGGATATGTCGATACCCGTTATGGTTATTACAATCCGGATTCTCTGTTGGCTCATTATCCCGTCGGATATGGTTCTTATGGAACTGCGGACAAAGATATGAGCATGGGCAAGCGGTATATCGAACAGGCAGGTTTTAAATGCCGTTGGGAATATTCGGGAAGTGAAATTGGTGAAAGTGCGGCTCTGTTTCAGGACGGAGCGACCAGTGCCTTGACTGCGCCCAATGCCATTTTCTACGGGGGTTGGTATAATTTCATGCAATATCGTACCAATACCTGGACATGGATGCCCGGTGCTTTGGCATGCGATTTAAACTCCAATTCCTTTTCCAGTACCTATAGCGTTTATTCTTTCGGCAGCATGGCCATGGTCGAAGGAGCGACTGCGGTTTCGGGTGTCATTGATGAACCTTATCTGAACGGTCATACGCAACCTGAAAAGTTCCTTTACTATATTATGCAGGGGGCGAATTATGCTGAAATAGCCTACCATTCGGATCCTCGTTTAGGCTGGAAAACCTGGAACGTCGGAGATCCCCTTTACCGTCCTCTGGCGGTCGATAAAACACCCGTGGTGGATGATGTTCCTCCGCCGGCACCCGCGATTGCAGAAGCTGTGCCGGGCGACGATTTTTCCACACGGAACTTCATCATTTCCATTAACACAAACGGTCTTGATCCTGATTTGGTTCTGGTCAAACTGGAATACGGGGAAACCGATGCCTATGGTACCACCGTGGATTACAGTCGTTTTTACCGGATGAAACATACCATTGCTTTGACCGGCTTGACAACGGATATGACTTATCATTATCGGGTGACGCTAAAAGATCCCATGGGCAATGAGACTGCCACGGAAGATTTGATGTTCACGACCTCGCCGGTATCGGGCGAGTCCGGAGTTGAGTCATTGGCGGCTGTTTCCCTGTCGGTCTTTCCCAATCCTTTTAACCCTTCAACGACGATCCGTTTTTATCTGCCGATATCCGGCAAGGTGACTCTGGATGTTTGTGCGGTTTCCGGTAAACGAGTGGCCAGATTGTTGGATGAAGAGCGGAAGAGCGGGGTTTATGAAGTGTCTTTTGCAGCCGGCGCGAATCTCCCGAGCGGCATTTATATCTGCCATCTCAAAACCGGCCGGCTGTCGCGCAGCGTTAAACTGATGTTGACCCGATAAATCAGCAATGGCCGAAAAGGTACTTATTGTCAAGGCGGCCGTTATAACGGCCGCCTTGCTTATTTTGTCCATATCCGCTGCTGTGCCGAACACGGCTTATTGGCGGGGTGGGGAAGAGCTCGAACCCGGGCCTTTCCTTTGTCTGGCCCCTGCTGCGACCGGCGTGACGGTGGTATGCGACCGTTGGCCGGACGGTTCCGATTTGCGGCAGTTCGGTCTGGATGCCATCCGTTTAAGCAATGCCCAGAGCGAAACCGACAAAGCCATTGCCGTCTGGCGCTGGATCCGGCGGTGGACGATGTACACAAACGAAACCATTCCAACCGAGAAGCGAACACAAGATGCTTGGTCTTTGGCGAATAACGGTTATATTCAGGACCCCATCAAGGTCATGAATGTGTACGGTGCACACTGGTGCGACGGGTTAGCTCGTATCATGGAAGGGGTTTGGCGTGCACTGGGTTACCGTGCCGAAAAAGTCTATCGATCCGGCCATACCATGGTTCATTGTCGTTATACGGATACCGATAGTGTGGCGCGCTGGCATCTTTTTGATGTTTCAGAAGGGCGCTTTAAATTCGACCGGACCCGAACCCGTATTCTTGGTGCGGATGGTTTAGGCTGCGAAGTCAATCATTGGTCCCCTGTCTGGATTCATTGCGACCACCTTCCTTATCCACGTCACCGGATGGAGCTGGCTTTGCGCACCGGAGAAAAACTGGAACGGCTCTGGAGAAACCTTGGCAAGCCCTATGAAAACAATATTCATTATACGCATCAGACCGTTCCGGTTTCCGAGCGGGGACCTTATGGACGCGGTGACTGCCGGGTGGATTATGGCAACGGACAATGGACTTATTCTCCGGATTTAAGCCGTGAAGATTGGCAAGAGGGGCTGGCCGAACCTCCTTGTCATATTGCGTCAAAGGGATTGATGTCTGATACGGTTGGAAGATGGGCTGAGGTGGCGTGGCACTTCCGAACGCCCTATATCATTTCGAATGCAGCCGTGATTGTCAAGTATACTCGCCGTCAAGCAGCCGATTCCCTCAGACTGCTTTTGTCTACAGATGGCGGTAACACTTATAAACCGTTATGGACTGCCTCTAAAAAAGGGGACGACCGGTCTGATACGCTTGCGATCTGTCCTGTCTATCCGGTTCCCGGAAATATGCCGCCTGCGTTCAAAAGCCCTTTCGGACTCTATGCCTACCGGTTGAAACTAAAACTGAAAGTTGCACAGCATCTTTCGGACTGCGAAGTCAAAGCCTTCCGTTTTTCCACCACCGTTCAGTTGAACCTTTTTTCTTTGCCTCAGTTGCAGCCGGGTTTGAATACCATCACGGTGCAAGGAGAATTGGCCCCGGGAAAGGCGCTTCAAATCACCTATGTCTGGGATGATTCGATGGGTAAGGAACGGCGAAATGTGACTCGGGTCGAAAAAACGCCCTATACCTATACCATTGCCGTGGCCGGAAAGCAGTGGAACGACGCTCGTTGTCGATCCCTTTCCGTGGAAGGGGTGGCGGCCAATGGTCGCGGCAATCGGGCGATCTCAAAGGAATACCCTCGGATGTTGGGTTCCATGCTCCCCTTAACACGCGCGGAAACCACGCGTGACCGGTGGATGGAAAAAGCGCTTTCTCCGGAAAGAACAACGGATGTCCTGCTGGCTGATCTGCGCGATTCAGCCCGTACTCTTCAAGCCCTGGAATATCTTATCGATCGTTCCGATAGCGGGACCTTTGCTGTGGTGGAATCCTTGTGTTGTGCGGATATACGCTCTCCGGTCAAAGAAAAGGGTGTTATTGCCCTCTATTTGATGAGTCCGGAAAAAGCGCGTGCCGTTCTTCAACGATTGGTTTCCCAAGCAGAAGGCGTGTGTTTTGCCGCGACCTCTCAGTGGCTCAAGACCACGGTTATCATCGGCCACCAGGCGGTCCAACAAGGATGGAAAGGTTTTTCAAAAGGGTTGACCGCAGCCTGTCTCAGCGATAGCGCGGATCAAGGACAGCGATGGGCGCTTTTACGACTTCTGGCACAGGTGGGAGATGTCTCGGCTGCCCCGGCAGCACGCCGTTTTATAACGGATCCGGATTGGGATACCCGAATTCTGGCTGCCGGGGCTGCCGGCTCAACCGGGGATACCTCCTTGCTTCCTTTGCTTTGCACCTTTTACCGGGCAGCCGTGGATTCAGGCTTCAAATTGGGCCAGATTGCAGCCCTTCACTCCCTGGGACGGTTTAGGGATGAATCATCCCGCCCTCTTTTTGAAATTGCGCTGACGTCTTCGGATGAGAATCTGCGGGCAGCCGGAGCGGAGGCCTTGGTGCGTTTTCAGGATAATGTATCTCAAAGCCTTTTGAACAAGGCCCTATTATCCGAACCATTCCAATGGGTACGTGATAGGATCGAAAAGGGCCGGTAAATAACCCATTTGTTCGGCATTTCAAACCTGACAACGGTTTGTTGATATATTTATATTTTACCATAGTCGTCCCATTCCATCTATATCGGAGTATCAAATGGTAAAAATCAATAATATCAGTATCCGGAAACTGCTTATCGGCTATTCTCTCTTACTGATCATTGTACCGATCATGATTCTTACTATTATCAGTTACATTGTCATTCGGCAAGATACCTTGCATACAACATCAGAAATGTTAAAACAATATGCCGCGAGTTGCTATGTGACCACGACCAGCATGTATGAAGCTGCCATGAGCAAGGTCAAAAAAGATCTGAATGTGGCCCACACAAACATTATTATCGGTTTACGAACCGGCCGAAAAATCGTTTTGGATGAGCGAACCCCTGTAAAAGTTCAGGCAGTCAACCAGATGACTAAAGAAGTAACTCAAATAACTATCCCTACAATGCGGGTCAATGGCGACCCGATGGATAAAGAGTTTGCGATGGTTGATAGAACAAAAGAGGTGACCGGATCCCATGTGACGATCTTTCAACTTATCCCCCAAGGCATGCTCCGGATCATTACCACGGTAAAGGATGAAAAAGGGGTGCGGGCCACCGGAACGTATATTCCGAAAAGTTCGCCGGTTTGTCAATCTATTCTGGAAGGAAAACCCTATTTTGGGCGTGCTTTTGTAGTCAATAAATTATATATAACAGCCTATGAGCCTGTCCGCGATGAGAACGGCCGCATTGTGGGGGCCGTGTTTGTGGGCATGGACGAAAAAATCCATCAGGAAATGGTTAGAAAGCAATTTGCCCAGCAGGTGGTTGGGAAAAGCGGTTATATCTTCATCCTGGATACCGCGGGTAATTACATTCTCTCCGCCCAAAATAAGCGTGATGGAGAGAATATTTGGAATACACAGGATGCCAATGGCAGCTTTTTTATTCAGAATATGGTTCATAAAGCTCTTTCTCTTAACCCCGGTGAAACGGCTTTGTTGAGCTATCCCTGGAAGAATCCCGGCGAAACAACGGCCAAAGAAAAGATGAGTGGTTTTTGTTATTTTAAGGAGTGGGACTGGATTGTCGGAGCCGGTGCGCCTTTTGATGAGTTTCTGGAGGGACTTCGGAAATTTACTTTCATCACGGTAGGTGTCTGCCTCATTGCTATTTTGCTCGGTATTTTCTTTTCGATCTATTCCGCCCGTTCCATGACCCGGCCCATTGAAAAGCTGGATGGAATTGCACGAAATCTTGCAATCGGGAATTTGGTGCTCGATGAAAATGATCGGGATTTGCAGGCCTTGCTTGAGTCGAAGAACGAGATCGGCAAGCTGGGCCATTCCATCAAAGAAATGCAAAACAGTCTCGTCAAGCTGGTATCCGGGATCGTTGCCGGGGCGGGGTCGGTTTCCATCTCCTCCAATAAACTGACCGGAACCTCGGGGGTGTTGTTACTGAGCGCGGAAAAGATGACGACCCAGTCCAATACCGTGGCCGGCGCCACGGAACAAGCGACCGCGAATGTCGGCAATATTTCCGGCGCTGCCACCCAGATGTCCGATGCGGTTGGGACCGTCGCCTCTTCGATTCAGGAGATGAACCTGTCCCTCACGGAAGTGGCGCGCCAATGCCAGAAGGAAAAGCAGATTGCCGGGGCAGCCAATAATGAAGCACAGCAGACCCGCCAGATTATGAACCGTCTGTCCACGTCTGCCGCGGAAATCGGCAAAATCCTGGATGTGATTACCAGTATTGCTTCACAGACCAATCTGCTGGCACTTAATGCAACCATTGAAGCGGCTCGTGCCGGTGCTGCAGGCAAGGGATTTGCTGTGGTGGCAGGAGAGGTGAAGGAGCTGGCCCAGCAAACCGCTCAGGCCACCCAGAAGATATCCGAACAAATAACCGAGATGCGCTCCAATACAGAAGGCGCGTCCAAAGCCATCGCATCCATCACCCAAGTTATCGAAGAGGTGGATGCCATTTCCCAGACGATTGCCGCAGCGGTGGAGGAACAAAGCACGACCATTCGGGAGATCGCCGGCAATGTGGGCAATGCTTCCCGGTCCGCGGAGGATATTGCACAGAATGTAAAGGAATCGGCTCGCGGCCTCACGGAAGTTTCTTCCGGTATCCAACGTGTCCACCAGGCGGTCGAAGACACGGCCGGCAGCGTTAAGGAGGTGCAGGAGAGTACCCGAGACCTTTCCCGGTTGGCCGTTGAATTGGAACAGATGGTCAAACGATTCAAGGTCTGATTCGCACCCCGCTCGGGGAATAGCCATGAAGGAAATCATTTTAATCGCCAAAGCGCTGTCTGATGAGAACCGGATCAAGGCGCTGGTTTTGCTTTATAATCGGGAGCTCTGTGTCTGTAAGATAGTGGAATTTCTGAAATTAGCACCCTCTACATAGATTGGCAAACAATTCGGCGTCACCGGCTGTTTTGGATATTCTGGGTTGGTTGAAAAAACACCTATCAAGCAAAAGGGGGAAAGTATGAGTGAGCAAGAATCCATTGGCAAGCCTTCTTTTGAACCATGCTGCGGCCCGGATTGCGGATGTGGCGTAAAACCCAGGGCGTCAAATGGAAAGAAAGTCCTGTTGATTGTCGTCAGTTTGGCGGTAGGCGGCATATTAGTTTTTAAGTTCCTCTTTCAAGCGCCGCTTTCGCCGGTTGCGGCCAATGCGGCTTTTATGGCTTCACAAAAACAATCCGCAGGACAGGTCGGTTCAGCAGCAGATACGGCCCGTTTTACCGTGGACTCGCTTGCCTCTCTGGGAGAGTTGAATCAAAAGGCCCTGAACCGGGATGCGGTGATGGTATGGGTGCCCTCCAAAATCGGCGAGTCGATCCCGGCTGCTGACGCGGCCGCCCTGCAGTCGGCCTGGAAGGCCATACGGGAAAAGGGAACCCGTCTTTCCGTTTATCAGCTTCAAGCGAATTCGGCGGATCATCAGAACATGATTGGTCAGATGGTTTTGCCTGTCGTGCTGGTGATGAGCAAGGGAAAAGGGATGGGCAAAGTGACCGGTGAGATAACGGTTGATAAGGTGTTGCAGGCCTATGTCGCCTCCAGCGGCTCAGGGGGCTGCTGTCCTTCGAGCGGATGCGGCCCTTCCGGGGCGGCAGGTAGTGCTTGTCCTCCGCAGAAATATTAAAAAAATCAAATTAATCTACGGATTAAAGTTCCGGTCATAATTGTCCTGGTGAAAGTGGCGCTACTTTATATGTCCACGGGTCTGATTATCGCTTTCTTGTCAGGATTGATCATCGGCAGGCTTCGTATGGAGCGCCATGTGGAAAAATGGGTTCCTGATCATGGACTCCCTATTTCTCGATTTGGGCGTGGCGTTCGGTTTAGGGGTGACCACTTCCATCAGCCCCTGTCCTCTGGCAACGAATATTGCGGCTATTTCCTATGTGGGCCGGCGGACAGGAAATACGCGCGGTATTCTGGTTGCAGGGTTACTGTACACGTTGGGTCGAATGCTTACCTATTTGGTTGTTGGGTTTGTATATGACACTGGTTCATACTGTAAAGCTGTTTTAAATAAAGGCATGATTTTTCTCATTGTAATATAATCGAACATAGTAATGAAATTGATCATAATGTTCGATTATAGTTGAAGATGAATAGTTCGACCTGAATTCATTTTATTTCAGGATAGTTTTCAAGTATATTATGGTCTAATTTCCCATGCAAGAATAAGATTCGTTATTAAATAAAAGGAGAAAAATTTATGCGAACAGTCTCAAGATTGCTCATTGTTTTCTTAATACTTGTTTTTTGCTCCTGTTCGACCAAGCTTATCAAAGTGGAAGGGGACCCCGCATTTGCAGCACAGTTGAAAAAAGCTGCTTTAATTGAGTTTATTGTTGCCCCGCCGGATGTTCCTTTATTTCCACTGATAGATGCCGGTATGTATAAGGGTTCCATGATGAAGATCGGCGTTCGAATTGTTCAGGTTAATAAGGATAAATCCGAAGATTTCTCCATTCTGCTTGGCAATAAACTAAAAGCCGTCTCAGGCCAGGATGTGTTATTCGGGAACGATCTTTACGATTCTCCTTCTTTTTTGGCTTTGCCTGAGAAGGGGGTTACATTATTTAACAATAACATCAAACATTCCGAATTTACTGAGATTTCCATACCCAAGTCCGGAAAAAACTTCTTTGATTTCTCTAAAACAAGTAATGCGCTATCTGTTATTGAAAAAACAGAGGCCGCGACCAAAGAAAATATTGCTAAAATCTGTAATGCCCTTGAAACAGATGGTGCTATTGTGTCAGTCGTCTCTGTGCCCACATTATCGGTCGGCATGTTCGGCATCACCGGACGGCGTCTGATGATGGCTCGGGTCTATTATTTTAACAAGGAAGGCAATCTTATTTTAAAAGGAATTGCGAATGCCGAAAGCTCGGAAGGATCACCGGATAATTTGACGAACTATATAAGTGTTCTTGATAACTTCGGTCCCTATATGGATGAACTGTTGCAACAAATTTACCATCCAATGGTTAGTCAGAAATAAAAGGAAGAATATGAAAATCGTCCAATCTTATCTTTTGTGCTTTTGCCTCTTTGTCCTGAGTATGCCTGTCATATCTCAAGAACTCTCAACAGGGGTTCGCACTGATACGCTTTCACAGGTCGGATCGGAGATTATTTTCAATATAGCCATTGGTTTTCTGACCGGTGGAGATCAGCATGAGACAGGATTATCTCCAGCACCCGATAATTTATCGAAAACACTGGTTGGGTTATCCTATCAATACTATTGGAACCAATTCGGCGTGGAATTTGATTATGATTTTTATGGTGGGACCTCTTCTCAAAAGCAAGGATATAAACCGCTGATGTTATATAATGAGATGGTATTGCGATTAGGCATCAATGCCGCTCCTGTGGTCAGAGCAACTCCATTCTTATTGTGGCGGATTGTTTTTGGCGCAGGCCTTTGCTATGATTTTTTCAAGATGGATGATGAATACAAGGATTTATTTCCCGCCAATACTCCCTTTTATTCCGGATGGGCGACGGGACTTGGCTTTTACGGAAAAGGAATGGCCGAATGGGTTTTTTCGGGTCGGTTTATGTTCGGGATGGGTCTTCAATATGAATCTGTTAATCCGAAGTTTGAAGATGCGCCGGAAGGAGCCAGCGGAACCTCATTTTTGATTCCAATGAGAATCGGTTATAAGTTTTAATCGGCCGGTCTTTCGTCCAGGTGCTGTTTTTTCCATTCCACCTTTTCATTGATGGTCTGGAGCCTTGACTGGCTCTTTTCCTTGGCCTGCTCGAATTTCCGCGTCAATTCTTCGCTGCGATTTTTTTGTTTATCCAGAAAATTTCCAAAATCCGCAGGACCGCGCTTCAATTCCTCGAAATGGAGTACCTGTCCGCTTTCGGTACTCACGGTTAGGGACGCTTTACAGCAGGGGCATTTGACATGAATGGCATCCATCAGGGGACTCCTTTTTTAGACGGAGGGTTTGATTTCCGCATCGGTTTCCGGCAGTTCTTCACCTTTGATGATATTGATGAATCCGCCCGACTTTTCCAAGTGGACCAGGAATTCCTCTCGAACTATCGATAACGCGGCTTCCGAGATATCGACCCCCAGCTTCGCGTAATATTCCACATCCTCAGCCGAGAACTGCGGGTCATGAGCGTTCCCGGATAAGCCGATACGCCAAACCCGGCTTAAGTGATCCGCAAGTTTCACCATGGCTGCGAGCGGCTGGTACTTGTCGGCCAGGAAAGGATGATGGTGGAATTCGATGGCTTTGACAATAGGGTATGGCATATTCCATTTATCCGCCAGCCAGCCGCCGATGCGGTCATGAGTGGCGTCCAGCACCAGAGATTCCGCTTCCAGAAGGTCCATGCCTTCTTCGTACACGCGCTCCAGAATTTCCACAAAATCTTCATGCAGATAATGATTCAAAACGATTTTTCCCAGGTCGTGCAGCAGACCAGCGGCAAAGGATTCCCCCAGAAATTCCGGGGCATAACGCCGACAGAGCATCTGTGTCCCCACACCCACGGAAATGGCATGTTCCCAGAATTTGGACAGGCTGAAATGAGGGGTGTCAAGATCGTCTTTAAAGGAGTCCATGACCGAAACGGATAAGCCCATGTCCTTGACTGCATCAAAGCCGACCACCACGATGGCCAGTGGTACGGTAGCCACCTGACGCTGATAACCGTAATAGGCGCTGTTGGCGAGTTTGAGCACGCGGGCGGTGAGGACTTGATCGCCTTCCACCAGACGGGCCAGGATACGGGCCGATGTTTTTGGACTGTCCACCAGTTCCATGAGTTTGGCGACCACCGCAGGCAGGGTGGGGAGGGCGATGATTTTTTCAGCCAGGAACCGGATTTTGCCGGCCCGGCCGAGTTGTGCGGTGGTTCGGCGGCCGGTCATGCGTTAAGCTTGGAGGTCGATAAAACTGGTACTATCGCGGGGTGATTGCGGATTGTCATTTTCTGCGTCCGCTTCTTTTTTCTTGCGCCGGCGTTCGCGCTGTCGGAATTCCCGGTCCCGTTTTTCGCGGTCCGTGATGCGCGGTTCGTCACCCTGCTCGGTCTGCTGGGTGGTTTTATCCTTGATTTCATCCTCTGC
The DNA here is from genome assembly GCA_001800515.1 of Elusimicrobia bacterium RIFOXYB2_FULL_49_7. The sequence goes on along the minus strand of MGVN01000107.1, from coordinate 19,937 downwards.
GCCTTTTTTAAGCTGATTCAAGTGTTGTTCGTCTATATTTTGTTGCTGTACCCGGGCCTGAACCTTTTCAACAGGCTGGGAACGGTACAGGCTGTCTTGAAAGTCAATGCCGCGCATGGGTGGTTCCCCCGGACCTGTGACCTATTCGTTTATTTTTCGGATCAACCGGCTGCGGAGCTTGAGGATGGCTTTGGAATGAATTTGTGAGACGCGGGATTCGGAGATGCCCAAGACTTCGCCGATTTCCTTGAGCGTCAGCTCTTCATAATGGTAAAGAGCGATGACCAACTTCTCTTTTTCCGGTAAGGCGGTAATGGTCTCCTTGAGAATGCGTTTGGTTTCTTCAAACCCCAGTTCTTTAAGCGGGTTGGTGCCGTTCGGATCCTCGATAACGTCGAGAATGGTGATTTGTTTGCTTTCACCGTCCTGGGAGGAGAGGGTCTCTTCAAGCGACAGAATGGTGGTGGGGGTGACGTCTGAAAGCATCTCCTCAAGTTCTTTGAGCGAGATCTTCATTTCCGCAGCCACCTCATCATCATAGGGCATACGTTTCAGGTCGCCTTCGAGTTTGACGTAGACCCTCTGAAGTGCGCGCGACTTCTGCCGGATGGAACGGGGAATCCAGTCCAAGGCACGCAAATCATCAAGAATGGCTCCCCGGATCTTATGAGAGGCATAGGTTTCAAATTTGATGTCGCGGCCGGGATCAAAGCTTTCCACGGATTTGATGAGTCCCATGACGCCTGCGCCCATGAGATCATTCACCTCCACGGATTTAGGTAGGTTCACGGCCATGCGATAGGCCGTGTATTTGACCAAGGGGGCGTATTCCACTAGCAGCTTGTCCTTGATCGCCTTGGAGCGGGTTCGGACATATTCTTCCCACAGTTTTTCTACGCCCATATCCGGTTCAATCCGTGTTGATCTTCTTCAATTCGTCGTTTTTGTCGGGTATGAAACGGGAAAGCAGGCCGCCTTCCCATTCCTCCATGGCCTGATCCTCCATGCTGTGCAAAACGGCCTTCAGCAGAATGTCTGAGACCACGATTCCCAACAACCAGAAAATAACATATCCTATAAAGGCTTTCAAAACAATAATAGGCAGGTGGACAAGCGCAAAGTCCTCCCGACTGAAAATCCCGACAATCAAAAGCAACAGAAAAACAAAAAGACTTAATATCTGGGCGATTCGCCGGACCATGAGGGTCATCGTTCATTCCTCCTTCTTACCGGAACAAATCAAAAAGACGATGGAAGAAGGTGCTGTCCCGCTCCGGGGTGTGACCGAGCAGGCGGTGAGCCAGGCGGGTGACGCTCCGTGAAAAGGGGGCGTTTGCCTGGGAGAGCAGCACCGGGTTTTGGCTGCGGACGCCGGCAATCAGGTGGCGGTCCGACGGCAGGGCGCCCAGGTATTTGGGTGTGCGGTTCAGGAAGCGCCGGGTGAGAAGAGAAAGTTTATTGAAGACGGCGAAACCCTCTTCCTCGTCCTTCACCATGTTGGAGATAAGGTTGACTTCCGCCTTACCACTGTTGTAAATCATCTTGACTGCTGCGTAGGCATCAGCCATGGAGGAGGGTTCCGGAGTAGCAACCACCAGGGGCATGTCCGCGGTATTGACAAAGGCCTTTACCATGTTCGAGATACCGGCCGAGGTATCGAAAATCAGGTAATCACAGGATTCTTCGAGCACGGTCAGGCTGCGCAGGAGTTTCATGAGAGCAATAGAATCGAGATTAGCCATCCGTTCCACGCCGCTGCCGGCAGGAACAATGGAAAGATTACCGGGGCCCTGAATCAGGATTTCCCCTAATACGGCGCGGCCTTCGACTACGTCGAGCAGGGTCCAACGGGGATTGATACCCAGTAGAATATTGACATTGGCGAGTCCCAAATCCGCATCGAAGAGAACCACCTTTTTATTCATCCGTGCGAGTGCGAGCGCCAAATTGATGCTGATATTTGTTTTGCCCACCCCGCCTTTGCCGCTGGTGACGGCAATGGTCGTGCAGCCGGTGGAAAAAGGAGAGAGCCCCACTTCGTCCATCACTTCAGCGACACGCGGACGAAGCACGGTCTGTGCAACAAGCGTTCTCAGTCCTTGGGCTTGATCAATCATATTTCACCCCCGCCGGCGATGAGATTGGCGATTTCCCGGGCCGATGCGACACGAAGATCGTCCGGTACGTTCTGTCCGGTGGAAAGATAAGAGAGGGGCCGTTTGGTTGCCATGGCCAGATTATAGAGTGAACCGTAACTTAATGTTTCATCAAGTTTTGTGTAGAGAAGATGGGTGAAACCGGTTTCACCGTAGCTTCTCGCAATCTCCTTCATGTCCGATGATTTGGTGGTCAGCGAGACCACAAGATGGGTCTCGTCCGGCTCAGCGGCAGTGAGAACCCGCTTCAGATCCTGCATGTGTTCCGAATTGCGCTGGGAACGGCCGGCGGTGTCAATGAAAACCAGATCATAGCGGTCGAACTTCCTGACCGCTGAGCGCATTTCCTCTTCGGAAAAGACGATTTCCACCGGGAGCCCGGCAATGGCGGCAAACGCTTGTATCTGTTCAATGGCGGCCATCCGGTAATTATCTGCAGCGATGAGTGCGATGTTCATGTTTTTCAGAAGCCGGAAATGGGAGGCGAGTTTGGCGATGCTCGTTGTCTTGCCTACGCCGGTAGGACCCACAAGTGCGATACGACGGGCCGTGCCGGATTGTTTTGCGATATGGCCGCTTAAGACGACATCCTCCTGAATGAGTTTCAGAAGGGCGTTACGGAGCAGAGTGCGATTCGACAGGTCGGATTCCGGCATCGTCCGTTTCAGACGGCCGATGAGATCATCCACCAGTACGGGTTCGACCTCGTTCTGTTCCAGGAGGTAACGGGCTACGCTGATGGCTTCGGGGGTGCTGCCGTCGTTCTTGCTGCGTACCCGCTCGGCGATGGAATAGACCGCATTTTTCATGCGATCAAGATCCTGCTTCAAGAGCGCAAAGTCATCCGGGGTCGTACGGGAAGAGGTATCCGATACGGTCGGCGGGTCCATTTCGGCTGTGGCTGTGCGGGCTTGTCCTTGGAACGCAGCGGCCCGTTTCAGATTGCGCGGGGAATAGGTCGCCGTTTCTTTTTCCATCAGTACGCTTGTGTTCGGTCTGGCGAAACTGTTTTCGTCCAGCGCAGCGGTGATTTCAATCTTTTCCCCGGAAAAGGGGGAAAGCCCGCCCACTTTTCGGGTGTTCAGGATGACCGCGTCCGGTCCGAGTTCGGCTTTGACCAGGAGAAGGCCTTCCTTCATGGATCTCGAGGTGAATTTCTTAATTTTCATGATCCGCCACCTTTATCATGCCCGTGGATCGGATGTTGATCCCGCGGGCGATTTCGTTATAGGAAAGGACGACAATATTCGGATTGGCCGCTTCAATGAGCTTACGGAATTGGGCGCGCACGAGCGGAGAAGTGATGACAATGGGCTGTTCATTCTTGGCCATGACGCGCGAGGCTTCCTGTGCCGTGGCTTCGAGGATCTTGCCGGCCATTTCCGGTCGCAGGACCAGTTTATTGCCCCGGTCGGTTTGTTGCAGCGAGACTTCGAGCAGCTGTTCCAGTTTGGGATCCAGCGTGATAACGGATACGGTAGCCTTGTCATCTTTGTACTGGTCGCAGATTTGGCGAGAGAGACCGTCGCGTACGAATTCGGTCAGGACTTCCACATCTTTTGTTTTTTCCACATGGTCGGAAAGAATTTCAAGAACATTGGCCAGATTGCGGATGGAGACGCGTTCCTTGAGCAGATTGATGAGTACCTTTTGTACGTCGCCCACGGAGAGCTTGCTCGGGATGAGTTCATCCACTACCGTGGCATGGGTCTGCTTGAGATTGTCCACCAGACTCTTGATATCCTGACGCGTGATGATTTCGTGGGCATGACCTTTAATCATTTCGGTCAGATGCGTAGCAATAACGGCCGGCAGTTCGACCACGGTATATCCGGCCAGTTCCGCTTCTTCCTTCTGAGACTCCGTAATCCAGAGTGCGGGCAACCCGAACGCCGGTTCCTTGGTTTTGATGCCGCGCATTTCGCGGCTTATGCTGCCCGGATTCATGGCCAAATAGCAACCGCTCATCAGTTCGCCGCGTGCCACTTCCACATTCTTAATTTTCATGCGATATTCGTTGGGTTTCAACTGGATATTGTCGCGGATACGGATGGGTGGTACGATGATCCCCATTTCCGTGGCGCATTGGCGCCGGATCATGGTAATGCGTTCGAGCAGGTCGCCGCCTTGGCTTACATCCACAAGCGGGATAAGGCCGTAGCCGATTTCCATCTCCATCTGGTCGACCGTGAGATAGTCTTCGATGCGTTCCTTGGGTTTGGTGTCCGCTTCCGGAACCGCAACGTCGACCTCTTTTTTAAGCAAGCCGCGGCTGGTGACATAACCGGTGGCGCCGGCAAAGAGGGAAAGCGCCAGAAAGGGCAGTGTCGGCAGGCCCGGTATAATGGCAAAGAAACCCATGATGCCGCTGGCAATGAAAAGGGCTTTGGGGCTTTGGGTCAACTGACCCGTAATTTCACTGCCCAGATTCGATTCGCTGGCTGCGCGGGACACGATAAGACCCGATGCCGTGGAGATGATCAGTGCCGGCATCTGTGTGACCAGACCGTCACCGATGGTCAGTTTCGTATAGACTTCCACTGCGGTGGCGAAATCCATCTT
>MGVN01000107.1:0-15204 GCA_001800515.1 Elusimicrobia bacterium RIFOXYB2_FULL_49_7 | reverse complement strand
GATGAGGAAACCGCCGATGATGTTGATGAATGTGATGATGATACCGGCCATGGCATCGCCGCGCACGAACTTACTCGCACCATCCATGGCGCCGTAGAAATCGGCTTCGCGTTTGATGACATCGCGTCGGGAACGCGCATCCGCTTCGGTAATGAGGCCTGAATTGAGATCCGCATCAATGGCCATCTGTTTGCCGGGCATGGCATCCAAGGTGAAACGGGCGGCCACTTCCGCAATACGGGTGCTGCCCTTGGTGATGACGATGAAGTTGATGACCACCAGAATGATGAAGATGATGGCACCCACTACGGCGTTGCCCTTGGTGACAAAGGTGCCGAACGCATTCACTACGACTCCGGCGTCGGCTTCGCCTAAAATAAGGCGGGTGGTGGCCACGTTCAGCGAGAGTCTGAACAGGGTGATGACAAGCAGAAGTCCGGGGAAGACCGAGAAATCGATGGGCCGCTCCGCATACATGGAGACCATAATGATGACAATGGAAACCGAGATGCTGGCCGAAAGAAGAATGTCAAGAAGCTGGGTGGGCAGCGGAATGATCATGACCACCAGCACACCGATGATACCGGTGGCTACCAGGTAGTCGTTGTTCTTCAGCAGCTTGGCGAAGAGATTTTGTGTTTTTTGGACCGCTTCCACAATCAATTCCTTTTAATACACAATCACGTTGACGGAAATGGCTTCCGGGTTTTCCAGTTCCAGATCCGCCATGTAAAACTCATCCAGAAGCGCTCCGGTCAATCCATTGAGCTGGAGAATACGGTTCTGGTTGAAATCCGCGACGAGCAGGCGGGGTTGGGTGCTCTGGGTATAATCCAGGGCCATGGCTTCCTGAAAAACAAGTCCGTCGCCGAGGGATACGCTCTCACAGAGATTGGCTGTCTCCGCGGCACTGACGGTAGTACGGGCGCTCAAGGTGGTGGTGCTGTTGGAGAGGCTCAAACGATAGAGCTTGCTGGTACCGCGATCCGAAATCCAACAATAGGGCTGTCCTGAGCGCTGGTCTGATACGACGTAGGGCTGGTGAAATCCGGTAATCACGGAGATAACCGTGTCCGTATTCAGACGACAAACAACGACTTTAGCATCTTCGCCAATCCAGTAGATATTATTCCGAGGTGAAAGCGACAGAGAGGCAATGGCCGACAAAGAGTCGTAATTCAGCGTGTCCGTGGCGCTGCTGCCGTTATAATGGATCACCTTTCGTTTCGCATCCGAACTTTTATAAACAGATAACCAATATTCGTCGATATTGCTGGGATGAGCGGCCAGCACTTCGGCGGTGTAACCGGAGGGCAGGCGCATGAGCGTGGAAAGACGGCTTGAACCATCGATACGGCGCAGCGTGGTGTCGCCTTCCGTCATATAAGCAATGTTGTCATTCAAGTTTAAGGAAAGATGGTTGATGCGATCTTTGAATCCGCCGATGGCATACCGAACCCGTCCATCATCGTCAAGGATAAAAACCGTGTCTTTGGATACAGAGGTACTGTTCCAATCCACAATCCAGACGGATTCCATACTACGTTCGCTGGTCGGATAAATCGCCAGCTGTTTAATCTGTTTGAAGCGATCCGCGGAAAAGAGGTATTGGCCGTCCCCGGTTAGCTTGCTTAGATAGGAGACGTTGTTTTGATTCGATGAGGCAATCCAGATGCAGTGTGCTTCGCTGTAAACAATAATTTCCATGGGAAGTTGAAGTGTGCCGCCCTGTCCGTCATAGGCTTCCAAGGTGGCCTCGAATGTCGTGTCCGACGAATAGCCGTTGAAACGCCAGATCGTATCGGAAAGAAGCGTGTCGTATCCGGTCAGGCCCAGCACACGGCATTTGACGGTTTGTCCGTCAATGTCACGTACATAGGTGCGGAGCCGGCCTTGAATCTGGGTATTCAGGTGAAGCCGGACAACCGTTTGGCCTGCCTTAAAAACGCGGATATTGTTCATCAGTGCACTGTCCAGCACCGGCCGATGGTTCATCAGAGGGATGATGAGCCGGTTAGAAATGAGATCGGTATTGGAGAGCATCCGGATGAAGAGCGTATCCTTGTTGTATTCGTCGGAAAAGGCGGGCAGGTTATTATAATTGATAATGAGTGTGTCGGCTGTGATGCGGCGAGTGCCGTTTGTTTGTGAGGCGCGGTACAAAATCTGTCCCTTCTGCATCCAGGCGATATCGCTTTCGCGCACGGCCGGGGAAAATGTGGCATAAAGGGTGATCGGTGTGCCGAGAAATTGTTTATAGGTGGTTCGGATGGTGATGGACGGTGTCTCGGTAGTGGGTCCGGTCGGATTGGAGGAATCCTTGCTGCATCCTTGCAGTATCATAACCGCCAGGATGACCGGGAATGCCAGTTTGACGAATTGTCTGATTTTCATATCAGGCTGCCTTTTCCTTTAAGCGGTAAACATAGGCAAGAATTTCAGCCACTGAGGTAAAATATTCCTGCGGAATCTGTTCCCCCACTTCGATAACATCATACATGGCACGGGCCAACGGTTTGTCTTCCACAATGGGGATATTATTTTCCCGTGCGATTTCCTTAATTTTCTCAGCAATCTTCCGTTTTCCTTTTGCCAGTACAACGGGTGCCTTGTCTACACCCATTTCGTATTTAAGCGCTATGGCGATAAAGGTTGGGTTGGTGATAACTACCGTGGCCTTAGGCACTTCGCCCATCATACGCCTGCGGGCCATCTCCATCTGGATGGAACGGATTCTTGCCTTCACTTTGGGATCACCTTCCATCTGTTTTCGCTCTTCTTTAACTTCATGTTTGGTCATTTTCATCTTCTGGTTGTTCTTGTACCGCTGATAAATAAAATCAATGATACCCAGAATGATGAGAAGAATCGCAATTTTCATGCCAACCTTAAAGATGGTTATTAATAATACCTCAAACGTTTGACCAAGGCTGCAATCCCATAACCCTAAGAAAATAGGCATATTGTCCCTAATTCCCTGATAAGCTACCCAACCGATAAGCGATAGTTTTGCCAAATTTTTAAACAGATCAAAGACTTTTGAAAAGGAAAAGAGGGATTTTAGGCCTGAAAATGGGTTTAATTTGCTCATTTTCGGCATAATGGGTTTAAGGGTCATCAGAAAACCGGTTTGAAGGATATTAATTGCCACGCCCACGACAAGGAGAATGGCCAGGATGGGTGCCAATAGGCGAAGCATCCAGAGAAGACCTACTTTGCAATAAAAAATCACATTTTCCGGTGAAAAGGTGAAACGGGTGGCTTCCTGAAAAACCAAGATCATCATGCTGGTCAGACCGTCATAGAGACGGTGGCGATAGAGATAGAGCAGGCAAAAACCGGTGACCAGCATGGCCACGGAGTTGAGCTCCTGGCTTTTAGGCACCTGGCCGTTGTTCCGGGCTTCGGATTTCCGTTTACCGGTAGGTTGTTCTGTTTTTTCTTCTTGGTCTGCCATGGTATTATCCGATTATCCGTCAAAGGGCTAAGACATCAGTTTCATCAATAGGTAGAGATCGTCTTTCATGGAAAAGACGATGCTCTGGAAAAGGGTGTTGAATCCGGGCAAACAAGTGATGATGACAATGAATCCGATGCCGATTTTCAGCGGCAGTCCCACGATGAAGATGTTGAGCTGCGGCAGGGTGCGTGCAATGATGCCCAGAATCACGGTGGTGAGAATGAGCGTTGCCATAATCGGGGAGGCGAACTTGAGGCCCAGGATGAAGATGTCGGCCGTCATCTTGACGAGGTGCTTTGCAATGGGGCCTGAGGCAAAAGTGACCTGCCCCACGTTGATTTTCTCAAAACTGTAGGCCATGGCCCGGATAAAGATATGGTGGCCGCCGATGAGCAGAAAGATGATCGAAAAGAGAATGGTGAAGAACTGGCCTGTGGCCGTGGTCTCGGTCTCGGTGACCGGATCAATGGCATCGGTCATGGCAAAGGCCATTTCCTGGTCAATGATTTTTCCGCCGAATTGAATTACCGCAAAGAAAAGACTTCCGGCAAAACCCAGCACCATCCCAATCATCATCTCCTTGATCACAACCACGGTAAAGGAAAAAACACCGGTGGGTAACACGACGCTTTGGGCCGGGATCAGGGGAAAGAGAATAATGGTCAAGGCCAGCGCAAAGGCGGCTTTGGCCATGACCGGTGTGCTGCGAGAGCCTAAAATGGGGAAAACAGCCATCATGGTGCCGATGCGCGTCAAGGCCATCAGAAAGCAGAGAATCTGATCTACGGTGACATCGGCAACGGTTTGCATCAGTGCCCGACCAGGGCGACCATATTGAAGATGTTGATGGTGAAATCCATGAATTTCTGGAGCATCCAGGGAAGCATCAGCAGAAAAACCGCGCCCACGGCCAATATTTTAGGAATAAAGGTGAGGGTCATTTCATGGATTTGGGTGACTGCCTGGAAAATACCGATGGCCAAACCGACCGCCAGTCCGACCAGGAGAAGCGGACCGGCCAGATACATGGTTAAGAAAAGAGAATCACGCGTAATGTCAATGACCATGGACATGTTCATGCCATACTCCCAAGGTTAATTAAAACTGACGACAATCTGCTGGATAATGAGATGCCATCCGTCGACCAGCACGAACAGGATGAGTTTTAACGGCAGCGAAATCATCACCGGCGGCAGCATCATCATACCCATGGACATGAGGATGGACGCGACCACCATATCAATGACTAAGAAAGGAATATACAGCAGAAAACCGATGATGAAGGATTTCTTCAGTTCCGTGGTGATAAAGGCGGGGATGATGACCGTATTCGGCAGATCATCCACATTACGCGGGATGTCCATCTTTGAAATGCGCACGAACAGGGCGATATCTTTTTCCTCCACTTGACGCAGCATGAAAGTGCGCAGCGGGGACATGGCTTCTTTGAGCGCCACCTTGTAATCGATTTGTTCCGCCAAATAGGGCTGGAGCGCCTTGTCATTGATCTGTTGGAAGGCGGGCATCATGACAAAGATGGTCAGAAAAAGGGCCATTCCCATGACCACCTGGTTGGGCGGCAGTGTCTGTGTACCCAAGGCGCGGCGCACAAAGGAAAGGACGATCACAATGCGTGTAAAGGCGGTCATCATGATGAGAATCGAAGGTGAAATGGTCAGGACCGTAAGGAGGAAGATGAGTTCCAATGTCACGGCCGCATCTTCCGGTGTTTTAGATTCGGAAAAACCGAGCGTCACTTTAGGCAGGATTTGGGCTGACGCCGAATCTGCGGCAAAGTGCATGAAAAGCGCAGTCAGAATGATCAGGGGAAAGAGGCGGGTTTTCATGAGATGTCCTTATTCCTTGGTTTCCTGCATGGAAGAGAGCGGCCGGACAGCGCTATCGCCTTTCAGCCGGCCGAGGAAGGCATTGACCGTATTAGAAAAACCGGCGGCCACGACCGGCACAGGGTCTTCATATTGCCGATTGATGGCTGCCACGCTTTCTGCGTCTTCAAAAGTGGTGAGTGAACGGATTTCCTTGTCGGTTGCGCCCAGGAGCAACACGCGGCCCGCTATTCTGATCAGCGTGAGAGAGCGGTTTTGACCGAGGGTGACGCTTTCCAGAATTTGCACGCTCCGTCCACCCAATCGTCTGGAAAGACCGCGGCCGAACATCCCTTTTTTCAGGAAGCGGATGGCATAATACAACAGCACTGAGATAATGCTGATGTAAAACATGGCCTTTAAGGTCAGCATGATGGCTTCTTTGGAGCCTGAGGAACGGTATCGTTTTTCCTCTTTTTTCTCTTTCAAACCGGCCGCTTCGTTCAGGAGTTCGGCACGCAGTTTCCCCATATCGAATTCTTTTTCCGATGCAGGTGTTCCTGGTGTGGACGCAGCGGCTATGGAGTCTGCGCCAAAAGAGAGGTTGAAAAAAAGAAAAAAACAGAACAGCAGTGCAAAACGAATTCCCATAATCATTCCCTTTTCAGTGTAAAGACACTAATCCCTATGGGCGGATTTATCAATAACCATGCCCAAATTATCGAATACCCCTTTTAACGGTCATAATATATTGATGTATAACATGAAGCCGGATTGGGACATTAATTTTGATTAACGGATTTAATCGCTAAAGGTTTTGCCTGTTTTTGCCGAAAAAGGCAAATTTACCGTTTTATAAATCAGCAGAAAAGTTCTCAAAACGTGACAAAACAGGATTCAGGAATCTATTTTCTTAAAATAACGACCCAGGATAAAATATTGTACCGAAAACTGATTTTACGAAATAAGTGTCCGGATTAATATTTTAGTATCCCGTTAAAAGTCGGTTCCGTTCTCAATAAAACCTACTCGCCTCACACGTCGACCCAGATGGGACTGCTCCAAGCCATGTCCGGCCATTCAATGGGTTCCTGCATCACCCGGACGTAATAGACCGCAGCGTCTGTTACCGTTTCCTCGAAAACAAAATCCGCATCCAGTCCCTCGCCATGCGGGGCTTCGTAAGCGAGCGGGTGGTCGGGTGCATAGAGTTCGCTTTGACCGTGGTGCGAATATATTTCCATGACCGGCCGGAGGCCCGGGTCGTTCCAGTCATTCCAGTCCACGACGCACCCCTTGTAGGGCGGTTTGGGCAGGCTACGGAAATTGATTCCGGTATGGTGGGGGATGAGCATGGCGTATTGCGGGTCAAGCAATTGCAAGTCCCGGGATTGGGCTGCAACAGCAGATTTATCCAAAGTACCGCAGGGTGAAAAATGGCGCTCAAAAGTTTCCCAGTCCGCAAAATAAAGGTTATGGTGGCCGCCTAAGGAGACGGGACTTCTTTCATCCGCCGGGATGGCAACAAAGCGCCCGTCCGCATGGGTACATGCATGCCAATCCTTCAGGATTCGGTAGCCGTCGGGGCCGATGGAATCCACATGGTCCGTGACCGCGGCAAAGTCGAGACCGCTTGCGTCCCGCGCATATTCAAAGGGAATATCACCCATTCCATCCGACGACAGCTTCGAATGGATATGCAGGTCGCCCCAATAGGGCCCCTGATATTCTTTTTCAACACGTATCGGATTTGAAAGAATGGTTTGTTGTTCGAGCCGTTACTTTCACGACACCCCTTCTATCTTGCATGGCCAATTTTATTGTACGGTCACGGCTTTGGCCAGATTGCGCGGTTTGTCGATTTCGCAACCGCGCAACCGTGCGATATGGTAGGCCAGAAGCTGCAGCGGCAGGATGTAGACAATAGGGGAAAGATCCGGAATCGTGCTTGGGACTTTAATGACATAATCCGATTTTTTTCGGACGTCTTTGTCATTCTCTTCAATCAGCGAGAGGATGATTCCTTTTCGAGCTCTGATTTCTTCGATATTACTTAGAATTTTGCTATGCCCGTCGTCCTTTTTCACGACAAAGACCACCGGCATCTTTTTATCGACCAATGCAATGGGGCCGTGCTTCATTTCACCGGCAGGATAACCTTCGGCATGGATATAGGAAAGCTCCTTGAGTTTAAGCGCCCCTTCAAGCGCGGTTGGAAAATGAATGCCCCGACCCAGAAAAATGAAATTAGGCGCCCGTTTAAAACGCCGGGCAATGGCAATGATGGCCCTTTCCCCCTTAAGCTGCCCCTTCAGAAGAAGAGGAAGCGCTCGCGCCTGTTTAAACAGTGCATCGCATTCCGCGGCTTTCAGACAACCGCGTACCCGGCCGAGATAAAGGGAGAGGAGAAAAAGGCTTAAGACTTGTCCGGTAAAGGCTTTGGTGCTGGCCACGCCGATTTCCGGTCCGACGTGCAGATAGAGACCGCCGTCGACCTCCCGGGCAATGGTGCTGCCCACGGAATTGATGAGCCCGAGACTCAAGGCGCTTTGCGACACGGCTTTGCGGAGTGCCAGGAGTGTGTCCATGGTCTCCCCGGATTGGCTGATGGCAATGACCAGATCGCGGTAGGAAAGTTGTTCAGCCTTGCAGAGAAATTCGGAGGCATATTCCACCTCCACCTGAAGCCCGGCATACTTTTCAAGGTAGTATTCACCCACCAAACCCGCATGCCAACTGGTGCCGCAAGCCAGAATAATGACCCGCTGGATATTCTTGAGGTCCAGTTCTTTAATATTGATTCCGCCGAATTTCGGGATGCTGTTTTTGGCGTCATATTTACCGGCCAGGAGCCGTTTGAGGGCATCGGGTTGCTCGAAAATCTCCTTGTGCATGAAATGTTTGAAGCTGCCTTTTTCAATGGCGCTTAAGGACCAAGAGATCTTTTCCACCTTCCGGCTGATCTTTTCTTCCTTCAGGTTGAAGATGCGGTAGCCGGTTTCGTTGAGGACCGCGACATCATTATCGGATAAATAGATGATATTGTTAGTGTGTTCGGAAATGGCGGTCAGGTCGGAAGCCACAATATATTCCCCGGTATGAATGATACCGATAATGATGGGACTGCCCCGCCGCGCAACGATTAATTCTCTTTCTTTAGCCGACAGGATGCAGAGGCCATAGGTTCCCTGAATTTCCTTGAGCGCGGAGACCACGGCTTCTTCCAGATTTCCATGATAGCAGTATTCAACCAGATGCGCCACACTTTCCGTATCCGTCTCGGAACGGAAAACATAACCTTTACCGGTTAGAAAAGCGCGAAGGGTCTGATGGTTCTCAATGATGCCGTTGTGAACAATTGCGATCTCCCGGTTTTGGCTCAAGTGCGGGTGGGCGTTTTTAACCGAGGGCTTTCCATGAGTGGCCCAACGGGTATGGCCGATGCCGACGGAGGCTTTGGACGTTTTCTGATCCAGTTTTTTTTGCAGATTGTCTATTTTGCCTTTGGCTTTGAAGGTGGATAGTTTGTTTTCCTCAAGCAGCGTGATGCCCACGGAATCATACCCGCGGTAATCCAGTCTGGAAATCCCGTTGATGACAATCGGCAGAGCCGCTTTTTTTCCGATATAACCGACGATTCCGCACATGCTCTTTTCTCCTATTTCCGTTGAGGTGTGAACAGAGCGCTCTGATCGAGTCCCACCCGTTCCATCATCATCAGAGGATAATCGAAATTAAAGGCGCTTTCCGGCGAATGAGCGTCGCTGCCGATGGCGATGGAGGCCTGCTGGCGCTTTACCTCCCTCAGGAATTTTTCGCCGGGCACCTGCCACCGGCCGCTGATTTCAAAAGCCACCTGGTTCCTGACGCCCGCGGACACGATTTGTTCGATCTGTTCATCTGTAAAGAGATCGTCGGCGCGTTGTTTCTGGAGAAACACCGGCAGCAATAGAGGGTGGCCCAGAATGTGCATCGGGGTTTCATTCAGAAACCGGACCAGGTGGTCGGTATAGAGACGGGTGAAAAAACCGATATCCGGAAATCGAACCCGGGAATCAAAGAAAAAAAGGTTGAGCGTGGAATCAATCCGAAGCGCATGGACGGATCCGATGATATAGTCCAATCGATTCAGGCTCTCTCTGGAAATGGAGAGCGGTGCGCCCAGGCAGAGTTCGCCCCCTTTCAGAAAATCGAATCGGGAAAGCGCTTTAAGATAAGCGTCAAAGCTTTTTTCATCCTTGATTTTATGATAGGGAGAGATGTGATCCGCAATGCCGGCCGGCGTGAAATAACGACCGGAAAGATCGGCGATTTCGGCAAGCCCCATCAGGCCGTCCGATAGGTTGGAATGGAGGTGCAAATCCGCAATCATGGGATTAAATTAGATAATATTTTTCAACAAGAGAAATAAACGGTCAATTTATTTTAGGGTTCAACCGGCAAAAGCTGGTCGCGCCAAAGAGGAAATCCGTCCGAAAAGACCTTCACACTGGAATAGCCCAAATCGACCAAGATTTTGGCCAGCTCGTGGGAATCGGGACATTCACGGCCGCTGCAATAGAGGACCATGGGTGTTTCGGACGGATACTGTTTTTCGAATTTACCGATAGTGTTCCAGACGTCGTCAAAACTTAAGAGAACGGCGCCCTGGATGCGGCCTTCGTCGTATAATTCCTTAGGCCGTGCGTCTACAAAGAGTACGCCTTGTTTAAAAAGCGCCTGTGCTTCCGGCAGTTCTATCTCACGACGGTGTACCACCGCATCATTTTTTCCACCCGGGGTCACGACGCCTTTCGATTTATCCCAATCCCCTATCCAGGCAATGGCCCGGGGTGAAAAGAGGTTGACCAGCCCGCCCAAACAGGCGGCGACGAACAGAAAAAAGAATGTGTTTTTGATCAGTGTCTTATTCACGATGGATATCTTTCTCCGCGCCTGAGGACGGATTTCATTTTGTTTTTCTTGATAAAAATATACTTAATTTTTGACACCATCGGACACGGCAGTGTATTTTTATCCCAAGGAGATATATGTCTTACCCCATTGCCACCGCCCCAATAGGCCTTTATGTCCACGTTCCCTTCTGCCTGCAGAAATGTGATTATTGTTCTTTTTATTCCCGATCAGGCCGGTTGCAGGAAATTCCCGCCTTTATATCGGCACTTCAACAGGAAATCGACGGGGCCATGCGCCGATACGGGCCTTTGCCTGTGGACACGCTTTATCTCGGCGGCGGGACCCCTTCTTTATTGGACACCGCCTCTTTAGCCCTGCTCTTAAAAGGATTGCGCCGCTCTTTTGCCCTGGCCGAAACAAGTGAAATCACTCTGGAGGTCAATCCTTACACGGTGGACGGCGATAAGGCCGCCGCTTGGCTTGATATGGGCATCAATCGTGTCAGTGTGGGTGTGCAGGCGCTGCGGGAGGAGGATCTTGTTTTTCTGGGCCGTCTTCACTCTGCGGATCAGGCGCTGGCATCCCTGGACTGTCTGCAGCAAAGCGGTTTTACCCGGTTGAATGCGGATCTCCTGTTCGGCATTCCGGGACAATCGGTCCATCACTTCCGTGAAGGGTTGGAGCGGCTTATCCAAACCGGTGCGGACCATGTGTCGGTTTACGGTCTTTCGATTGAGGAGAATACCCCGCTTTCGGACCGGCATCGGATGGGACTTTTTCACAAGATCAATGATGAAGTGTATGAGGCCCTTTTCCTGACCGCTCATGCCTTTCTTGAGGGGGCGGGTTTCAGCCATTATGAGATTTCAAATTTCGCCAAACCGGGCGGTGAATCACGCCACAATCTGAACTGCTGGACCGGCCATGATTTTCTGGGATTCGGCCCGGCCGCTCATTCTAAAATCGGGACCCGCCGTTTTGCCAATCCCTCTGACCTGTCCGCTTATCTGAAAAATCCCTTTGATCGTTCCTTCGACACCCCGTTGACGGAGGAACAGGTCCGGCTCGAAAGGCTGATGCTGGGACTTCGCTGCCGTGAAGGGGTGGACCGGGCCGACGTTCGGCGGCCGGATCATCTGGAGATTCTGTACAAACGCCACTTGGTTGCCTTTTCCGGGGAGCGTCTCCGCCTCACCCCGTCCGGCATGTTGTTAATGGATGAAATCGTACTTTATTTGGAGGGTGAAAAGTGTTCGACATCAAAATGATTCTGCAAGACAAGGAAACGACCCGTGACCGTCTCCGGCTCAAGAACGTTGAAGCGGATCTGGATACCATTGCCGTGCTGGAAGGACGGCGTAAGGAGATTATTGCCGAAAGCCAACAACTCAAGGAGGAGCGCAACCGTGCTTCCGAGGAGATCAATCAGGCTAAAAAAGAGGGACGAGACGCCCGGACCGCCATTGAGGCCGTGCGCCAGGTGTCGGATCGCATCAAAAAACTGGACATTGAACAGGGTGACACGGAAAAAAACCTTCGTGAACGGATGCTTGAAATTCCCAACCTTCCCCATGAATCCGTGCCCAAAGGCAAGCATGCGGGTGAAAACGTGGTTATCAAAGAGTGGGGTGAGAGTTCTCCCAAGCCTTTTAAGCTGAAAAATCACATCGAACTGTCCGAAACCCTCGATATCCTCGATTTCAAACGGGGTGCCAAGCTGGCCGGATCCGGTTTTGTGCTTTACAAAGGGGCCGGCGCACGGCTCGAACGGGCGCTCATCAATTATTTCCTGGACCATAACACCCGGAAAGGGTTTACCGAAATGTTCCCGCCTTTTTTGGTCAATCCCGCTTGTGCGGAAGGGACCGGGCAATTACCCAAATCGCGGGATCAGATGTATTATATTAATGAAGACAATCTGTTTCTCATTCCAACCGCCGAGGTACCCGTGACCAACATCCACCGTGACGAGGTATTAAGCGCCAAGGAGCTGCCTCTTTGTTACACCGCGTATTCCGCTTGTTTCCGGCGGGAAGCCGGTTCCTGGGGCAAAGACACGCGCGGTTTCCTGCGTGTCCATGAATTCAACAAGGTGGAACTCGTCAAGTTTACCACACCTGAAACCAGTTATGATGAACTGGAGACCTTGCGTGCCACGGCGGAATCGCTTCTCCAGGGATTGGGATTGCGCTACCGGGTGCTGGCGCTCTGCACAGGCGACCTTTCGTTTGCCGCTGCCAAATGTTACGACCTGGAGGTCTATGCCGAAGGTGAAGGCCGTTGGTTGGAGGTCTCTTCCTGCAGTAATTTTGAGGATTTTCAGGCACGACGCGCCAACATCCGCTATAAAACCAATGAAGGCAAGACGCAATTCGTGCATACCCTGAACGGATCCGGCTTGGCAACGGCGCGCATCCTGGTGGCTCTGCTTGAAAACAACCAACAGGCGGACGGCAGCGTATTGTTACCCGAGGTTCTTTCTCCTTATCTGGGCGGCGAAAGAGAGATACGAAAGAAATGAAACGACGCTTTCTTTCCGCCCTTTTATCCGAAATGCGCGAAAATCTCACGGCGGTCGTGATTTTCACCCTTTTTCTTGTTTTTGTTACCGGATACGGCATCTGGTTTTTAGGTCAGGAATCCCGCGCCCATATCGGAGCGCTTCTTGCCACGGCCATGGGCACCGGGTCTTTTCTGCTTTTTTGTTCGCTCTATGCCATCATGATTCTCGCGCTCATCGCCACCTTTTGTCTTTGGATTTACAGTAAGCGCATTACCAAGGAGGCCAATCTCTGGGTCGGTTTTGCCAAGGAGACCGCGCACCAGTTCGGCACGCCGGTTTCCTCGCTTCTGGGCTGGCACGATCTGATGACGGACGTACTTTCCTCGGTGCAAGATCCTGCGATACGGGAAAAAGGATCCTTCTTTCTGAAGGAAATGGCGGATGACATCCATCGGATGAAGAGCAATGTTTTCCGCTTCTCCCAGATCGGTCTTACCCCGGAACTCAAAAAGCAGGATTTGAATACTCTTTTGCAGGAGACCGTGGCCTATTTTCGGGAGCGGCTCCCCCGTACCGAACGAAGCGTTCAAATCATCGCCAATTACAATGAACTGCCGCTGGTGGACGTGAACCGGGAGCTCATGATATGGGTTTTCGAAAACCTCCTCAAGAATTCCCTGGACGCCATTGAACGGCAGGAAGGGCGCATTGAAGTGGAGACCTGTTTCCTCGATAAGGAGGGAGCGGTCCGGCTGACCCATTCGGATAACGGCCAGGGCGTCAGACCCGAGGCGGTGAATCGTATCTTCAATCCCGGATTCTCGACAAAAAAACAAGGCTGGGGGCTGGGGTTGGCGCTGTGTAAGCGTATTGTCAAGGAGATTCACGGCGGCCGGATTTATCTGGAATCCACGGAAATCGGGCGGGGCAGCACTTTTGTGGTCGAGCTGCCGGTGGTGCGGAACGTAAAAAAATAGGCCTGCATTGTCCGGGGGAATCATTTATTTTACCTATGGACCTGAAACGCCACACGACCCGTTCCCCGGAAGAGACCGAGGCTCTCGGTTTTGCTTTTGGGAGCATGTTGAAACCCGGGACTGTGGTGGCGTTGTTCGGAGAGTTGGGGGCAGGTAAGACCTGCTTTGTGCAGGGTGCGGTGCGGGCGCGCCGGGCCGGGGTCCGGGCCAACAGCCCTACTTATTCGATTGTGAATGTGTATCCGGGCGATGTTCCGGTTTATCATATGGATGCCTACCGGCTAAAGGGACCCGATGAGATGTTGTCCGTGGGGTTTGAAGAATATCTTGACGGTCACAACGGGATTTGTTTCATCGAATGGGCGGAGCGGATAGAAAGTCTTTTACCCGACGCAACGGTTCGGGTGACCTTTCGTGTCACGAATGAGACGGAACGGGAAATCATCATCCGAAGAGAAGGAACATGATATGGGGAAAATTGCCGTACCGCTTGGCGAGGGGTTTGAAGAGATAGAAGCGATCGTTATTTTGGATATGCTCCGTCGGGCGGATATCAATGTTGTTGCTGCAGGGCTGAATTCCAAAGAAGTGACCGGTTCCCACGGACTGGTTCTGATGGCCGACACTCTGCTCTCGGATCTCCCGGCGCGGGGCCTGGACGGTATCGTATTACCGGGTGGGCAGCCGGGTACCAAGAACCTCATGAAAAACAGTCTGCTCAGGGATCTCCTCATCCGGTTGGATAAAGAGGATAAGCTGGTGGCTGCCATTTGTGCTGCTCCCATGGTTCTGCACGCGGCAGGTATTCTGTCCGGTAAACGGGTCGCCTGTTACCCCGGTTGCGAACGCGGGATGGAGGATGTGTCGGTTGTCGAGGAGCCTGTGGTGATGGACAATAACTTGATTACCAGTCGCGGCATCGGCACAGCCCTTGCTTTTGCCCTTGCCATCATCGAAAAACTGAAGGGAAAAACCGCGGCCCAAACAATCCGACAGGCCGTATTGGCGTAATGCCGCCAAAAGGAGTCAATTCATGGCACCCGTTTCTTCTGTTGCGGTCCTCTTTTCCATCGGTTGTTTTCTCATCATCCTGGTTTTCTTTCTGGTCATTGTCAAGACCTTGAACGGTGTCGGCATTGCCCTGTTGCGGCTGGAATATCTGCTGAACCGGGAACTTTCCCTGGTCAGTGAACGGGAACGCATTAAGAAGCAGATTATGTCGCAGCAGGCCAAAGAGGAGGAAGACCGCCGGAAACGCGAGACCGATGTGGACCCGCTGCTCAAGATACCCTATGCGGTTAAAAAAGGCAACAAACCGGATAAAAAATAAGGGATTCGAGGGGAGATCATGACAAGACGCCAGTCTCGTTTCGACCGGATGCGGGAGGAGAACCGGACCATACCTGCTCTGAACAAAGGGGTTGCTCTCAAACCGTCGATGCCGGGTGCTCCGGCCAAAAGCGGAAAGGTGATTTCCGATCAATTGGCCGAAAAGATCGCGGCAAGTCTCCGGATCATGATCAAACAGAAATGAAACAACCC
>MGVN01000106.1:3222-8019 GCA_001800515.1 Elusimicrobia bacterium RIFOXYB2_FULL_49_7 | reverse complement strand
TAAGGTTCGGGGGGATCTCCAGCGCGGCCAACTGCTCCATCACATAGCGGTAACTGAGCTTCCCGCAATCAATGAGCAGAGCTTCCGTTCCAGTCCAGATAACAGTACAATTCCCGCTGCTTCCGCTGCCTAAGACGCATAGTTTCATATAATTTTTAAAGATGAATACTGTTTATAGTGTGTCCATTTGAATTGCGTATGCACTGCGTTCGCAATTGGAAAATCTTACGAACCCCGGCCTCTGCCGGAATCTAGCTTTGAAACTCCTGAGGTGCAAAACTGTGAACATCCCTGGATTCCGGCTTCCGCCGGAATGACGAGAAGTTACGGTATGTGGTTCTATTCTGTCATATTTTACCACGGGACACCCTGGTATTGTTGGCCTCTGCCGTCATTCCGGCGAAAGCCGGAATCTAGCTGTGAAACTCTTAAGGTACAAAACCATGAACATCCCTGGATTCCGGCGTGCGCCGGAATGACGAGTGGATCTGTCATATTACTATCTTTACTGCAGGGTGTGCGGAGAGATTTTTGCATATGCTGTTTCTCTCTTCCTCGCTCAACACGTTTGTGGTGATGATCAGGGACGTGTATTTTCCGCTCCTGCTCTTATTCGACACGGTAACGGTGAACGCCTTGAGGCCCAGCGCCGCCTTTGCTGCCTCTCGCAGCGCGTTTTCATCAGCGCCGATGATCGTATAACTCCATTCGCAGGGATAATCTATCTGTGGTTTGTTCATTTGCATCCTCCCTGTTTTACGGCTCAACACCTTCTATCTTTATCTTGGCGCCGAAGCATTCTTCGGCAATTCTCAGGAGTATCCTGCGATGGCACGCTTTGGTAGGGCCTTCGTAGCAGATAAGGTAGATATCCCTGTTCCTGCTTTCCTTTGAAAGCCGTTCCAGCTTTTTCATGGCTTCGGGGTTGGAAAGTATCTGTTTTCGAAACCTGCTCTCGTAGCGGATTTCCTTGAACGCTTTATTATGGCCTTCAGCCGTATCCCCGTACACTGCGCTCTTGCTTTTGAATTCCTTCAGCAGCTCCGGGGAGGGAGCGATCTCATTATTCCCCCGGTTCCTTGCCACATACACCCGCTGCCCCTGGGGAACCGTTAACCTGCGCGATGCAGTGAGGCCGATCTCTTTCAGCATGGCCTAATCAACCAGAGGGACCAGGATTTCGGTTCTAAAGTCCTGCGGTTTTGCAGTTCTCTGGTCGTTGAGGAGAAACTCTACAGACTCATTCTTCATGTTCAGCTTATTTTCGATAGCCCACGCAAGTATTGCCTTGTAGGTGTCCCCGGACTTCTGGTGAGGGCCGCAGTGAAGCGCCTTGATATACCTGCCTTTTGCTATGGTACCCTGTACGATCTCGCCGCTCCCCTGCATCTGGCTCTTTACCGGGAACCCTACGATGAGCTTCCATTTATTGGTGAACATTTTGATAAAGGAAGCAAGTTTGCCGTCACTGGCAGCTCTCTTCCAGTCGATCTCAGTAAAAATCACGAATGGCACTCCCGTGGGTTCTTCTTTCTGTTCCTGCAGATACTCGCTGATACGCGTGCAAATGCCTGCGATGGCCGTTGCCGCACTCCACGCAGGCGTCTCTGCCCGCATTTCAAGCGTGTGCACCATCTCCCGCGTAATGATCTCGATTTCCATAGTCATCCTTTTCAGTGGGTAGCCTTTGGTATTCTATTTGTTTTGCTCATTGTTCAACCTCATTGAAAAGCTTGCGTATCTGTTCCGGCGCAGGAAGCTCATTTTGCAGATACTTGGGAAGGGTCTGCGTTATGCGGTAATTGGCCACTGCTATCGGCCGGTTGCTTACTTTGAGGGCGTATTCAACAATGGTTCTCTTCTTTTCCTTGCAGAGAATTATTCCTATGGAGGGGTTCTCGCCTTTCTCGCGAATGGTACTATCCAGTGCTGCCAAATAGAACTGCATCTTGCCTACGTGCTCCGGCAAGAACTTGCCGATCTTAAGTTCAACGGCGACCATGCATTTCAGGCGGCGGTGATACAGCAGAATGTCTATAAAGAATTCCTCGCCATCAACTTCAAGGCGGAACTGGTTTCCCATAAAAGCGAAAGCACCGCTCATTTCCACAAGAAAACGGTTGATTTTAGCTATCAATGCACGCTCAAGTTCCATTTCACTGTGTTCTTCGCTAAGCTCCAGGAAATCAAAGGTATATTCATCTTTGACCGCCAGCTTGGCTTGATTCCTGATGGTATCCGGCAATGCTTTATTAAAGTTTGTCTGGTTTAAAAGTGTCTTTTCGTAACTCTGGTTTTCTATCTGGTGAATGAGCACGCTCTTCGACCAACCGAATTTGCGTGTCATGCGGATATAGAACTCCCTCTCTAATTCACTTTTACACTTACTCATAATTACCAGGTGTTTTGCCCAGCTGATTTCTCCAACCAGTGGTTGGAGATTTGCACTGTTATGATACTCCCCGAAAAACTGGCGCATGTACCACAGGTTTTGAACCGAGAACCCCTGCATCCCGGGGAATTCCTTTTGCAGATCCTGCGACAATGTCTCCACAACGGCCTTTCCCCAACCGCGCTTTTTCTGTTGCTCAACAATCTTCCTGCCGATATCCCAATACAGCGAGATCATCTCTTTGTTGACAGCTTTCAGCGCTTCGTACTGTGCCGAACGGATACTCTGCTTTATCTCTTGAAGGAATGCAGCATACCCTGAAGATTTCGATAAGTTGTTCACGACGTACTCTCCCCTATGTCTGGCTTTCCTGTCACCACTCCAGTGACAGGAGCTGAGCGGTATTCTTGAAGTTTTTCTCTGCTTTGAGGGATTCTTTTAACACTTATTCCAAGACTCTGCATGAGCCGCAAATGAGCTGATTCTTCAACCAGCTTTGCGATGTTAAATGTAAAGACCGGACCCTGTTAACCCAAAGAACTTTCAACTTCATGAATACCTGCCTGTCTTTCTGGGAGTGTTGCAGGAGATGCAGTTATTCCGGTGAACGCACAGCGCCTTGCCGCAGTTTTTGCATACCCACTTTTTGTTTTCCTTCGCAACAAACTCCCGTATCCCGTGCTCCTTGATAAAGGTGAGGTTTTCAATCATGCTCATGCCGTACCGGGTTCTGTAGCGTTTGTCCAGCTGCCTGAGCCTCGCGCACGGGAACTTCTCGCAGACGTAGCAAAACCGCGCGCCGCCCTTATTCCACAATCCGCAATTCATGATACGGCACTGTGCGCAACCCCGCGGCTTGCTTGCTTCTCTGCTGTTGCACCCGGGGCACGTATTCTTCTCCCGCAGGTATCCAAGGCATATCCCGCAGTTCATTCCGCATGGAGCGATGAGTTTTGCAGTTGTCACAGTATATTTTCCCCGTAAACCGGGCTATACGCGGAGTAGATCTACCTCACACCCGGCGACCGTCCGCCTGCTATTTCAGTTCATATATTTTATGGTTCAAGGGGACGGAGATCAGAAGCCGGGTAATGCCCTTTGCAGGTTCAGTTGGCAAAGAGTGCCAGCGAAAGCCCCGAACCCAATAACCCTCATTCCAAGCCCCAGCTATATGAGCCATTTATGAGCCGTTTCCCGAAAAAGGATCGGCTCATCCATGAGCCAATTGATAAAATAGCATTGAAATTGCAATACAAATAAACGGCTCATAAAACGGCTCATCGAACGGCTTTCTTTGCATGAGCCGCAAATGAGCCGATTCTTCTACCAGCTTTGCGATGCTCAATGTAAAGGCCGGACCCTATTATCGTTCTGTTGCCCGTTTGCGCCGGGCGTTCCGTGCCCGCTTGGCGCGTTTGGCTTTTTCCGTGCTCAGAAAGTTATCAAGGTCTTCCGGCGTTTTGAGCAGCACGTCATGATAAACGCCATGGCGTTCGCACTCCGTGGACTTATGCTCCCTGCACTTGCGGGAACGCTTTTCGTAGATGTCGCACAAGTTCTTTTTATTAAGATAGATGCATCTTCCTTTTACCAGAATATGCCACTTGTGGTTCGCAATATACACATTGACCGTATCATAATGCAAATACCACCTCAGCTCCTCCACCTCCGTCGCATTGGTAGGCCTGCTGATGATCATCGCCAGGTCATGACAACAATACGCCGGACACTTATGACAACCCGACTCGTGCTTAGGGATAATATTCTTATTACTTTTCAATTAGGCTCCTTGGGAAATTGGCTCTTAATAATGGCATGGCTGCATATTCTAGTTTTTCTATCACATCTGTCCAAATCAGCCGTCATACCGGCGGAAGCCGGTATCCAGGGACGTTTTAATCGTCATTAAGTCAATTCTTACGATGAAGGTTTCGTGTCCCCTCTCTGCTGAAATGTTAAATGTAAAGACCCCTTTTACTGCTAATAGTATTTGTCTATGCCGCCGAAACCGAAACGCTTGTTCTGCTTCGTCATCCTGATGAAATACTCGAGCCTTTTGCGGAACTCCGCCGGACGTTTGCGCGCGCCTTCAATGAAGGCGATGCGTATCCGCCGGTATCCTACCGGGTACGCACGGAAATTCTTCCAGACCAGCGGATCCCTTTTCAGCGCCTCCTGAATATCGTTGGGAATGCTGAACTTCTCTTCGAGCATGTCCTGGACCGACTCGCGCACTTCGTGGATCACCTTTCTCTGCCTGATGAGCGCGCGCAGCCGCATCTTGTTCGCTTCCGAGTAGCTGCTGCGCGGTTTCCTCGGCGAAAACCGCTGGGCGTAAGAATCTTTGTCTATGGTGCGCACTGTGCTGTCTATCCAGCCGAAGCTCAACGCTTCCTCGACGGCAT
>MGVN01000106.1:0-3200 GCA_001800515.1 Elusimicrobia bacterium RIFOXYB2_FULL_49_7 | reverse complement strand
GCCGCTCGCTTTCTTCGGGAAAATCAGCCAGATCTCTTTTTCCGTCGCGTAGTTCGCAGCGAGCCACGCGCGCCACTTCCTGCGGTCCGCCGTATAAAACGTTTTCCCCGGGTTCACGCGCATACCTTCTTCGTCGACTTTCCTTTGTCCTGATTTAATCGCTTTTGAAACAGCCTGTTCTACCATCTCCAAATGCTAAAAGTAAAGACCTGACCCCTTTTACCCTATTAAGTGTGTGTCCCCGGAATTCCTGTCCTCACCTTGCCATATCAATCTGAATGCAAAAATTTCTTTAAATCAAATCCAAATCCAAAATATGATGGTTTGATTTCAATAGCATCATATAATTTCGAAATGCACTCCATTGCAAATATTTTCAATTTTGGAGCGTTCTTTGTTGACCCAGCACGTTCTCTATGCAGTTCCACTATGCTGCGGAAAAACAAATCTATTTTTCTAGCATCGGGATCAATCAAGCGCTTCAGGTCTTCTTCCGTAAACTCTATTTCGTACAACTTTCTATACGTCTTGAGCACTGACAGAACGATAGCTTTCTCAATATCCTTTTCCTTTTTTAAAATACGCGAATAATGCCAAAAGAAATTATCCAGAAGCACCTGAAGCTCTGCACCTTCCAAGGCCGTCAATATACCATTATAACGTTTCTCAAATCGAAGATGCCCATTACGATCAACAATCATACATCCTCTTTTCCGCACATACTAACAGCATTTAATAGGTTAACAAAAAGGTGCTATAACTTAGGTGCTCTCATCTTGACAAGGTCCCTCATCCTCTCAAATGTCATTTTCTTACATCTTTATAAATCTGTTTTGCCAGCAAAGGAAAAACGACTTTGCGAAATTCCTCATCATCCATATAGCGGGTAACAATCTTATCGTTTTCGCTCATGCGTTGGATCATAAAGGCTTCTATCAGTTTGTAGATACCGATCTCGAATTTATCCAGTGGGTTTGCCTGGGCGGTTTCTATTACCGTATCGTCTTTGCAGGCTTTTTCCTTTATCTGGTCAAAGAACAGCTGATCTTCATTAGTAAAATCAGTACCGAACCGGTCATTTACAACCTGTATAATTTCCGAAAGCGGTTTTTCTTCGTCCTTCGCCTTTCCAGTCCCTGTTTCGGTCGGGCTTTTCACGCCGTACGCAGGGCCTTCTTCCATGACTATACGCCCTGTGGACGTCTGCGCGATACGATAATATCGCAGATAAACCTTATCCTGCGCATGGATGCCGCCGCCCAACCTCCGGTGATCCGGAATATTTGACAGCAGCAACCTTCCATAACTGTAGAGCATCTCCAGCTCGCGATCTGCGTAGGGCATTACCTGGCTGACAAAAGCATAAAGCCGGATAAAAGCCGAAAGCGTATCCCGGAATTTAGACTGCGCTTCTTCATCCTCCAGTGCCCTGAAACGGTCTATTGCCGGCTGAACGTGCATTTGTAGCCGCGCGTGGTCAGAAGCCACCTGTTTATCCGGCGGTAGGTAAAAAATGCGCGCAAACGCTTCCACTTCTGACCAGTGATATATCTGCATTGCGTCCAGATCGTGCTTCAACAGTTCAAGCTGGTGTGGGTCGGATGTTTCGGAAATCATTGTAGCATCATAATAGGGTTTGAAGGCGGCATAAATTCCTTGCGCCTCGTTTACAAAATCCAGCACGAACGGCGCTTCCTTACCTGCGGCAGTGCGGTTAAGCCGTGAAAGCGTCTGCACGGCCTGCACGCCGTCAAGCCGCCGGTCAACATACATTGCGCACAAGAGCGGCTGGTCAAAACCTGTCTGGTACTTGTTTGCCACCAGCAATATCTGGTAATCATGCGTATCAAATTTATCGGGCAGCTGCGATTCGCTGATGTGTTTCCCGGTAACAGCCTCTATGTTCATTCCCGGCTCGGTGTATTCAGCGCCGGTATCTGGGTCTTTCACCGTGCCGCTGAAAGCAACAAGTGGCCGCACGCCTTCAATCCTGTTTTCGGTAATATACCGCTGGAACGACTGCATGTACCTCACGGCGTGCAGGCGGGATCCGGCAATCACCATCGCCTTTGCCTTGCCACCGATAAGGTTTTTCACATGTTCGCGAAAATGTTCAATGATAATCTGCGTTCTCTGTTCAAGGTTGTACGGGTGCAGCGTCATGAATTTCGATAGTTCTTTAGACGCCCTTTTTTTCGGAAGTTTCGGGTCTTCCTCCGCCGCCTTTACAAGACGGTAGTAGGTCTTATATGTCGTATAATTTGTCAGCACGTCAAGAATGAAATGTTCCTGTATGGCCTGACGCATGGAATAGGTGTGAAAGGCAGCCGGCTTGCCGTCGGCTCCCGGCCTGCCGAACATTTCCATGGTCTTGCCCTTGGGTGTTGCGGTAAACGCAAAGAAGCTGATATTCTTCTGTTTGCCGCGCGATTCCATAAGCTTATTAAGCCCGTCTTCCAAGTCAAATTCCGCTTCATCTTCACCGTTGTCCAGTATTCCTGCGCCAAGAATAGCCTTTAAACCTCTAGCAGTCTCTCCGGTCTGGCTTGAATGCGCTTCGTCAACTATCACCGCATACTTGCGTTTCGCTATCGCATTTTCCCACTCTTTAGCTTTGCGTTTCGATTCGGCATCAGGCGCATCGGCATCGTCCGCTCCCGCAATATGCAGCAGGCCCTTCAGAACAAACGGGAATTTTTGCAGCGTAGTGATAACGATTTTCGTGCCGTCAATCAATGACTGTGCAAGCTGGTGCGAATTATCATCAATCGCCTTTACCACGCCCTGCGCATGTTCTATCTGGTAAATAGCATCCTGCAATTGCCTGTCCAGCACTTTCCGGTCCGTGATAACTACCACGCAATCGAATACCTTCTGGTTATCGGCATTATGTAGGCTGGAAAGCCGGTGTGACAGCCACGAAATGCTGTTGGTCTTACCGCTGCCCGCCGAATGCTGGATAAGGTATTGCCTGCCCGGGCCTTCCTGTTGAGCGGCTGCCGTCAGTTTTCGTACTGCGTCAAGCTGGTGATATCTGGGAAATATCATGTGGTCGCGGGTAACCCGTGTCTTTTTTCCCTGTTCGCTGATAACGCTGTCGTCATACGTTTCAATGAACACAAAGCTATGCACGATATCCATAAAGCTGTCGCGAGCGAAAACTTCTTCCCACAAGTAGGCGGTCGGGTGCCCGGACGGGT
>MGVN01000105.1:7630-8048 GCA_001800515.1 Elusimicrobia bacterium RIFOXYB2_FULL_49_7 | reverse complement strand
ACTCAAACATACTCGCCGACTGCCTCCGAAAAGCTCCTCATCTCATAAGCGCCCTTAAGGGGGAACGTCAACGACATTACTACTATCAGGCAAAGGCAGACGGCAATACTCAGAAAGATTAGCGGGGGTCGTAGTTTATGCTGAAATTAATGGCGGGCAATATGGAGACAGGGCCTTCTTTAATGATGTTGAGGACGCCTAGTTGGAGGCCGGTCATGGTGCGGGCGTAGTTGATGATGCCGAGTTGCAGGCCGCGCATGTGAGTGGCGGAGTTTATTGCTCCTGCCTGGATGCCGGTCATGTGACTGCGCGCTCGGTTGGCAAGGCCGCAGAGTTGGATGCCGTTGACTACTGTTGCCCTGTTGTTGAGGCTGGACAATTGGATGCCCTTTAATACCTGCGCGTTATTGGCCATGCC
>MGVN01000105.1:7360-7502 GCA_001800515.1 Elusimicrobia bacterium RIFOXYB2_FULL_49_7 | reverse complement strand
CTACGTTGAACATGAGCGGGCTTACCTGTACGCCGTAGTAATCATATCCCGGACTTACCGCGTTTATCCCCATTGAGAGCTGCACGCCTGCGCCGCCGCCGTCAACAAAATTCATGCCGAACACTGCCACCTGTATGCCATG
>MGVN01000105.1:0-7213 GCA_001800515.1 Elusimicrobia bacterium RIFOXYB2_FULL_49_7 | reverse complement strand
TCTATTCTTGGCGAACAGGAGGCCCATGCGGATGCCTTTGACGTCACGCTCTGCGTTGAAGAGTTGAAGGGGTGAGAAGAAGGAGAGTTGTATGGGGGTGGCGCTCGGCTCTGCGCTTAAGGGGAGAGCGAGGGTGAGGATTAGCAAGAGGGTGGATATTGATTTTTTCATGTGGGAGAACCTCCGAAGTATGGTTTTTTCTTTATTTATAATTAACTGATGTTACGCGAGCTGTCATTGCGATCCCGTCTTGACGGGAGAAGTAATCTCTTCTCTTTGTCATTGCGAGGAGCGCAGTGACGAAGCAATCTCGTAGTTTTATTTTATCTTTTTACATCAACGTCGCTGGGGCTCTGCCCCTGCACCCCGTTTCAACTTTTCTTTGTCCGGACGAAAGAAAAGTTGCAAAAGAAAGCCGCCCCTGCGGGCATTCGCTCGTCGCTTTTCGGCGGCTCCGTAACTCGTTCGTCGGCTTCGCCAGGACGAACTCAAACATACTCGCCGACTACCCCAAAAAACTCCTCATCTCATAAGCGCCCTAAAGGGGAGCACGTCAAAGACAAGAACTAATCAACTGAATAATATAGATTATGAGTCATTTTCTAAATAAGTACTAATTTTTCGAACTTCTGCACTTTATATAACGTCTGGATAATATCAAAATGATATACAATACAGAGATAGCTATTATACCTTTCAACCATAACATTATTAGTTTTCTATTTACCATTTCACCATTAAATTCTTTTACAAAAACATTGTTTAAGGTCGGCCACCCTAATTTTGTTTCGAGAAATATATATTTAGTTTCTTTTGGTTTCAATAATGGTATTAAAAGATTTTTACTCCCGCGCCCATATCTATCCAGCCCTAAATCATCATGAATCTTATATATTAACTGCCTAGTTAACGAAGCTTCTAAAAGGCCCCCTCCCTTTGATAAATCAACAATTAATTCAATGTTTTTTGCTGATGTATCCCCATTATTCTTTATTTCCACAGGTGTTATTACAGTTCTATTACTATTAAAGGTATCATAAAATCTCTCAATGGTTTCTTTATCTTCTATTTTTTCAACAGTTTTTTTAAAGATATCATAATTGTATTCTTTATTGTCCTTGCCGAATACATCATAATAAGTGTTTTCATAATCATTCTCAAACACCGCCGGTATAGGCAAGTCATAATATTCAAATATCTCAAGAGGTCTGTCGTTTTTGAAAATGTATTCACTAACAAGACCCGGCATCTCTCCATAGCCTGCCATAATTCTATCTCCATTTATTCTATTATTCAGCATTTCTTCTTCTGTCAGCTTTTTATTTTCCGGCGGCTTAAACTCTTTACTTATTATTTTACGGCGACCATTTATTTCCATTGGGAATACAATATAATAGAACCTTTCTTCTAATACTCTTTCCCATTCTGGAAGACCCACTTCCTTAAACAGAGATTCGACTTTATCAAAATCTGCATTTCTTTTTTCAATGTTAGTCCAGTTTAGACCTGGATAAAATCTGTAAAAACCAAGTAAATCCATAATTACAATTGGACTAAGAAATTCTATCTGAATATCTGGTTTTTTCAGAAACAGTTCCGATGTTGCAAATACGGCCAATACAGCGGTCAAAACCAAAAACAGCTGTATCCCCTTATAAATATCTTTTAAAATTACAATAATAATTTGAAACATAGCCTTAAATCTCTGATACAAAAATCTACTCAATTGGTTTATTCTCATATATCGTATTTTAATAGCCTGGGATTTCCGGAGATACAATACTAAATTCGATTTATTTTCGTTATAGTTTTTTGTCTACTATTTGCTCGATTAATACACTATATGGGCACAGAAAAACCACGACCGCATTAGCGGTGGTGGTTATGGGATTTCTATGAAAGTGTGGAGGTCCCCGCTTTGGTGCATGGAAGTGGCGCGCTTTCTCCCCCTTTTGGACTGATATGGGTATTTTACTGCTTTATGGGGGAATTATCAAGTGACTGGGTATGTTATTTTGTCAGGAGTGGGTATACTTTTTTTGACCAGGCGGCTATGGCTGGCCAGTCGCGAGAGTCGGCTTCGGGGGTTTTGGCCATTTTCAGCATGGTGCGCATGAAGAAGCCTAGTTTTGAATAGGTGAGGGCGCCGGCGAATGAAATTGTGTCAATGGGAGTAATTGTCTCTTTGGCTTTCTTGAAGAACTTCTCGGCTTTCTGGTGGTTCTCGGGGGTGTTCTCTTTTACCTGCAGGCATACTTGGAAGAACGCGACAGGCTTGGTATTCAAGTCTGCCTTATTCTTTTTCAGGAATTTTATCGCGTCAGACTTCCATTTTCCCATATATACGCCGCTGCCTACCACGACTGCGGTGTATTCTTTGACGCTCTTGACGTCTTGCACGTTCGCAACGTCCACCGCTGCGCCTGCTTCGCGCAATGATTTGGCGACGGCTTCAGCAACACCCGCAGTCGAACCATATTTGCTTGCATACGCTACCAGTATTTTATTCACAGGGACATCTCCTCGCTCCTGTGTGTCAGCCTGCAGGAAGGGGACAGTACTGCACATAATGACTGCCATTGCCAAAACTTTATACATAATAGTTGCTGTCCAAATTGAGGCTGTTGAAAAACCCCCTGTTTTCTGCCTTATGTCATCCCCGAAGGCCGTAGTCGGGGATCCATTATCGTCGGATGTGGATTCCCGACAGAGACATTCGGGAATGACAAAAACACTTTTTCAACAGATTCAAATTATCCGTCATACCGGCGGAAGCCGGTATCCAGACAGATGCAGCTAACGTCGAGACTGGATTCCTGTTCACCGCAATGACGTCAAAGGCTATTTCAAATCCCAAGAAGCTGTTCAGGCGTACTATGCTGTCCACATTAGACGCGTATGATGCATGATAGTTGTTCTTTGATTTGAGTTCCTGACGGGTTCACGGCTGATCTCCGTGTGCTTGTTGTCTCATATCACGCTTAATCTTCCTGCATCATCATGTCGTAGAACTCGAGGTAGGAGTCTTTTTTCTCGCCTGCGCGCAATTTGATGGCTTCGCGCGGATGCTCGTTCAACTGTCCGGTGATCATGTACGGGATGGAATATCCCCATTCAAACTGCTTCTGGAGCGGAAGGAAGAGTTTCTCTATGCTGCTCAGTACCGGGCGCACGTCGAACTTGGGGTTCTTCAGAAAACCGATAAGAAGCTCGAGCGGGCAGTTCCCTGCTCCGCGGCCAAGCCCTGCGATCGTCGCATCAAGCCGGTTCGCGCCGAGTATCAACGCTTCAATGGTATTCGCGTATGCAAGCTGCTGGTTGTTATGCGCGTGAATGCCTATCTGTTTTCCCGTGCCCTTCACCGCGTTCATGAATTTGAGCGTCAGTTCCCGGATCTGCTCCGAGTAAAGCGAACCGAAGCTGTCGACAAGATAAATAGTGTCGACCGGCGTTTTTGCCAGCACTTCCAGCGCCCTGTCTATGTCGACATAATTGACCACAGAGATCGACATAAGATTCACGGTCGTCTCATACCCCTTATCATGCGCGTCCTTTATCATATCGATGGCCGTAGGGATCTGGTGGATATACGTTGCCACTCGTATGCAATCAATAACGCTTTTGTCCTTAGGAAGGATATCCGTGTGATAGTCGGTGCGTTCCGCGTCAGCCATCACGCAGAGTTTCATGGCGGTTTTGTTATCGCCCACGATCCGGCGGAGCACATCCTCGTCGCAGAACTTCCACGGCCCGTTCTCTACGGGAGAGAATATTTTCTTTGATGCCTTGTAGCCGAGTTCCATGTACTGTACACCCGCGGCGACACAGGTGTCGTAGACCGCCTTGACGAACGCGTCGTCGAATTTATGACTGTTCATCAGCCCGCCGTCGCGCACCGTGCAATCGACGATCTTGATCTCAGGCCTGTACGTAAGCCACGACTCCCCGTTGTCTTTCTCTTTCATAATAGACGTCATTTGAATGATCCTCCACTTTCGAATAAATCCCGCAGGCAGTGCAGCACTTGCCTGCACGGCGATTATCTGTTTCTTGCCTTATGTTCCTGCCGGAGTTCCCGGTCTATTTCTTTACGCTTGATGGATTCGCGTTTATCATGGGTGCGCTTTCCCTTGCCGAGGCCGAGGTTGATCTTGGCGAAGCCATGTTCAGAGAAATAGAGCTCGATCGGAATGAGCGTCAGCCCTTTTTCCCGTACCCGGTGATAAAGACGCACGATCTCCTGCTTATGCATGAGCAGCTTTCTTTTCCTGCGCGAGTTATAATCCTGCACGTGGGTAGACTGCTGCGCATAGGGAGCAATATGAATATTTTCCAAAAACGCCTCGTCCTTTTTGAACGAAACAAACCCATCCGTAAGGTTCACGTTCCCCTGCCGGATAGACTTCACTTCATACCCGTCGAGCACAAGCCCCGCGTCATATCGGTCCAATATCTCATACTCATGGAACGCCTTCCGATTAGTAGAAACTATCTTTTTATCCATAGTTGTTTTACCTTCCCCCTATTTCGAAGAAGAGGGGCCCTAGCCCTTCCTCCCATCCAACTTCGCAACTCCCCTCACCCCCTCTTTAGCAAAGAGGGGGAACAGCACACACACGCAATAAGATATATGTGTTTTCAAGTTGTTTATCTGTCACAGACATTTTCCCAAATCAGCCTGTTTTCGTAGCGAGGAAATAATATGCGGAGCGAAACGAAAAAATCTTTGGCGATGTGTAGCGAAGCTACATGAGCCAAAGATTTTGAAGTTGCAGCCCGCAGATTATTTCCGCAGTAGAAATAAAGGCTGATTTGGGAAAATGCCGAGGGCGAGACTTGAACTCGCATAGCCTTGCGGCCACAGGCTTCTGAGACCTGCGTGTCTGCCAATTCCACCACCTCGGCGTGTCTGTCACACAATATAAAGAACTGTTATTTCGGACGAACTCTCACGCGCGGAAGCACGCTGTTCGTAATGTAATCAAGATTGAAGGGCTTGAGCAGGCAATCCATCGCGCCGAGCCGGAACGCTTCGATCACCCGTTCTGCGTCTTTGTACGCGGTGATCATGGCAACGGATACTTCCTTGTCGAGTTCTTTTATCTCTTTGAGCATCGTCAAACCGTCTTTTTCCGGCATCATAATGTCAAGCAGGACCAGGTCTGGGGGATTGACCACCAGCTGGCGCATCCCTTCCTTCGGCGTGCTCGCCACGATCGTTTCATAATGAAACTTCTCGAAAAACGCCTTCAGAAATTCCAGAACTTCCGTGTCATCGTCAACAACAAGAATTCGCAGTTTGTTGCTGTCCATATGCTCCCACCTCTTATCTTTGCGTCTCAGTTACGCGTTATTGAATTTGTAATTTTGTCTGAAATAATATATCATTTATTACTATAAATGTCAAAGAAACCGCTTATGCCGAAAACACCACACTCAGCTCCGCGCCTCTTCAAGCAGCTCGTTGCCATTATGTCACGGCTGCGCAGCCCTGACGGCTGCCCCTGGGACAAGCATCAGACGCATGCCAGCCTGCTGCCCCATCTTTTTTCTGAAGCCAAAGAAGTAAAACAGGCTGTCAGAAAACGCGACTGGGAGAACCTCGAGGAAGAGCTTGGCGACATACTGCTTCAGGTCGTTTTCCACAGCCAGGTAGCGCAGGAACGCGGTGCATTCACCATTGCAGATGTGGTGCGCACGCTCAACAAAAAACTTATCCGCAGACATCCCCACGTTTTCGGCAGGAAAAAACCCTCCCTCTCCACCCCCGGCCAAGTCGTTTCCCAATGGCAACTCATCAAAGATCAGGAAAAACGCAGAAAGAAACTCAAAAAACAGAAACAAAAATCCGAAAAGTAGGCTCTGGCCTACGACCACGGGATAATGCGTTTCCACCACGGCATCGCTTTTGTTTCCAATATCTTCACGCGCATACCGTTTTTCACTTTTGCTATCCCCAGGATGCCGGGCGCATACGATACCTGCACCTCGGAGTCCGGGTCACTCACCGATATTTTTCTCACCACCGCGGGCAGCGGAGCGCTTACCCCGTCACTATGGCTTCCGATAAGATGCCCCAGGTAATGCGCTATATCCCTCGTGTCCACGATCTTCGAGAGAATAACCTCCCCCTCTTCAAGGGACATTACCTCTTTCCCGTCGCCCTTATCTTCCAGAAGTTCCACCTCAAGGCACACGCCCCCGGGCTCGTATTCAGGTTCGGCTGACGGCACGCTGGAGACCGCCTCGCCTTTCGGCAGGCGCCGGAACTGGGCAAGGTTCAACTCTTCCATATGAAGGGTGACCATAACCTTCTCCGGAGCGAACAGCTCAGCGAGCAGGCGCTCGAAATTCTCTACTTCAGCTTTCGCAAGGTTTTCCCTCTGCTCGGTAAGGCGGGTATATAATTTCTGTTCAATGTCCTGCGTGTAATCCGGCAGGCTGCCCTCATCGAGGCGGTACGAGAAGATCAGCTTTTCAAGAGCATACCAGTCCATGGTAGGAGAATTTTCATAGAGCGCGGGGTTGTACGACACTACGCTGCGCAGCCTGAGTATCTCCTGCGTTTTCGTATTGATGATGACGAGAAGCAGCCCGTAGAGATTCTTGTCGACAAAATGCAGTTTCCCCCTGAGGGCGGAGATATGGCGCAGCAGGCTTTCGATAGTGCGGATAGCCTTTTCCAGGTCCTGGCCTGCCAGCTCAAGCGCGAGTTCGGCTTCGCCCTGCTCGCAGCCTGTTTCTTCCATCAGGAGACGTACTCTTTCATGCATAATGATCGGCCTTTACTGAGACGCGACAGTGTCTAAATGAATCTATGCGCGCGGATGCGCCTTTTCATACACACGCTTGAGGCTCTCGGCAGTGACATGGGTGTATATCTGTGTGGTGGCCAGGCTGCGGTGGCCCAGCATTTCCTGTACGCTCCGCAGGTCGCAGCCGCGGTCGAGCAAATGCGTCGCGAATGTGTGACGCAGGGTGTGCGGGCTCACCTTCTTCTGAAATCCCGCGGTGATGAACCACTCGTGCAGGCGCTTGCGCGCGCCGCGCGCGGTAATGCGTTTACCGCGCGTATTGAGAAAAAGGGCTTTCGTGTCGCCTGCGGGATATTTGCGCAGCACCAGCTGGCGCTCCTGCGTGTACGTGCGCACGACCGACAGGCTCTGGTCGCCGATAGGCACGATGCGCTCCTTGCTGCCTTTGCCGAGCACGC
>MGVN01000104.1 GCA_001800515.1 Elusimicrobia bacterium RIFOXYB2_FULL_49_7 | reverse complement strand
CGATTGCGCTGTTTGAAAAGGTAAAAGTCGATACCCGCTTATTGATTCGAGCGGAGGCGGAATATTATCTACTGATCATGGGAGTCGGGACGCACCACGGCCCCTTACGGCCCGATATGCGCTCCGAATTCGATGGCTATCTCAGACGATATTCTCGGGAACCCGGGGGTGAACAATTTGTCAAGGATGTCAAGCGGCGGTTGCTGTTGCTCCTTGAGGAATAGGAACAATGGAAGAGAAAGACCTGCCCCTTCTGAAGAACGCTTCCAGCTACAAGAGGAAAGTGGATACCACTCGTCTGCTGACCGGAACCAAGGTCGGCCAGTATATAATCCAGAACGAAATTGACCGCGGCGGTATGGCGGTCGTCTATCGTGCCCAACAGTTGGGTCTTGACCGGAACGTGGCGCTTAAGGTGCTTCCCCCCTCCATTTCCATTCAGGGCAAATTTATTGATCGCTTCCAGAAGGAGGCCAAATCCATTGCCCAACTGACTCATCCGAACATTGTGCGTATCATCGAGGTCGGCGGTGATGCGGGTATCTATTTCATTGCCATGGAGTACTTGGACGGGCTCAATCTTTACAAATACATGAACAAGTTCGAGCCCACGGTTTATTCGGTGGTGCAGATCATGCGTCAACTCACGGAAGCCTTGGAATATGCCCACGGCCGAAACATTATTCACCGTGACCTGAAGCTTAATAATGTGATCATGAAGGACAATGCCATTCCGGTGCTCATTGATTTCGGTCTGGCCAAGGCGCGGGAGGCGGATTCCGGGCTGACGATTTCCGGTGAGATTCTCGGGTCACCCTCGTATATGTCTCCGTAACAGGCGCTCGGACAGCATGTGGATGAGCGGACCGACATTTATTCTCTGGGCATTATGTTTTATGAAATGCTGGCCGGCCGGAACCCTTTTTTCGACAAGCGCGGTTATCAGCAGACCATTTGGAATGTCCTACACGGTGAGGTACGGCGGCTCCGCGAGATTTCGGACTGGATTCCACGGGACGTTGAAACCATTGTGATGAAATGCATGGAAAAGGACCGTGAAAAACGGTATCAGACCATGCGGGCGCTCCGGCTGGATCTTGAACGGTTCCAAATCGGTGAGCCCATCATGGCCCGTTCGCCCAATCTGTTTGAAAAAATTGCCCGAAACGTTCGCAAACGACGCGGGGTTTATCTTTCCATGTTCATCATTACCTTTCTGCTTTCCCTCTTTTTCGCCTACTATTATTATCAGCAAAGTTTGGAAAAGGCCGATTGGGATCATATTATTCTAAAGCCCGGGTTTTACTTCAACTTGGACGCCGAATGGAACGGGAGAAGGGGTGAGGCCGGAGAGTTGCTGAAATTTCTGACCATGGAATCTCCGTGGGTGGGTAGTCCGGACCGCATACAGGTCGTGTCCGAGGATTATACCTGGATTTCCTGGAAAGAGGAGGTTCGAAACGATATTCGTCTCGATTTTACGGTTCAGATTGAAAGAGAGAATAGCCGGGAATTCGGCTGTTTTATCCATGGGACCAACCCGGATAACGGGTATTCGTTTCGTTTTCAGTCCGGCCGGGTTTTCCTGACAAAAGGTTCCCGAAACAGCATTATGGACATTGCGGATATCCCGGATTTTATGGCCAAAGAACAACTGATCATTCATGTGGAGAAGAACGATTATCTTATCCGGCTGTCCGTGAACGGGGAAACGAAAATCCTTTTCAATGACTATACTCCGCTTTCCGGGACGGACAATCATTCCTTTGGTTTTTATGTCGACAATGCCGGTATCATCGTCTCGGATGTGGCGCTGTACAATCTGGGTGTTCCCTTCAAGACCAAACCCATTCAAACCGCGGAACGTTTTTTTGAACGCAGTTATTATCAGGATGCCATAGAAGAGTATCGAAATATTATCCGACTCTATCCGTCCGATCCCATGGCCGCGCGTGCCCGATTTAAGATAGGTCTTGCCTATGTCCGAATGGGAGATCACGAGAAGGCCATTGCGGAATTCGAAAACATTCTCCGTTTCGGCAGTGAGGAACTGGTGCCGTATGCCATGGGCGAAATTGTCAACGCCTATTCGGCTCTCCAAAAGACCGCGGAATCCAGGAGTACGCTGTTGCGTCTCCGCGATCAGTTCCCGAAATCCGCTTCCATTATCCGGATTTTATCCGATTACAACAGCCAGATCATCGGCCTTGTAAAAAAAGGAGAGCCCGATTCGCTCTATCAGGCCAAAGAAGTTCTGGATTTTTTGGTAAATGATTTCCGGGGTTACGGACCGTTCTTTCTGCCCGCCTATCTGGCGTATGGAGAGTCTTTTATGGATAAGGGACAATTCGAGAAGGCGGCATCCGTTTTTTCGGCGATTGATCTGCGATTTTCCGAAAAGTTGGAGACGGCGGTCATTTCCAAAGTACGACTGGCGGATATTGAAGCCTTTTCCGGTTCAACCGAAAAGGCGCAAACAGCTTATAATGATATCCTGACCCGATATCATAAAAATAAACCGGTCTGCGCGGAAGCTTGGATGGGGATTGCGATGATTAACCGTGTTCAGGGGAATGCCGGGGATGCGATCAAATGTTACAACTTCGTGATGGACGAATTTTCGATGTTCCGTGATTTGTGCGCCAAGTCCTTGCTGAGTGCGGCCATGACGTATCTTGAAAAGGAGGCGCCCCAGGAACTCGCCTACAATCTGTTTAAAAAGCTGATTTCTCATTACCGGGATTGTCCGGGACAAGTGGTGGTCGCCCGTTTTCTGACCGGTGAAATTGATGAGGCGGAATTCCGGCAAAAAGGGGGGGCGCCGTTAACCGACTATTATATTGCTGAGAAATTCCGTACCCAAGGAAACGGCATCCGGGCGCTGGAACAGTATCAGAGGTTTGAAAAGAAAATAAAAGGCAACCGGCTTTTGATGCGGTTGGCCGAGAAGCAGATCGCCTATTTGAGACGGTAGAATTTTCTGTAAGAGGAGGTTTCAGACGAAAGCGGGTTTTGATCCATTCCTGCTTTTTCGATTCGGCTGCCTGCCGATTCTGGAGTTGTTATTTTTTTTATTGCCGCTTCTTCTTTTCGGGCTGCTTATCCGCA
This sequence comes from Elusimicrobia bacterium RIFOXYB2_FULL_49_7, assembly GCA_001800515.1. The sequence continues at coordinate 5,091 of MGVN01000104.1, read as the reverse complement.
CCTTGAAGAACCGGATAGACGATATTCTGTTGAATGAGGTGGGGCAATGGCCCTATTTTCTATTCGCCGCCATCGGCACCCCCATTCATGAGGCTTCTCATCTGCTCACCTGCCTTATTTTCCGCCATCGTATCAAACGGTTCAATCTTTTTTTTCCGGACAAAAACGGCCGATTGGGGTATGTGGAACATCTTTACGATCCCAAAAGTCTCTACCAGCGGATCGGGTGTTTTTTTATCGGTCTTTCCCCGCTTTTAGGCGGTGCTGCCTTGCTTTATCTGTTGACTCGACTTTTTTATCCGGAGCTTCCCTTCAACGGCCGGATTGCGTTAATGCCGCGGGTAGAGGACGTTCATGGACTTTCTTTTCTGGTCCCTTTTTTTAAATCGATAAGAGAGGCTTTTTTCGGTTTTTTCAATCCCATGATCCATCTTGTCCGGCATGAAGCACTTTGGCTTAAGCCGATCTTATTTTTCTTTTTGGTCACTGCCGTGGGCAGTCATATGTTTCCCAGCCGTTCCGATTTTCAGGGAATGATTCCCGGACTTCTTATCCTGTCTATCCTTATATTGCTCGTTCATCTCGGACTCTATTGGGTGGGAGTTGATTTCTATGATTTAATGGCACGAAGTGCGGGAGCAATGGGTTTCATGCTGAATCTTCTTTTTTTTATCTCTCTGATGCTGGTTGCGGTCTGGATGGTATTCCTGGTATTCCGATTGTTCCGCAAAATCCTCTTCCGATAAATGACAAACGCAGGTCAATTTAACTATATTTCAGGCAAATGAATCTAAAACCCTTTTTTCTCATTTTGCTTTGTTTTGGGTCGATTGGATATGGGCTGCCGGATCGACTGGATTATCAGGTCCGGCTTCAGGACCTTGATGGAAAAGCGGCTTCACTTGTCCCCTACAAGGGAAAAACGATGCTGATTCTTTATTTTTCGGTGACTTGTCCGCATTGCAAAGTGGTTCGACAACGGGTGTTGGAAAAGATGAAAGGGAATTCCTGCCTTCAGGCCGTCGGGATTATTACCGGCGGAGACATGATGACGGATATCCTGACGACTCGTCCGGAGTTGAAGTTTCCCGGACCGCTATTCTATGATAAAGATCGCCTTTTTAAAGATAGGTTTGATTTTCAGAAGGTTCCCCGGGTGGTTTTTGTATCCGCTGACGGCAGAATCCTGAGTTTGATAGAGGATATTTATTTGGACAATATCGGAGAGTTACTCGACCTGAATATCACCCGGATTTGCGGCGGAAAGCCTTTTCAGACGACCATGCATAACCGTTATTATGGCGCCTCGGTATGCAAGCCTTGTCATGCCCGTATCGACAGTTTGTGCCAAGGAACGCGGCATGCGGACGCCTTTCTTACCTTGGCCAAAAAAGCCTTTAAACGTAAAGGTTTCCGGGACGGCGATGAACGGGATATGAATCCGGAATGTCTGAAGTGCCATACCACGGGTTTCGGGGAGCGGAACGGTTATTCGGCGCAACGGGACAGCCGTTCAATGCAAGGGGTCCAATGTGAAGCTTGCCATGGACCGGCCGGACCGCACGATGGAGATGCGGTGATAGATTATGAAGCGCGTTGTACGACTTGTCACAACACCCTCCGGGATCCTCTTTTCAATTATGAACGGTCGCTGAAACGACTGCCCCATCCCACCTCTTCGAAATAGGACACGCTGACGATCCATGGCCATCCGGGGACAACTCTTGGAATTGCGCAATCTGGGTTCCTTTCAATTTCATCTTAAAGTGGGCGTGTATGAGGACGAGGGTTCGGTTAATGCCGTTGAAACGGCGCCCGAAGAAGGACTTCCGCTCGACCGTCCTCTTGAAATTTACGACTGCCGGATCGATTTCTCAGATCCGGAAAAGCCGGTTTCTTATCCTGAAGGAAGGTTGGAGGAATGTCTTTCCGTTTATGAGAAGAATGAGTCTCCGGAAACGCTTTCACCCCCGATTATGCGCCAATGGAAAGTTGGTTTTATCGTTGATACTTTGTTGGCCGAAGCCTTTTCCACGGATCTTCTTGAGGTCATTTTCGGAGAGGATTATCAAAACACGGACGCAGGAGCGGATGATGGCGCAACGGAAAAGAGCGCCTTGCTGCGCCAATGTCCGGATTGTGGAGCCAATGCGGGGGAGGTCCTCATCAACGGTTTAAAAACCGGCGTCTGTGAGATTTGCGGACGTCATTTCCCACTCTGATGATTTAAAATCCGATCATCAGTTCGACTTGAAGTTTACGGTTGTCTACGGCTTGGACCACTTGAACATCCTTGGCCGTGGACAAATCAATGACATGTATTTCATGTTCCTTCAACAACGCGTTGTTGCTGTTGATAATGACGGAAACGATGGGTTTGGAATAGTGGCCTTTATTCGGCCGAATGACCTTGGCGATCTCGTTCGAATTAAGCTTGACCAAACTGCCGACCGGAAAGAGGGAGCTGTAATCCAGAAAATATTTCACAATGTCCGCGTTGAACAATCCTTCCTTGACTGAGCGAAGAATACTTTCCATGGCCTTATAGGGAATATGTCCGTTGCGGTAAGGGCGATCCGCTGTCAGAGATTCGTAAACATCGGCCACCGAGACGATTTTGGCGAAATCGTGGATGAGACGGCTATTGCGTTGTTTGGGATAGCCTTGCCGGTTTTCCCGCTCATGGTTTTGATAGCAGATGAAGGACACGCTGCTCGGCAATCCCTTGATTTTTTCAACCAGATGAATACCGAGCATGGGGTGTTTTCGGATTTCCAGAATCTCATCCCGGGATAGCGGTTCCTTTTTAAACCGGATGGCGTCGGGAATAAGGAGCGTGCCGATGTCGTGGAGCAATCCGCCGATGCCGATTTCCAGGATTTGATCCTTATCGAAACCGCGGGAGGCGCCGATGGAGATGGCGATAAGGCAGACATTGACACTATGTGAAAACAGGTAGTCCGGTTCCGTTGAACGGGCATTGGCCAGATTCAGCAGCATATGCTTGTCGTTTAGGAAAGTACGGACAAAGCCGCGCACCAGATTGGTGACTCGGCCTCCGTCGGCCAAGGCGCCGTTTCGGATGGAAAGCAGGATGCTTTTGGTTTCCTGCACGGCATTTTCATAGGAGCGGATGGTTTCCTGTTTATATTCCATTGTCCGTTCTCCCACCTTCTTTTCTTTGGCCATTTTTTCAATCGGTTCTCCGATGGGCAGAACCGACATGACCGCGCCGCTTTTGTCAACTGCGTCATCCATGGAGCGCACGGGCTTGGTTTCGAGCATCTGTCGGATGCCCTCCTCGCCCGATTTGATGGTCTTTAAGACAGGCAGGACGTTTTCCGGCGGTAATTTAAAGGTGATGGTTTCCGTGGCGGAGGATGCGGGGGAGAGGTCGGACAAGGAGGAATCCTCTTCGAATTGAAGGTCGTCCATGTCCTGCATATTCAAGGCGAGCAATTTCTTAATATCTTCACCCTCTTCCTGGATAAAGAAACGGGTGATGTTCCGCCGAGAAATGGCATTCAGCAGGGTGTCGTCAACGGGCACCCCTTTTTTGATCAGGATTTTTCCGTCCCGTCCGTAATAATCGAATTCGGCGGCGGTTCCTTTCTTCAATTCCGCAATTTTGATTTCCTTCATAGGTTTTTACACAGCCTCGATTTTTCCGTTAACCAACAGAATGCTTTTAGGGCCCAATATCTCTTGCTGTACGGCAAAGTGGCGGTCGCCTATTTTAATCATCGTGCCGGGCAGGATACGGTCCTTGACGATGATTCGGGCTTTGCCGACCTCGCGCAATTTTTCTTCGATCATTTCCTTACGTTTTTCCAGGGCGACCAACTGGGTATCGAGTTTGGCCACCAGGGCGGCCAGTTTCTTGTAAAGAAACTCCTGTTTCGGCTGCAGGACTTTCTTTATCTTTTTCATTTTTTCAAACTTGGTCAGTGTTTCATTGGCCTTTTTGTGGTTGTCCATCAGCGCCTTGATTTTTTCTTCTGTCTTGTATTTCTCCTCGAGCAGGGTGAAATCCAGCCCTACTTCAAGGTCGGTTCGGGAACCTTCGGAATTGCCGAAAATAAGGCCGGTGATTTCATTGCGTGCCGATAGTTTGCCGCCGACCACGGTTTTACCGTAGATATGAATATTGTTGCGCGCGAATATCTTTGCATTGATGGACTCTTTGGCGATATTGACATCCCCGCGGGATTTGATGGTTTGATTACGAACGAACCCGATATTCACTGACCCTGCAGCGATAATTTCACCTTTGCCGCTGCCAACGAACCCGCCTTTAATCACCACATTGCCGTCACAGAACAGGTTGGAATCCTCCACCAATCCGCCGATATCCAGATCGCCGCCGGCTTCCACGGAAAAACCGCTTTTGACGTCCTTTTTAATCTTCACGGACTTGCCGTATTTGATGTTGCCGGTGGCAAAATCCACGTCGCCGTTGACGAAATAGCCTTCCGTTATTTCGATGACACTGCCGGATAAGCGAACGATGCCCGCTTTGGTGGCAATGAGTACATCCGGATTGCTGGGATGAGGGCTGGTGTTGGGTCCCACTGGCAGCTTCAGCGGATTGCCGTCTTTTGCCGGCAGCAAGGTCCCGCAAACGTCCGTGCCCGGTACTCCTTTTGTCGGATGGTGGATGCGTGCAAGTTCATGATTCTCTTCCACGGATTCGATGACGGACACATCCTTGAAATTGACGCTGCCGTCCTCCATCTCCTTAGGTTTCAGGTTGCCGGAGGTATTAAAGAAATATTCGATATGGCCATTTGCCCCATCGGCGGCCTTTTGTCCGATAGCGATGTCAACACTCTCGATCACTTTATTTTCCGTATTGACCTGATGGACAATCTGTTCCAATTGCTCTTTCTGTATGCCGAAGACGATGCGGTTGTCGTGAAGGGTATGTTCGATGAGCGTCGGGTTCAGCGGCGTACCGCCCTCTCCAGAGGGCAGAAATCGGCCGCGGGCAACCATTTTATCAAGCGATATCTCGACCTCGAAATGGGCGTCGAAGTCGACGTGAACCACCTCAAGATAATTCTCGGCAAAGAGAATGACGCCTGAGGCGGT
>MGVN01000103.1:8893-17079 GCA_001800515.1 Elusimicrobia bacterium RIFOXYB2_FULL_49_7 | reverse complement strand
AAGAACTGGAATGTTCCTAACGAGACATTGCGAAGATTATGCGCAATTATATAAGACCGTGTGTATAATTCATCGCGGACAGCGGGATTCTCCGCGATAACGATGTCAGCCGACAGGTTTGCTTGGGAGAACGCAGTGGAAAGCCAATTCCTATTGTCCATCGCTAATCCTTAATCTTAAAGGCCGAATTTTCTAATTTCTTTTAGATATCTTGGCCGTCTCTGATTTTTCTCTTTTACTTCCGTGATAAAGGCGTTCCATTCCTCGCCCGGCATTAGGGTCTTTATTTCGGACAAGGCACAAGAGGCATTGTAATATCCGCCCGGCACAGCACGGCCAGCCTGAAATCCCGCTATTCCCTTCCAGATTTCAATGGAAGCGCTTGGGAATATCTTTTCCAATGTCTTTGCAATTTCCTCACCACGGTATATTCTATCGGGCAGCCGTTTCGTCTCCTCGTCCCTTAAATTTGTGAGTAGTTCGTGTAACTCATCGAGTTGATTGTCTTCCAGGCTGATATCTATCAAGAGCCTGAACCTTGAATCATTATCGATGGGGTCCCGTCCGGGACAATGAATTCCGCTTGGCTCCAACGGCCAGGAAAGCTTGGATTGCTCCGTCCCCAGTGGCTAATCCAGCTTGGATGGCGGGTGATGCTTCGGATGAGGGCTTTGGCTTCTTTAATAAAGGCGGGAATATCGCTTATCTGTTGCTCGGTTCTTGGCATACAAGAAAAATATCCGATCCGAAAGCTGCCTGTCCATGCCTTTTCTTATTTTAGCTGCTTGCTTACTCGAAAACCCCTATAGTGATTACGGACACCATTCATCGTTAAAATTATCTTTTACCGAGTGGCACCAAAACTAAGGGTTCATAGGGGTTTTTAAGGGTTTTTGCGGTTAGAGCCGGGAATCGTCCGAAGAGGCATAAAAAGAGAGAAGCCTGCAAATCTCAAGGACTGGCAGGCTTCATATTTGGTAGCGGGGGCTGGATTTGAACCAACGACCTACGGGTTATGAGCCCGCCGAGCTACCGGACTGCTCCACCCCGCGTCAATTTCAGTGTTATAAATATACATTCTTCCGGGAAGTCAAACAAGTCCTTCTGAAGAAGATCCTTCTTTCTTTTTTACACCGCTTCTCGCTTTGAAAATTGTATTTCACCCGCATGAACATTCCAACACCCGATCTCATTCTCTTTAACGGCCGAATCGTGACGCTGGATGCGCACGACAGCTTGGTCGAATCACTCGCCGTCCATCACGGCCGGATTCAAACTTCAGGTACCTCGCGTGAGATGCTCTCCCTGAAAGGGGAGAATACCCGCATCGTGGACCTGGAGGGCCGTTCGGTTATTCCGGGACTCAATGATTCTGTCAGCGGAGAGCCTACCGGTATTCTTCGCAGGCGCGCTTTTGAGCTCCTGAAAAGCCGTCCGCGGTGGCCGGGAAATTTGTTCACGGTCGCGAAACCCTTGCTTTTGGTCGTCCGTAAAGAGCATTTTATCCGCGATTTCCCTACTTTACTAACCTTTCAAGGAGCGGCTATGAAGAAGAACGGCAGTCCAACCAAACCCAAGGAGCCTGGCGGGTCGTGCCGTTCTTTGGGACCTGTCCCTAACCTGGAGGAGCATGTCCAACCGGATTGGTGGCGCCGAATCTTTAATTCCATCTATCTCAAGACCGATGCGGATGTCGTCGATGATCAGCTGATCACGCGAAGCGAGGTGGAACTCTTTTCAACGGTCCTTTCCTTTTCCCATGATGCGCCCCTGCTTGATCTCTGTTGCGGTCAGGGTCGTCATTGCCTTGAGATGGCGCGGCGCGGATTCGTCAATCTGCGCGGACTGGATCGTTCCCATTTTCTCATTCAGCGGGCCAAACTGACGGCCAAAAAGGAAGGGCTGCCGGTTAAATTCCGCGAAGGCGATGCCCGGAAAATTCCTTTTGCCCCGGAAAAATTCGACGGGGTCATGATTCTCGGCAACAGTTTCGGCTATTTCGAAACCATTCAGGATGATGTGCGCGTGCTGAAAGAAGTGCTGCGGGTCTTGAAGCCCTGGGGGAAGCTCCTCATTGATGTGGCTGAAGGCAATTATCTGCGTGAAAATTTCCAGTCCCGTTCCTGGGAGTGGATCGATAAAAAACTGTTTGTCTGCCGAGAGCGATCGTTATCGCTCGATAAACAGCGCATTATCTCGCGCGAAGTGGTGACCCATGTGGATAAGGGGGTGCTGGCCGATCAGTTTTATGCCGAGCGGCTCTACACCCGGGAAAGTATGAACGAACTGCTGAAAGCAGCCGGTTTTTCGGACCTCCGGTTCCATGCCCAGATCAACACGGATTCCCAGCGTAATCAAGACCTGGGGATGATGGAGCGGCGGTTGGTTCTGACTGCGGTGGCCAAAAAAGCGGCGCGTCCTGCACGGCGAAAAGGAAATGAGACTCGCCAGGTGGCGGTGATGATGGGAGACCCTAAAAAAAGCGATGTATGCAAGCCGGCCCATATCTTTGATGAGGATGATTTTCATACCATTGATCAGCTCAAGCGTGCGCTCCACGACATTCCGGGATATGAATTTAATTTTCTGTCCAACCACGATACCTTCTTCATGGATTTGAAAGCCTTGAAAGGAAGAGTGGATTTTGTCTTTAATCTGTGTGATGAAGGGTACAATAATGATGCGCGCAAGGAGCTCCATGTGCCCGCTCTGCTCGAGATGCTCGGGATTCCCTATACGGGCGGCGGGCCGCAGTGCCTCGCTTTCTGTTACGATAAATCCCTGGTTCGCGGCATTGCCAAGGAGATGGGCATTCCGGTACCGCGCGGCTTTTTCATCAAACCCGGGGACAGTACCTTTGAACTGCCTTTTGCCTTTCCCATGATTGTCAAGCCCAATGCCGGCGACTCCAGTTTCGGTATTACTCAGCGGAGCATGGTGAACACGGTTGAAGAGCTGAGTAATGCCATTGCGGAAGTGCGCGAAAAATGCGGATATGACAAACCTGTGTTGGTCGAAGAATTTCTGACAGGCAAGGATCTGACTATCGGCATCATTGGCAATCCGCCTGAGAATTATCAGGTGTTGCCCATTATTGAAGAGGATTATTCCGACCTGCCCTTGGAGCTGCCGCGTTTGTGCGGCTATGAAGCCAAGTGGCTGCCCGATTCTCCCTATTCCAAGCTGAAATCCGTTCCCGCCGAATTGCCGGATGAGACCGAAAAGGTGATGGAAGAGTGTTCGCTTCGCTTGTTCGAGCGGCTCGAATGCCGTGACTATGTCCGGTTCGACTGGCGACTCGACGGCGAGGGGAATCCCCGCCTCCTTGAAGTGAATCCCAATCCCGGCTGGTGTTGGGACGGCCATTTGGCCAAGATGTCCAAGATAGAAGGGATCTCCTACCGGGGTATGCTCTCCGCCATTCTGAAGGCGGCGGAGCGGCGGATGCAAGCCCAGGGTGCCTTGATGCGGAAAGAGGAAGAGGGTAAGGCATTTGTTGTTCAGGCGTAGAGTCTGAACCTGTTCCCGCTATGCGAGCCCGTCTTGAAAAACGGATAGCCTTGATACTTCTCCTGTTGGGAGCGGGATTGAGATTGCGCGCCTTTTTCAGCGGACGCGGCTTATGGGGAGATGAAGCCCATCTGGCACTTGCGGTTATTAAGACCCCTTTTGTAAAGCTTTCAGAAGCCTTGTATAATCTTCAAGCCGCACCGCTCGGATTCCTCTATTTATCCAAAGCGATGGTTATTCAACTGGGTCAAAGCGAACCTATCCTTCGGCTTTTTCCGCTTCTAACCGGGTTGTTCCTATTAGGGGTAGCGTATGGAGTGGCAAAAGAAGTTCGTTTGCCTGTGTTGGCCGGACTTTTTTTCTTATTGCTCTTAGCCATTCATCCTACCCTGGTCTATTATTCCAGTGAATTCAAACCCTATGGGTCAGATGCTTTTTTCGCCTTTTTACTATTGTATCTGGCTTTAAGGGTCCATCGATTGGATACGTTTCTCTCTTTTTCATTCTTTTTTATAATCAGCAGCATTTCTCTCTTTTTTTCCTTTCCTGCCGTTTTTGTGTTTGGTGGATTGATAGGGGGGCTCTTGATTTCACGATACCGGCAAAAACGGTCTGTAATGCGATTTGGGATTGCTTCCTTAGGGGTCCTGTTTTTATTTCTTGCCATAAAGGTTTATCATTTGGATCATATCCGCCATGCTTCCATTCTAACGGATTTTTGGGCGAATAGTTATCCGCCTCTTTCAATATCTGCTACTGCGATCAAATTCTGGTTTTTCTGGCCTTTTCAGTTTTTATCGAATCCCGGCGATTTTTTATTCAAGGGACTATGGGCGTTGCTTTTTTTATGCGGGAGCTATTTTTTGTGGAAAGAAAACAGAGAACATGCCGGATTATTATTGTTGCCCTTTGTGGCCGCTATCGGTGCCGCCATACTCCATCTCTATCCGTTTCAAGCCCGCCTCGCCCTTTATTTATTACCCTTCTTTCTGTTTGTAGCTGCGGTTGGGGCGCAAGGTTTGTATCGATTGCTTCGGGAGAAAGGGCGTTTTCTGTCGATCGTTCTGATCGTGTTGATTCTGTTCGATCCTGTTCAATCGGCTGTTCGGCGCTTTGTTACGCCGCATCAACCCGACAACCTGAAACCCGTGATGGAATATGTGGCTGCTGCCCGTCAAAATAGTGACCGAATCTATGTCTATTACGGCGCTGCCTCAACAGCAGAATATTATGCTTTGCAATTACCTGCTCTTCAAGGACTTCAGTTCGGTCATGAACATCGGCAGGATATTCGCGCCTATGAACCGGAAATCGATTCTCTTTTCAATCAGCCAGGCCGGACTTGGATGGTTTTTACCCACGCTTATACTGCTCATGAAATGAATGAACGGGATTTTATCGTTATGTTGGCTGAAAAACGGGCCAAACGGTTGGACTATTTTCATGCCTTTGCCGGTGCGGATGGGTATCTCTTTGAAAGCGCTGGGCAGCCATGATGGTACAGAAACGAATCCGGATTCAAGCGCTTTGTCTCTATCCGCTTCTTCTCCTGCCCTTTCTTTTCATCAGTTTGCGTCCGGAGTGGGGTCATCTGTGGCGCTCTCCCACAGAGCGAATTATAGCAGGCGATGAAACCCATTATCTGCTCATGTTGGCGAGTCTCAAAGAAGATCATGATCTTGAGGTATCGAATAATTATGTGAATCCGCCCCTTTCTCTTCGGAAAAGGCTCTCATTGCAATCGCATCACACTTGGGTTAGAGATTCAGAAACCGGGCAACTCTTTTATTTTGGAGAAAAACCATTACCGGAAAAACGACAAGAGTATTCCAAACATGGTTTTGGTCTCCCTCTGTTGGCCTTCGCATTTTTAGGGTGGACGCGGCTTTCTGCGGAATGGGCGCTTAGGTTAACTAATCTATTGCTTACTTTTTTGGCGCTTTTATTTTTTACCCGGATTCTGAAAGAACGGGGAGAGGTGCGACCGCTACTGTTGGCCACGCTTTTTCTGGTATGTACCCCATTGTGGCATTACAGTACGACGATGTTTGTGGAACCCGCGCTGCTGTTCTGCATGGTAATGGTTCTCTGGTGCTGTGGTTCGGTCAAGAAAAGGCCTATCTGGGCATCTGCGGTTGTCCTGTTTGGAACTTTGTGCAAACTGCCCTTTATCCTCTTTCTTTTGCCGGTACTCTATTCTGTGCGACAGTCTGGGATGACCGGATGGTGGCGGGTGGGGCTATTGCCCGTTCTTGGGATATTGGGTTGGATGGGATTGAATGATTTTTGGTTCGGTTCATTTTTTCATTTTAACCAGTTGGTGCAACATACCGGTTTTATTATTGATCCGCCCCGGCTTATGCTGAAAAAAGGAAGCGAGCTTTTATTCTCCTATCAGAACGGACTGTTCATATTCGTCCCTTTTATGCTTTTCCTTCTTTATCCGCCTGTGCTGCGTCGCTTGTTTTCAATGGAACGGTTATTATTCTGGTTGCCCTGGTTTCTCATGATGGTCGCGGTTCATGAGGTGCATAACGGGTGCGCGTACGGGCCCCGATTGCTGGTGCCCTTGCTGCCCCTTTTTGTATTGGCGTTGCAGCCGCTTTGGGCGAGGCTGTTATTGCGAAGCACACGGATTGTGCCGGTCATGTTTGCAGTACTCGGCAGCCTCTCATTTCTGATATCGCTTCAGAGTGTCTTATTCAGTTCCAGTGTGTATGCTGCACCGCCCTGGGTTTTTGCGCTCCATTTGTTTCGATAACAATAAGCGGGTTATTTCGCTCAGATCCGGTGGAAGGTTTCGGTTTCAGACAAGGCTGAGGTTAGCTTGAAATTACGTTACGCTCCTGCGGTTTTGAATGCGGACGAAACGATGGCCTGCGCCTCTTCCTGAATCCGTTTCAGGTGCTCCTTGCCCTTAAAAGACTCTGCATAAATCTTATAGACATCCTCCGTGCCGGACGGACGGGCCGCAAACCATCCGTTTTCCGTGACCACTTTGAGCCCGCCGATGGAGGCGTGATTGGCCGGCGCTTGAGTCAGTTTGGCCGTGATCTTTTCGCCCGCGAGTTCGGCAGCTTGGACCGATACCGGGGAGAGGGTACTTAAGACCTTTTTTTGTGCGGCATTGGCCGATGCATCCATCCGTTCATAGACCGGAGAGCCGAAGCGGGTCTCCAATTCCTGATAGAGCAGACCGGGATCCTTGCCAATGACGGCCGTGATCTCGGCCGCCAATAAATCGAGTATGATGCCGTCCTTGTCCGTGGTCCAGACCGAACCGTCCCGGCGCAGGAAGGAGGCGCCTGCACTCTCTTCTCCGCCAAAACCGTATGAACCGTCCACCAGACCTTCCACAAACCACTTGAACCCCACCGGGACTTCCATCAGTTGCCGCCCCAGATGGTTTGTGACTCTGTCAATCATGGAGCTGCTGACCAGGGTCTTGCCTACCGCTGCTTTGGGACGCCAGCTCGGCCGATTTTGGAAAAGATAGAAGATGGCCGCACTCAGGTAATGGTTGGGATTCAGCAGTCCGTGCGACCGTGTCACGATGCCGTGGCGATCATAATCCGGATCATTGCCAAAGGCGATGTCATACTTGTCCTTTAAGCCGATCAGCGACTGCATGGCATAGGGAGAGCTGCAGTCCATGCGAATCTTGCCGTCCTTGTCCACGGTCATGAAGGAAAAGGTGGGATCTACCCGTGTGTTCACCAGATCGAGTTTGAGACCGTAACGATCCGCAATGGGTGCCCAAAAATGGATACCCGACCCGCCCAACGGATCCACGCCGATGTGAAGCCCGGTCTTGGCAATGGCGTCCATATTGATGACCTGACCGAGGTCCGTCACATAGGGCGTGATATAATCGTGTGTTTGGACATTCGGAAGCCGCCGTGCTTTTTCAATGGGCAGTCGTTTGACTTCCTTGAGTCCGGAAGCCAGAATCTGATTGGCTCGCGCTTCAATTATCCGCGTGATGGAGGTATCGGCCGGTCCGCCGTTTGTCGGATTATATTTAAAGCCGCCGTCCTCGGGCGGGTTGTGTGACGGGGTGATGACGATACCATCGGCAAGCCCCTCTTTTTTTCCGCGATTGAAGGCCAGGATGGCATGGGAGATGACCGGGGTCGGTGTATATTCGTCATCCGCGGCAATGCGAAGTTCCACTCCGTTGGCGGCCAGAACCTCAATAGCCGTGATCTGAGCGGGTGTGGAAAGTGCGTGCGTGTCCCTGCCCAAAAAAAGCGGGCCGACCGTTTTTTGCGATACACGGTAATCGGCAATCGCCTGGGAAATGGCCCGCACATGATTTTCATTAAAGGTGTGTTTGAGGGAAGAGCCGCGGTGACCCGAGGTGCCGAAAGCAACCGCATGAGACGGTTCGGCGGGATCCGGTTGTTCCGAATAATACAAGCTGATAAGGTGCGGAATATCGGTCAGGATGTTTTGCGGGGCCGGTTTTCCGGCTAAGGGATGAAGGGGCATAGGTGCGCTCCTCGGAAAAGGGTTTTTTTATAAGAGAAAATAACGATAGACGGAGTGGTTTCGCAATTTTAATGGCAAGGAAAGGGGAGGTAATTTTATTTTAAGTCAATGAGAAAACGGTTAAGATATTTGTTCGTCGGGAGCCTGTTGGTTGCGCTTTCGGTTTCCGCCCGGACCGGCGGCCC
>MGVN01000103.1:8051-8875 GCA_001800515.1 Elusimicrobia bacterium RIFOXYB2_FULL_49_7 | reverse complement strand
TCAAGTATTGGCATCAGAAAGACCATGCCTGGAGCGGTGCGTTGGCCTTCGGTTTCCACGATCATCACGATCATCAAAATCTTATCCTACATGTGACACACCAGTGGCATGATTTTAATCTGATTCCGGAAACGCATGGGTCCTTGCCGGGCTATCTTGGTGTGGGCGGACGGGTTTATTCCGGCCAGGATTTTGCGTTGGGCGTACGCGGTTGCGGCGGATTAAGCTATGTGCCCACCCGTTCACCTGTCGATATCTTTTTAGAACTGGGTGTGGTCATTGATTTCCTTGGCCATGTAGGCGGTGATGCGGACGGCGGACTTGGGATTCGATATTATTTTTGATCATTAATCGGTGCGGGCTTCACCTTTCTGGAATGTCCCCGTCCATTTTTCCGAAAAAAGAATCTGTTCCATCGGTTTTCGGATTTTATCTCGAATGGTGGAATCGGCTGCATAACCAACGGGAAGCAGCGCGCTGACTTTAATGCGCCGGGGAATGTCGAGGATCGCTTTTACTTTTTTGGCATTGAACCAGCCTATCCAGCAGGTGGACAAACCCAACTCGGTTGCTTTAAGTACCATATGTTCCACGGCAATACCCAGATCAATCTGGTAATAATCGATATGAGAGATGGCGCGGCCCAGGGTATTGGCTTTGAAATCCAGTTCCGAACAGCAGACCATGATAACCGGCGCATTCAGGAGCCAGGGGTTGTCCACCACGGCCCGCATTCCTTCCCGGCAAAGGCGCTCGCGCAAGACCCTGTCTGTGACCGTAATAAAACGCCAGGTCTGGCTGTTACAGGCAGAGGGGGCAAGGCG
>MGVN01000103.1:1514-7998 GCA_001800515.1 Elusimicrobia bacterium RIFOXYB2_FULL_49_7 | reverse complement strand
GCCAGTCCAGCTTGAGCTCCAACAGCACTCGTTGCTTCAGAATATCCACGCCTTGACCGAATCCTTTTTCCGGTTCCCATTCAATCTCAAGCCCCACCCCGCTGCTGATGAGCTGCGCTTTGACATCCGGGGCGATGCCGTTGCCGGAAAAGACGAGAAGGGCCGGGATGGGGGCGCGTTTGACGTCTTCCACCGCATAGGTGAGTTTCTGGTAGGCGGTGCCTTCGGTTTGTTGGGTCTTTGCTTCGATACCAAGAGAACGGCCCTTATGTTCCAAGACAATGTCAAAGAAACGCTTCTGACCCACAAAGCGGCTGCCCACCCATGCCTCTTTATAGGCATGAAGATCCGGAATATGCCAGTGAAAGATTTCGTTTATCAGGGAATCTCGGAAATTGGAGCCGGGATTGGCCATGGCCAGCACTCCTTAATAGTTGGTGATCACGAGCTCGGATAAGGGACCACGCTGATCCCCTTTTGAATTAATCGAGCGGGTGGCTTGAACGCGATGAAAATGGAAATGACTATCCTGATAGAGTTTTTCAAAAAAGTTGTTTCCCGGATCGGAATTGCTCAGCATGAGTTTGGCGCCTCGGTGATGGAGCTTGGCAAAGAGTTCGGAGAGGCGAACTTGATCCTTCTCCGTGAAACCAGCGCGGCTGTAAGCCGTGAAATGGCTGGTTTTGCTGACCGGCAGATAGGGTGGGTCGAAATAAATGAAGGTTTCCTTTAAGGGGATCTTTTTTTTCTGAAGGAGGTGGCCGAGTTCGGTAAAATCGCCGGTTGAAAGCGTGGCTTTTTTCAGGAGCGCTGAGGCGATAAGAAGATTCGCACGATCCGCAATCCGGGGATTTTTATATCGGCCATGCGGTGCATTGAATGCGCCTGAGCTGTTCATCCGGAACAGGCCGTTGTAACAGGTGCGGTTCAGGAAGATAAGGGAGGCGGCCAGAGGGATGGAATCGTGCTTGTTCGCGCGAATCAACTGATTGGTTTGTTCGCGATTTCTAAGGAAAAACGCCTTTCGATCTTTATCGTTCAGCGGAAGATAGCTGGAAGAGAGTTTTTCTAATTCTATTAACAATTTGTCAGGATGGAGTTGGAGTATTCGATAGAGTCCGATCAGTGAGGAATTGATGTCGGATAGGAAAAACTGTTGGATAGGGGAATGGCCGGCCAAATGAAAGAAAAGGGCGCCGCCGCCCAGAAAAGGTTCGGCATAATAGCAAAGATCGCCGTTCCGGAGTCCTTTGGGAAGAAGCGGCTGAAACTGTTCCAGGAGTCGGCCCTTGCCGCCTACCCATTTCAGGAAGGGACGGGGGGGGGGCGGGTTGCTTTTTAAGGGTTCAGAAACCGCGTACTTTGCGGATGCGCTCATAAGCGCCGCCTACTTCCTTGAATTTGCGTTCCGCCAGGTCATGGAATTCTTTTCCGAGATGGCCTACCTTGTCCGGATGGATCTGTTTGACCAGTTCGCGATAACGGGATTTGATTTCATCGTTTGTTGCGGCGGGCGATATCTCCAGGAGTTCAAAGTCGCGGTCCGGGGCTTTCAGTTCGTATTGTGATGCAATCGCACGGAATTGAACATCCGCCATGCCGATATCGGATGCAATGCGGGCGATGAGTTCACTTTCCGCTTTGACGAGTTCATTATCCGATGCCGCAATTTCAAACAATACCTGGATGAGGAGCCGGTGAAAATGGATATCCGCCTGTCGCCGAATCTGAGCACATACGCCCGGGATGTCCAACGGTTGCTCCAGCAGTTGTTTGAAAAGGCGCATCAGGTCCGCTGCATGCTGCGGGCCGAAAGAACGGATGAGAAATGCTTTAACGGCCCGGACTTCCGATGCCCGAACTTGCTGATCTGCTTTGGTGATGGCGGCTGACAGGACCAGAAAACTGATGATGAGATCACCCTGTTGGGCGTCCGGTTGTCGTTGACCCATACCGGGGAAGGCGGAGAAACTCGAACCTTCCTTGTTCATCATGCGGCCGACTTGGTGGCCCAGGAGGCCGCCGAGAATGGCGCCCAACGGTCCGCCCAAAGCGAAACCGAGACCGGCGCCGAGAATCCAGGAATATTCTTTTTGGGGCATGATTACATCCGTTTTTCTTTAAGATAATTCATTTCTAATAAGCGATGCTATGCACTCCTTCGTTGCGTTATCTTTTGACTCTTTCTCAGAGCGTCACTTATTTTATGGTAGCGCAACGGAACCTACCTACATGAAAGCTGCGGTCATGCCCCAAGACCGGAAGAAATCCGCCATCCTGGCGCTTCTTGTTGCTGCTGTTTGCTGGTCCTTTGCCGGCATCTTTGTTCATTATTTAAGCCGCCATCTCAGTATCATTACCCAAAGCACTTATCGCTACTTTTTTGCGAGCCTCTCTTTATTTATCATTTCCTTCAAGTGGTTTCCCAAAGAGACGCTCGGATTCTCGCGTCAGGCGTTTGCCTGGGTGCTTCTGGCCGCATTTTGCGGCCTCTCTTTTCAACTGGCTTGGGTCAAGTCGCTTTACCTGATTCAACCCGGTGCCACTTCTTTGCTGGGCAAGGCGGGGACCGTCCTGAATGTAATGATTTTATCCCTGTTTTTCGTGGAAGAACGCCGGGTAGCCAAGAAGCGTCTTTTCCTGCTCAGTACGCTGATCATGCTGATGGGGACCCTGTTGTTCATTCTTTTTCCGATAGGCGGGTTTCATCTGGATTTTAAGGGTACTTTTTTGAAAGGCGCCTTTTTCGTTCTTTTGTCCACGGTTTTTTGGGGCTTTTATTCCTCCAGCGTCAAAAAACTTTTGGATTACACCAATGCCATTACCGGGATGGCTTTTGTGGCTTTGTTTATTTCGCTCTATCATGCGGTCCTGGGGCTGTGCGTGGGGGATTTGACCGAAGTTTTTAGGGCGCCGCGATGGATATTTGGGCTGCTCGCTTTTTCAGGCGTCCTGTCGATTGCCGTGACGCATGCCCTGTATTACACGGCCGTGAGCCGAATCGGGGTGGTTTTGTCCAACAATATCGTTCTGCTTGACAGCCTTTTTTCCTGCACCTTAAGCTATTTTATTTTTCATGAAAGGCTGACCCTGCTTCAGATAGCGGGAGGCGGGCTTCTGATCTTGGGAGGATATCTGACCACCCGCGTTGAATACGGTGCTGAAAAGGGCGGAGAAATCAGTGTCTGAAAAAAAGAAGAGGACTCTTTTTTACCTGTAAAGAAGGGTGCTTTTTCTTTCATTTCAGGATGGTTGCTTTTTATATTTATTCGCATGTCCGACAAAGACAATAAGCTATTGCTGGGTATTCATGCGTCCACTGCCGGCGGTGTGGCAAAGGGCCCGATGCATGGCCAACAACTGGAATGCACGGCCATCCAGATATTCACCAAAAACCAGCGGCAATGGAATGCCCCGGCGCTGACGGACGAACAGTGCGCCGCCTACTTTGCTGCGCTTAAACAAACCGAGATACGGGCCGTGGTGGCCCATGATACCTACCTCATCAATATGGCCAGCCCGGATGAGACGATGCAGCGTAAATCAACGGATGCCTTTATTGACGAAATTAAGCGGGCGGAACGGTTGAAGCTGGAGGCCATTGTCTTTCATCCCGGATCACATATGGGGCAAGGTGAGGCAACGGGAATCCGGACGTTGGTTGAAAACCTGAAACGGGCATCGGATGAAACGCCGGGAAGACATACCGCTCTTTTGATTGAGACCACCGCCGGACAAGGAACCAATCTCGGCAACCGATTCGAGCAGATTCGGGACATGCTGGACGGATTGGCCGGTCATCCTAAGTTCGGCGTGGCGTTCGATACCTGTCATCTTTTCGGTGCAGGATACGATTGCCGAACAAAAAAAGAATATGACGGCACTTTGGACGCTTTTGATCGGATAGTAGGATTAAAGAGCGTGGGGTGCATCCATCTCAACGACAGTCTTCAACCTCTGGGCAGCCGGAAAGATCGCCACGCCAACATTGGGCAGGGTCTTATCGGCCGAGACGCCTTTGATTTTTTTATTAACGACACTCGTTTTAAGACGGTCCCGAAAATTCTTGAAACGCCGGGCGGAGACGAGGCGTATCGTGCGGATTTGAAACTATTAAGAGACATGTTCAACCGGAAAGGCAAGCGTTCATCATGACACAATATCAACTGGCGCGAAAAGGCGTCATCACGCCTGAAATGAAACAGGTCGCCCGAGATGAATATCTGACTTCCGAGACGGTTCGGAAGGAAATGGCTGCCGGCCGTCTTATCATTACCGCCAACCGCCACCACCGGAATCTTCATCCCATCGGTATCGGTCGCGCGGTCCGATGCAAGATCAACGCCAACATCGGCCATTCCTCCCTCTCGTCCAATACCAAAAGCGAGATTCGGAAACTTCAGATCGCAGTGAAATATGGTGCGGATACGGTGATGGATCTTTCCACCGGCGGCCGTGTGGAACCGGTACTCACTGCTATCCTGAAACATTCGCGCGTACCGGTGGGGACCGT
The DNA here is from genome assembly GCA_001800515.1 of Elusimicrobia bacterium RIFOXYB2_FULL_49_7. The sequence continues at coordinate 3,485 of MGVN01000103.1, read as the reverse complement.
GCCTGTTTACGAGGCGCTGTCCAAGGTCGGAGACCCCATGAAGCTGACCCCGGAATTGTTGCTTCAGACCATTCGACGCCAGGCCGAAGCGGGGGTGGATTTTATGACCATTCACTGCGGATTGTTACGGCGCATGTTGCCCATGGCTTGTAAACGGCTTGTCCGCATCGTCAGTCGTGGGGGTTCCATCGTGGCTCGATGGATGGCTCATCACCGTAAGGAAAACCCCTTTTTCGAATTCTTCGACGATATTCTGGATATTGCGGTAAAACACGATGTTTCCCTCTCATTGGGCGACGGTTTACGCCCGGGTGGCCTGGCGGATGCATCGGATCAAGCGCAATTCGCGGAGCTCAAGGTGTTAGGCGAATTGACCCTGCGCTGCCGGAAGCGGGGTGTGCAGGTCATGATTGAAGGGCCGGGTCATGTCCCGTTTGATCAGATCGAAATGAATATGAAGATTCAACACAAGCTTTGCCATGGTGCCCCGTTTTATGTGCTGGGCCCGTTGGTCACGGATATTGCGCCCGGTTACGATCATATCACATCAGCGATTGGCGCGACCATGGCCGGGTTTCACGGGGCGGCCATGCTTTGCTATGTGACTCCGCGCGAACATCTCGGCCTACCCGATGAGGATGATGTGCGAGAAGGGATTGTGGCCTATAAGATTGCCGCCCATGCCGTGGACGTGGCGCTCAAACGGCCCCATGCGCGTGATCGAGATGATGCCATGTCGCGGGCACGGTACGCATTTGATTGGAAAAAGCAGTTCGCCCTTTCCCTGGATCCGGAAAAAGCAAAACAACTGTATCAGGAGTCACGGCCAGGGAAAAAGGATGAGGATTATTGCACCATGTGCGGCCCGGACTTTTGCGCCATGCGGACCAGCAGCCGGTTATCGCACTGACCGTGCCCCGTCTTAAATATCCTGCAACTCTGTGGGTTCTGGTTTCTTGAGCTCCATTGCCACTTCCGGACATTCAAGCGGATTCGTGTATTTGGTGCAGTGGATGCACCCCAGATAGATTTTGTTGGTTAATTTGCGTTTGCTGATTTTTCGGAAGCCGAGTTTCTTAAAGAATTTCGGCGAAAAGGTGAGCAGGATGATGCGCGTAGGATGGAACTGTCGAACATGGGCGATAACCGCCCGAGTGAGCAGACTGCCGACGCCGGCCTTATGATACCGTTTACTCACGCAAAGTGAGACGATTTCAACGATATGTTCGGTTTCCTTGCCCATTTCGGGTAACACTTTGAAGGAAACACAACCAATGACCTTCTTGCTTTGCCGGTAAATGAAAAAACGATCGATATGGGTGACCAGGTCCGAGATGGAACGCGGCAGCACTTCCACCGGATAACGTTTGATTAATTCGTAAATTTCTTTTGCATCTTTGAAAACGGCACGTTGCACTTCACCCATGATATGCTCCTTGGTCAGGCATAAATAGTATAATAAAAATCGAGACAATTGAGCTTCAAATTTCTTTCAAAACAGTGAGAGAGAAAGTCTGTCAATAGGTTGCGGATGACTTTGCCGTATGCCAGAGGTTGGTCTGCGATATCGTTGATATGGGATTTTTGCAGAATTAAAAGCCCTTGAAGCACTTCTTTGGGATAACGCTGCCTTTCCGGTGCCTCGTGTGCGCAGTGGGGGCAGAGCCGTCCACCGGCAGCGGGTGAGAAGAGAAAGCCCGATATGGCATCGTCCTGTATGCCGCAGCGGACGCAAGAAAGAAGGGCCGGTGAAAATCCCATGAGTTTCAGGAAATGGAGGAGATACATGAGAATCAGTTTTTCCGAGTATGTCGGCGGTTGGTGTTCAGCCTCCTCCAGCCGTTTGAGATAGGCGACCGTGAGATCAAAGAGTCCCGGCAGGGGGGTGCCGGCCGGCACGGTTTTGTAGATGAGTTCCATGGCCGCACCGGCAGCGGACAGGCGCAGTCCATCTTTCCGAATGGAAGGGAA
>MGVN01000103.1:0-1479 GCA_001800515.1 Elusimicrobia bacterium RIFOXYB2_FULL_49_7 | reverse complement strand
GTTCCCTTTTTTTGCGGATGTAAATAAGAAATTCCGATAAGGCAAAGGGTTCAAAGGCAGCGGTAGGATTCTTTTTTCGGCTGCGTGCCCCTTTGATAAGCACCGAGAGCCGCCCCCATTCCCGTGAGAAGAGGGTCATAATAAGACTCGTCTCCGAAAAAGGAATCCGGTTCAGGATGACGGCAACGCTTTTTTGAATGCGCTCCTCCTTTCCTGCAACCTTTTATTCCGGTTTGGCCGGGTTGGATTTCCGTTCTGCCGGGGAGACGAATTTAAAGACCTTTTCCCCGGGTTTGGCCATGCCGTAATGTTCCCGCGCGATACGCTCGATTTCGGCCGGGTCTTTCTGGATGCGTTCGATGGTCTGTTTTAACGAGTCCTGTTTATGCTCGAGCGTGCGGATGTCGGCCATGAGCCTGCGTTTTTCTATTTTCAGGCGCAGCAAACGGATGACCCCGTAGGAGCCGCCGAAGAGAAAAAGAAAGGTAAGCAGCACGACAAAACCGATGACCATCCATCGGACACGGCTTCGGTTTTCCTTTTCTCCGGACTTCCATAGTTCAGGGATCTGGTGGATGAATTGAAAGGGATTCCGGGCCATTGTGGTTCAGCTCAGGGCAAGGGTGTAGCGCATGCCCGCCTGCCGGGTGATGCGTCCGTTCATTTCCAGCTCAAGCAGCAACGGATGTAGTTCCGCAGGTGAGGTGCCGGTTTGGCGGATGAGTTCATCCACATGCAGGGGGGTGTGTTCCAGGAGATTCAGAAGACGATGAATCTCAGGCGGGTCTGTCTCGGGTTTTGCTGCAGGCTTGCTTTTAGGGAGTACCAGACGACCCAATGCGGACAACAGGTCAGCGGGTGCCAGGCAGGGATGGGCGCCGTCCCGGATGAGACGATTGGGACCCACGCTTTTATCGCTGGTGAGGTTGCCGGGGATTGCGAAGACATCGATCCCTTGTTCCATGGCATAGTCCGCGGTAATAAGGGCGCCGCTTTTCAGGCCCGCTTCTACCACCAATACGGCTCGGGACAAACCGCTGATGATTCGGTTGCGCTTGGGGAAATTCATCCGTTCCGGCGGCGTGCTGAAAGGGAATTCGGAAAGGAGCAGCCCTGATTCCCCGATACGGTCCAGCAGCAGCCGGTTTTCCCGGGGATAAGCGATGTCCAGTCCGGCGCCCAAGATGGCAATGGTTGCCCCGTTTTCCCGAAGGGTTGTTTCATGCGCTTCGGTGTCAATCCCACGCGCCAACCCGCTGATTATGCCTGTTCCGGCCCGAATGAGGTCGGGCAGCAGGGTGCGCACCATTTGAATCCCATACGGCGAGGCTTCCCGTGTTCCCACAACGGCCACCCAGGGACGGTCTGCGAGCAGGGTGAGGTTGCCTTTGGCATAAAGCAGGGGCGGCGGATCCGGCAACCGCCGGAGGGAATCGGGATAGTCTGAGTGTGTCAGTGGAAGGATATGCGCCTTGGCCT
>MGVN01000102.1:6602-8092 GCA_001800515.1 Elusimicrobia bacterium RIFOXYB2_FULL_49_7 | reverse complement strand
ATAATCTCTATCAGAAATGACAGAATAAAGCAAGAATTATATTTCTCTTGATTTTGCCATAATTTATGATATAATTATGGCATGTTTCCAAGGATGATTGGTGAATTTGAATTATACCCGGACCGCCTGATTGGAAAGGGCGCTTGGGGCGAGGTCTACCACGGACGCCAGAAATCGCTGGATCGGGCCGTAGCCATAAAAATCCTTAAAGCCGACCTAACCAAAGACGATGAATTCGTCAGTCGCTTTCGGCGTGAAGCGGAAATCTTGGCCAAGATAACCGATGACCATATCATTCACGTCTATTCGGCCGGCGAGCATCAGGGCTTGTATTATTTCATAATGGAATACGTAGATGGACAGCCCTTAAGCAGCTTTATAGAAAGCGGTTATAAGTTCTCCGCCGATGAAATAATTTATGTAGCGCAGTCGGTGGCCCAGGCGCTCAATGCGGCCTGGGAGCCCGCCAAAATAATCCACCGCGATATCAAACCGTCCAATATAATGGTGGCGCACAGTTCTTTCGTTGCCAAACCCGCCGGAGATGGCGCTATCAATATCATTTCTGCCAAGATTAAGGTCATGGATTTTGGGTTGGCCAAGATATCAGGCAGCGGTAAAGACGCCACCATTGCCGGCACGGTTATCGGCACGCCTAAATACATCTCGCCGGAACAGGGCATGGGCAAGACGGCCGATATCCGTTCTGACATATATTCACTCGGCATCGTGCTTTACGAGATGGCCACCGGGCGGATACCATTTGAAGGCGAGACGGCCGTGAGTATGATTCGCCACCATATTTATGATACCGTCGTGGCCCCGTCCCAATTTAACCGGGATATTCCTAAGGATTTGGAAGATATCATAATGAAGTGCATCCGTAAGGATCCGGAGAATCGCTATGGTACTCCGGCCCAGATGCTGGAAGACCTGGCGGCCTTTAAGCAGAAAAGCGGATTGGTTCACGCTAAGAATTCAACCCTGGATGCGACCATTATTTCAGATGTAGTGCGTCGCAAGCAAAACACCCGTAATCTGACTTACGCCGCAGTTGCCCTGGCCCTTTTCCTGGCCGTTGGATTTATCCTCTATAAGAATCAAACGCCTGCTGTTCCAAATGGCCAAACTGGCTCAACCGCTATAACGGGACTAACAGACCAAACCGGCAAAACCGATTCAACTGACTTAACGGGCTTAACCTGCTCAACGGACAAAACCGACTTAACGGTTGACGAAACATTCCAGGTCAAGGTCTGGGTAAACGACGGCAAGACAATAATCTACAAGGAAGGCGGGGTCCTGAAATTCCATTTCCGGGCCAACAAGGACGGCTATATCTATCTCTATCATCGTGATGCGTCGGGCCAGGTCAAGATGCTTTTCCCCAACGGCTACAGTAGTGACAACAAGGTCAAGGCGGATACTGTTTACACCATACCGGACGATAAGATGAATTTTGATATTGCGGTTACGCCGCCCTTTGGCAC
>MGVN01000102.1:5868-6581 GCA_001800515.1 Elusimicrobia bacterium RIFOXYB2_FULL_49_7 | reverse complement strand
TAGTTTACAGCCCATGACCGAGATGGAAATTAAGTCCGGCGAAACCGGATTCCGGGACTTTGGCAAACTGGCCAGTTTAGGGGAAAGCGAATTGGTCACCCGTTCGCTGGAACTGGTGCCCAAACAAGCCCGGGCTGAAGATACCTGCACTATTACTACGGTGAAATAATGGGCTGTATATAGGATTACTGGATAATTGAGTATCGAGCGGGTTTATCCATCATGATTGCTTAAGGAAGGCGAGCAGTGTTTTGATAATGTCCGTCGGCTGGGGCGGGCATCCCGGGATATGCAACACCACCGGTAATACGCTATTTACTCCACCCTCGATATAATAAGACCCTTTAAATATCCCGCCGTCTCTGGCGCAATCACCCAATGTGATAATAATCTTCGGTTCAGGCATGGCGCTATAGGTTTTCTTCAGGGCAACCAGCATATTTTTGGACACCGGCCCGGTGACCAGAAGCGCATCGGCATGGCGCGGAGAAGCCACGAAATCTACGCCGAATCTCTGGATGTCATAGATGGGATTTGTTGTGGCGATTATTTCCGACTCGCAGGCGCCGCACGAACCGGTATCTACTTCCCTGATATGGAAAGACCTGCCGAACCTGCTCTTGATTATTTCCTTTAACTCAACCCCGATAGATTCGTTATCCGGAGAAATATTCAAGGCAGAACCCATTATCGGCTTGGTAGCAATGCCCCTG
>MGVN01000102.1:1988-5828 GCA_001800515.1 Elusimicrobia bacterium RIFOXYB2_FULL_49_7 | reverse complement strand
ATCATTTCCGGCATACGACAGGTTAAAACTTTTGTTACAGAGCGGAAAATCAGGGATGATATTCCCCAAAACGGCGAACGATAATCCCTGCCAGTTATGAAAAGACGAGTCCACCACCTTGCACCGCTCAATGATTCCCTTGGCATCAAGTTTTACCCAAAATAAAACCGGCCCTCTCCAGCTTTCCGCATATCCCAGACCAAATCCCGCCTTGAGAGCAAAATCAGACGGGCAATTTATCCGTGTCATTTCCAATTTTCCGGCAAACTCTTCTATCATGCGCATGGACTCTTTAAATTCAAACAGGCGTATTTTAAGCCGGGCCAGGGCGTCGCCTTTGTCTTCCCTGGCGGGCTGGAAATTAACGCTGTTATAGGCTTCCGGAAAAACGCTTCTTAAATCCAGGGGAATTCCGGATGCCCGGCCCGCTACTCCCAAAACGCCAAAATCTTCGGCCGTCATTTTTCTTAAAATCCCGGTGGTGTCAACCCGGTCCATGAAAGAAACGCTTGATTGCAGTATTTTTTCCAGTTCTGAAAAATCCCTTTTGATACTTCTGAGTGAAGACAGAAGCAACGTTTTATCATCAGCGCTCAATATTTTAGTAACGCCGCCCAGAGTATTAATATGCTTAAGATACCTATGTCCGGCAAGCTTCATGTTGAGTGCAAGCATATTCTCCTTGATAATCGCCGCCAGATTAGCCGGGAAACTAAAACCCACGTCAATAGCCATTCCCCCGATGTCAGCCACATGATTATACATTCTTTCCAGCTCAATAAATATGGCGCGCATGATTTTGGCATCGTCGGACTCCGGAATATCCGCTATTTTCTCAATAGCCCTGCAAAAAGCGGCGCTATATGCAAAAGCCGCGTCACCTGCCAAGCATTCTGATAATTTCAGGGCTTCCCGGATTGACTTTCCCTCAAACATCTTTTCCGCGCCCCGATGCGTAAAGCCAAGCCGGATCTCCAGGTTAATGACCGGCTCTCCGGCCGCGCTGAACCTGAAATGCCCCGGCCCAATGATGCCGGCGTGCACCGGGCCGACCGGAACCTCAAATATCCCCTCGCCTTCAACCTTCACAAACTGGAATTGCTTGCCGGTTATCGCTCCGGCCGCCGGCCCGGTAAAATCCTTACGAAGCGGATAATACCCCTCTGGCCAGACCTCATCGTGCAGGCGGAGCCGCCTGACATCAGGATTGCCGGATGGCTCCAGCCCATACATTTCTTTTATTTCCCGCTCAAACAAGGATGCGGAATAAATCTCCTTGGCGATAGAAGGGAAGACCGGGTCATGGCTCGGGATTTCCACGACCACGAAAAACCATTTCCTGTTTTCCGGGCTCAAGAAGGCGCAGCGAACGGTAAAAACCTGCCTATCCCGCCACTCATCTGACGCAAAATAGGACATTACCGGCGAATGCAACTGCTCATGCAAGGCAATACACATCCGGCCAAACTCTTCGCGGGAGACGCGGATATACACCTCGTCGGCCCGCTCAAAGATAATTTCCGGAGAACTAATCTTATGGAGCGCCTTAATTTTCTGGAGAAAATCCCTGCTATCCATATCAACCCTTTATAATTTCCACTACGCTTAATATCAGCTTATTGAAAAACGTGGGGACGCTTAACCCGACAATCAGAATCAGGGCAAACAGCAATCCCAACGCTATTTTTATCGTGACCGGTTCGTAGACGCTGGTAACAGCAGCCGGCTTGCTGCCAAAAATTATCCTCGAGAAATGATAAGTAATCGCGCCGAATATTATGACCATAAACAGGAGAAACAGGATGCTGGCCAGATAAGAACCCTGATGAAATCCGGCCACCAGAATCATCATCTCGCTGAAAAACACGGAAAAAGGCGGCGCCCCGGCCAGCGCAAAAGCCCCCAAAATAAGAATCACGCCGGTAAAAGGCATGACGCTGATAACGCCTTTTATGATATGCAGATTGGTGGTCTTATAATTCTTGGCGACAATGCCGGCGCCTAAAAACATCAGCGACTTGGTAATGGCGTGGTTAAAGATATGGAACAGTGCGCCATAAACACCGAATATGCCGGCGAACCCGAAACCCACCGAGATTATCCCGATATGCTCGACACTGGAATAAGCCAACAACCTTTTTATATCTTTCTGAACCAAAATAAAAGCCGCGGCAATGCCCAATGATAAAATACCGAAAATTATAAAAAGCTCCTGGGTAAAAGACGCCGGAACAGACTTGTTAACGATAATCGTAAACCGAAGAATCGCGTAAAAGGCCGTTTTCAGCAGCACTCCGGAAAGCAAAGCGCTCACCGGCGATAACGCCTGGCTGTGCGCGTCGGGCAGCCAGGTATGCATCGGCGCTAATCCGGCCTTGGTGCCGTAACCAACCAGGATAAACAAAAAGACTACCTTCATTACCTGCGGGTCGAGTTTTGACGCCACGGCCAGCACCTCAGTCCAATTCAAGGAATTAATGCCGCCATGCTGTGCCACGGTGTAATACAGCAGTATCGTTCCGAAAAGAGCCAGGGCAATTCCGGCCGAGCAAATAATGATATATTTCCAGGCCGCCTCAATGGATTTCTTGGTATTGTCGAATCCCACTAAAAAGGCGGAAATAAGGGTCGTCATTTCAATCGCCACCCACATAATGCCCAGATTGCTTACAACGGTGACAAAGAACATGGCAAAAGCAAAAAGATTATAGAGAACATAATATGCGGAGGTTTTTCGTTCCGTAATCAATCCTTCCTGCGTCTCGGCAGCCAAATAGCCGATAGAATAGAGCGATGATGACAGATTTATCAGGGCGATCAGGAATATAAAAAACGCGCTGAGCGCATCAATGTAGAAAAAACTGCCCAAAATCACCGGGGCTCCGCCGTTAATAATCCCCTGAACCAGCCACAACGACACAGCCAGGATAACCGCATAACCAACAGTATTAATAATACCGATGGCCCGGCTTCTTTTGACCAGCACAGCCAGCGCGGCCAGTATCAACGGAACGCACAAGATAATCGTCACTATCATAATTAACCCTGCAATCCTTTTAACTTATTGGAATCAATATGCTCAAACGCATTATTTATTTTATAGACAAACAGCTCAAGAATGACCACGCTCACCAAAATATCGAAGAATATCACCACTTCGACCAGGAAAGGCATCCCGCCCGAGACGCTGATAGCCGCCAGGAAAAGCCCGTTCTCCATGACCAGCAGCCCGACTATCTGGACCAGCGCCTTTATCCGGGAAATCATCAGGAACATGCCGATAAAAATAATCGAAATCGCCACCGAAAAAGCGCCTTGGGCCAGCGTTTCAGTGATATGAAGAAGCTTGGTCGTAAATGCGTAGGACAGATAGACTAAAACAAGGGCAATCAAAACGGAGATGACCGGATTCACAAAGAATCCCACATTTTCCTCCACTTTTATTTTCCGCATTATTCGTTTCAGGAAAAACGGAATAAGCACCACCTTGAGCAGAAATATCAGCCCGGCCACTAAATAAAGCTTAACGCCGGTGTGCCCATAGGCCAGAATGAGCATAAGCAGAAAGAGCGCCAGCGACTGCAGGGTGAAATAATTAATCAGCGCGCTGATTCGCTTGGCCACCACCAGCATAAAACTCGTAATCAGCAGTCCAAACAACAATACATCAAGCCACATAAATCACTTTCCCATCGCCAGAATAACGATGCCCAACACGGACAAGACAAACGCGATATTCAGGAAATCAATGACGCGGAACAGGCGCATCTTGGCCATTGAAATCTCAATCACGCTGATAATCGCGGTCAGGGCCATAATCTTAAGACCGTAATATATGAA
>MGVN01000102.1:623-1941 GCA_001800515.1 Elusimicrobia bacterium RIFOXYB2_FULL_49_7 | reverse complement strand
GCAATATCACGCTGGCAATCAACGAAAAGAACACAATCTGCTTAACGTGCGCGGCCAATTCTATCAAGGCCAGCGAGCGTCCCGAATACTCCAGGACCATGGCTTCATGAACCATGGTTAGTTCAAGATGCGTTTCCTGGTTGTCAACTGGTATCCGCGAGGTCTCGGCAATAATCACGAACATCATGGCAGTCGCGGCGATAATCAATGGAAGCGATAGGACAGGCACGGCGCTGATAACCTGCAAGCCGGTCGAATGCGCGTTCAGAGCCACCACAAAAATAACCATGACCACCACCGGCTCGACAAAACTTGATATGAACATTTCCCGGGAGGACCCCATCCCGCCGAAAGAACTGCCCGCGTCCAGCCCAGCCAGAGCCAGAAAGAACCGGCCCAGCGCCAGGATAAAAATAATCAGCAGGAAGTCGCCCATATAATTCAGGGAAACATCCGAAACAAAAACCGGCACCAGCATCAGAGCGAGAACAGACGAAACCAAAACCACATAAGGAGTCACCGTAAATATCCAGGAGGTATTGACCGAGATTACTTCATCCTTCCCAAACAACTTAATCAGGTTGTAATACGGCTGGAGAATCCCCGGCCCCTGGCGCATACGGAGATTATTCTTTATCTTCCTGATAATTCCGCTGACCAAAGGAGCCAGCGCCACCAGCGCCAATACCTGCGCTACAAAAAATAATATCTTCATATTCTGTCCTAATGAAATAACAAGAGCAATAAAATTATGGTTATCCAGATATAAGCCAGGTAAAAATGGATACTGCCCATCTGGATTCTTCTGACCCGCTTTGCCGACAACAATATAAACGCGACTATCGGGTCATAGGCATACTGCCGGAAAACCGGGGTGGTAAACACCTCGTATTTAAACGACTTGACGTGGTAAAACGATTCCCGTATTTTTTCCGTTTTAGTGTAAGGCAACAGGAAGAAATTAAAGGCAATCCGGAAGGGTTTGGAAAAGGCCGTGGCCGTATATTCGGTGCGGGCATCCAGTTGGTAATAGCCGCAATCCCAGGTGTTAGATTTAACCGCCTTCCTCCGCCCGGCCCAAAGGTAAACGGCCAGGACGCAGATTCCCGCTACCGTGATAAAAGCCAGAGCTACCAGCGGCGTGGACAGGAACGCGCCGCTGTTTTGCGGCACGGCCAGGGCGAAATTATTAAGCGATAAACTAATGCCCGCGGTCTCAATGGACAAAACAGAACCGGCAATGCCGGTCAGGGCTTTAAGAATCGGCGCCGCGGCCAAGCCGGACAAAACAATCGCCGCCATCATAAAAATAAACGCC
>MGVN01000102.1:0-594 GCA_001800515.1 Elusimicrobia bacterium RIFOXYB2_FULL_49_7 | reverse complement strand
TCTGCCGGAGGTGAGTTCCGGCCCTGCGACGATCACTTTATTTCTTTGAAAGGCTATACCTATAACTGGGATTTCACTCACGGTTATGTTGACCGGACTTATGGATACAAATACGGGGACATTGCCTTTCATCAGATTGAAGGGCAGCATACCTGGTATCTCAACCCGGCCAATGCACTGACATACGGCGCTGAATTCCAAAGGCAGGGCATTGATTTTGTGATCATCAATCCGGATGACAGCAAGGTGGCCGTTGACAGGGAAGTGGATGTTTTCAGTCTGTTTTTTCAGGATGAAATTAAATTTCTGGATGGCAAAATCAATCTGGTTCCGGGAATCCGTTATGATGACCATTCAACCTTTGGAAATGAATTCAGCCCCAAACTCAGCGCCATGTACCAAATTTTTGATGCGACGACGCTGCGGTTTTCCGTGGGTGAGGCTTTTAAATCCCCCACCATCCGCCAGTTGTACTATGACGCACCTTACAAACACGGCAATTATTATAATGTGTCCAATCCTGATCTGAAACCGGAAACAGCCCTTGCTTATTCCGCCGGTGTGGAACAATGGCTGATGAATCATCGCCTTATG
>MGVN01000101.1 GCA_001800515.1 Elusimicrobia bacterium RIFOXYB2_FULL_49_7 | reverse complement strand
CCTTGCGCGGTATCCGAGGTGTCGCGGCCGTACACTTTCATAAATCCGTCAAAGCGCATCACGGAGCCCACGGCGCGGAACAGGTAGGGTGCCACTTCAATATCCACAGTGGTGGAGTCATACTCTGAGGAGGCCATCTGGGAGGCCAGGAAGCGGTTCCACACGAGTTCATAGAGGCGGTACTGATCGTGGGATAAGTAGCTGCGTAGCGCGGACGGGGCGTAGGTCGCTTCAATCAGGGAAGGCCGGATGGCTTCATGCGCGTCCTGTGCACTTTCGCTCTTTTTAAATTCCCGCGGCTTTTCCGGTAGGTAGGACTTGCCGTAGGTGGATTCGATGTATTGAACCGCATTTGCCTTTGCCTCATCCGAGAGACGGGTGGAGTCGGTTCTCATGTAGGTGATGAGACCGATGCTGGTATCGCCGATGTCCAGACCTTCATAGAGCTGTTGGGCCAGCGTCATGGTCTTGGATGCGGAAAAGTGAAGCCGCTGGGCCGCTTCCTGCTGCAACGTGCTGGTGATGAAAGGGGGTAAGGGATTGCGTCTTTTCTGTTTGCGTGCGATCTTGCCGATGTGCCACGGTTTATCTTTGACTGCCGCGATGATCTCATCGACCGCAGCCTTGTTGGAAAGCGCCGGATCCGCACCATTGATCTTGAAAAGGCGGACCACAAATTCCGTGTTGTCTTCCTTGCGGACCAGTGCTTCCAGGGTCCAATATTCCTGTGCTGTAAAGGCATCCCGTTCGGCCTCTCGTTCGCAGATCAGTCGCAAGGCCACGGATTGAACGCGTCCGGCGGAGAGGCCCCGATACACGGCTTTCCAGAGAAAGGGGCTGATTTTATAACCCACGATACGATCCAGGATACGACGGGCCTGCTGTGCGTTCACCTTGTTCATGTCGAGTGTGCGCGGTGTTTTGACCGCAGCGATCACGGCGGACTTGGTGATCTCGTTCAGCAGAACCCGGTGAATGGTCGCCTTGGGATTGGTTTTATGCAGGAGCTCCGAAATATGCCAGGAAATGGCTTCGCCTTCGCGGTCCGGGTCGGTTGCGAGGTAGATACCTTCTACGCGCGCCGCACTTTTTTTCAGGTCCGAGAGGATTTTGGTCTTACCCTTCATCGTGACGTATTTCGGCTCGAAATGGTTATCGATATCAATGCCGAATTCCTTGACAGGCAAGTCGATGACATGACCCATCGTGGCTTTGATGACATAGTCTTTGCCGAGATATTTCCCAATGGTTTTGGCCTTGGCCGGAGACTCGACGATGAAAAGGTTTTTTGACATGACAGGGTTGTTCCTAATGTTTGAAGTGACGTGTTCCGGTGAAAATCATGGCGATGCCGAGACGGTCGCAGGTCTCAATAACGGTGTTGTCCGCCTTGCTGCCGCCGGGCTGGATGATAAAGCGCACCCCCGCTTCATCCGCATGGATGATGTTGTCGTCAAAAGGAAAGAAGGCGTCCGATGCCAGTACGCATTCTGCCAGTGTTTTTTTATTGAATTCTTCGAGCGGCATCGATGATTTCTCTTTTTCGTGGAGCAGGCGCAGGTTTTCAAGAACTTTGGGTACGCAGAGCTTTCGTATCGCATCCACCCGGTTGGGTTGGCCTGCGCCCATGCCGAGTACCATAAACAAGCCGGGCCGGTATTCCCGGGCCAGAATAATGGCATTGCTTTTCACGTTTTTGACCGCCTTATAGGCGAAATCCGCCAGTGCTTTTCGGTTGTCCGGAAAAGCGGCGCGGGTGACGCAGATCATTTTCTCGGCCAGCAGGCGGTCATTGTCCTGTTCGAGGAGGCCCCCTTCAATTTGGCGGAACATCCGACGTGGGGCATGGGGCTTGGATAATGAGGCGAACTGGAGCAACCGGATATCCTTGGATTTATTCTTCAGGAATTCAAGCGCATCGGATTCAAAGGCCGGTGCCATCAGGATCTCCACAAAACGGCCGGAGAGACGTCGGGCGGTCCGGATATCCACCGTGCCGTTTACCGCAATGACGCTGCCAAAGGCGCTGACCGTGTCGCCGGCCCAGGCCATTTCAAGTGCTTCCTCCAGAGTTTCGCCCGTGGCCAAGCCGCAGGGATTCATGTGTTTGATGATGGCTGCGCCCAAATTGCCGGAGAGTTCCTTGACCGCATCGAGTGCTGCGTCCGCATCCACCAGATTGTTGTAGGAAAGCTCCTTGCCGTGAAGCTTTTTGGCGTTGGCCAAGGTTTCTTCGGATGATGAGGAAAGGTAAAAACGGGCGGACTGATGAGGATTTTCTCCGTAGCGTAATTCACTGCCGTTGTCATACGCCAGGTGGAGTTTGGTTTTGTTGATCAGTCGTTTGGAAAGGAAGGTGTCGATGGCCGCATCGTAACGGGCGGTATGAGCAAAGACTTTGGCTGCCAGGGTTTGGCGGGTTTTGAGTCCGGTATCCCCGTTGATATTGAGCTCTTCTAAAACCCGCTTATAATCCGCGGGATCGACTATGACCGTGACAAAGGCATGATTTTTGGCTGCACTCCGCAGCATGGAGGGCCCTCCGATGTCGATATTTTCAATGGCCTCTTCCAGGGAAACGCCTTCCTGTTCAACCGTTTTTTCGAACGGGTAGAGATTGACGACTACCAGATCAATCCATTCGATGCCGTTGCCTTTGGCCGCTTCCGCATGGGTCGCATTGGTTCGTATTCCAAGCAGGCCGCCGTGAATCTTGGGATGCAGGGTCTTGACCCGCCCGTCCATGATTTCCGGAAAGCCGGTGTAATCCGATACGGCGGTGACCGGAATGCCCGCCTCTGTGAGCGCTTTGGCCGTGCCGCCTGTTGAAAGAATCTCGTAATTAAGCTGAACCAGGCATTGGCAGAAGTCGGTCAGGTGAGTTTTGTCTGACACGCTGACCAGGGCTCGTTTTTTCGTCATGTCATTGTCCCCCATTATTATTTATCCTGATTATTTATCCTGCATTATTGGCAGAGCAGTGCATAGGCTTCACGATATTTGGCCAATGTTTTTTCAATGACTTCGTCCGGCAATGTGGGGCCGGGCGCTTTTTTATTCCAATCAAGCGTATTGAGGTAATCGCGAACGAATTGCTTGTCAAAACTATTCTGTACTTTACCTACTTGGTAATCGGCTTTTGGCCAGAAACGGCTGGAATCAGGCGAGAGGATTTCGTCAATCAATGTCACCTCACCGTCAATAATGCCGAATTCGAACTTTGTGTCCGCAATGATGATGCCTTTGGATTCGGCATAGTCACGGGCTTTTTTATAAATAGCAATGGAGATATCTTTCAGTTTTTTTGCAATGGCCGAACCGACCAGTTCTTCGGTCCGCGCATAGTCGATATTTTCATCATGGTCACCCTGTTCGGCCTTAAAGGCAGGCGTGAAGAGAGGTTCCGGCAGTTTTTGGGATTCAACCATTCCGGCAGGCAAAGGGATGCCGCATACTTTGCCTGTTTTCTTGTAATCCGCCAAGCCGGAGCCGGTGAGGTAACCGCGTACCACGCATTCCACATCAAAACGTTCCGCTTTGCGAACAATAACGGATCGGCCTTCCAGTTCCGGATATTTCTTAAGCTCTGCCGGAAAATCGCTAAAGTGCGTGACCAGAAGATGGTTTTTTACGACATCTTTGATAAGGTCGAACCAGAAGAGGGACATCTGGTTCAGGATGACACCTTTATCCGGGATGCCGTTAGGCATAACCACGTCAAAGGCGGATAGGCGGTCGCTTGCGATAATCAGGAGTTTTTCGCCCATATCATAGACATCGCGTACTTTTCCTCGACGAAAAAGGGGCAATTCCTTGATGTTCGTGGCAAGAAGGGCTTGTTTTGACATGAAAAGTCCTTTCTATAAGGGGATATATTATAGAATTATATCCGAAAAGAAAGGTTTAAATTACAAAATGGGGTCAGAGGGTGTCAAATTAAAAAGATTAAGGGTGTCTAATTTGTCTGAATGTACAGACTGATTGCTGCGTACAGGCAGCGCAGCCAAGGGGTTTGGGGAGCGTGGCTGCACGGGCTTCCGGTATGATACCGTGGATGATGGAAAGGCTTTTCTCGGGCATCATGAGGCAGGTGTCTGTCAGGGTGACTCCGATTTTATCTGGTTCCAATAGGGAGAGGATGCTGCTTTGTGCTGTCATAGGCAAGTCGCAATTGCCGGGTGAGAAGCGGGGGGTCAGGATAAGTCTTTGTGGAGACAATTCATCCATCAGCGAAGCTTGAATCAGTGCGGCGGCATATTCGGTGAGGGCGGATGCGGCGGTGTCTAAGAAATAGGCCATGCCGGGATCGTCCTGCCCCATCTGACGGATAGTCTCTGACAGCACTTTTCCCAGGGTGAGGAGATAAAGGATACAGGGATCGTTTTTTTCAACCAGAGTAGAGAAAAGCGGGCTTTCCAGGGTGACCGAATGATTCAGTGTGACGTGTCCGGCTGTTTTATCTGTGATGATGCCTTTGGCCATGGAGTATCGGGGTTCTGCGAGATTGAGCGCCTGTGCGGCGCACTCAGTCATGAGTCGGTCTACTTCCGGGTTATCGGACTTGGGTAACCGGTTCAGGCGGCGAAAGAGCGCGCTTTGAAGATCGAACAGGTCTTTGGGAAGGTGATGAATGGAGTTCAAGGGTGGGATTTTATTCGGACCTTTATCCATGCCGGACGGTGTCGACAGTCAAGCACCGCAACAACTATGATGGTGCTTTCATCAGGATGATAGTAAATGGAAAATGGGAAACGTTTGGACAACATTCGATGGTATTTCTTAAAGAAAATCGGGTGAATGCCTGCGTATAATTGAAGGGAATCGATATCGGAAAAAAGCGTATCAAGGAAATAAACGCCTAGTCCGTTCTTTTGAGATTCATAAAAATGGTAACCGTTTACTAAATCTTCTTGCGCGGATTGAAGAATCCGAATTTTCATTTTATTTTGGCCCGTATTTTTCGTTTAGCCTGCTCCCAATCCATGTACTGCTCTATTCCTTTTTCGATGCTTTTTTGGCGTGCTGCTAATACGGTTCCGTGCCATTTTGGTGAAGGGATATCGGAATTGTTTCGACATAAGTCATCCCAGAGGGATTCCATGGTTGAAAGCTTGTCTTCGATACTCATATTCGCAAGGGGTAAGGTGGTGGTTTGCATGTGCCCTCCTTTTCTTAAAATATACTTTCCCGGCAGGGGAGGTGCAAGATGGGATTTTAGGCTTAAAAGTTAATGCTGCAACGCAGCGACTTTGCAGACTGAAGAAGTGCTTTGTCCTTAATATAGGGATGGCAGGCCACTGCATCAAGATTGACGCGGACATTAGACAAAAAAAAAGAAGGCCGGCATAACCGGCCTTCAGAAAGACTTGAATCAAATCAAGATTACATATTCAGTTTATATGCAACTAGAATCTTGAAATTTCTATTCTTTAAGTTGGCATCATCATCATCTATATCTGCTACATTCATCAACCCATAGTCGTATCCAAGACCAACAACAATTTTTTCTGAAATGGTATAGTTCGCAAGAACTGAAAGACCGAGATCTAAGGCGTTATAATCTTCAAAGTCATCGCTCTCTTCATCGCCATCAACATCTACTACAGTCGTTCCACTTAATGCGATGCCAATTTCCGGACCAATTGCAACGGCGAGTTCCGGAGTAAAGTTATATGAGAACAGGGCAGGAATATTGATATAGCGCATTGTAATGGCTGAAATAACATCTATGCCAAACATTTCAAATTTTGTTGCTCCACCACGCGTTTCAAAATTCAGACCTGTTAATACACCCATCTTATCTGCAATAGGAATAACCGTATTTGCACCTACATGAAAACCAAGAAGCATGCCTTGATCCACTCCATCAGGCAAATCTTCATTGTATGAATGGCTTGATAGGTTAACTCCACCGCCGATCATGAGAGGCATGCCGGCAAAAGAAACTGCTGCTGTCATTGCGACTGCCATCACTGCATACACGAAACGCTTCATTTTTCCTCCTTTTAAGGGTTGTTAGAGCGTAACTTTAAGTTTAGAAGGCATTTAGTATTACTTAATAAATAGTTAATATAGTTTAATTCTTAAAACATATCAAGAAATATTTCGATATTTTATAATATTTGACTACTGAACTATGCAAAAAACATATTAATTGTCGATTTAACTATTCGACAACATTTTTATTCTTTCAATCCTGTGAGGTAACATGCCCCCTTTTATCGCCGACTTTCACATCCATTCCCCCTTTTCCCGCGCTACTTCAAAAGACCTCTCTTTTGAAACCCTCTTTGCCCATGGCAAACGAAAAGGGGTTTCACTCATCGGCACCGGCGATTGTACGCATCCGGGATGGATTGCTGAAATTCAGAAGAAACTGGCCCCGGATGGCCAAGGCTTTTTCAAGCTGAAGAGTGAAAAGGAAGCAACGGCTCTTTTACCCTTGCCACCCAATGCGCCGGATAAAATCCGTTTTGTCCTGACCGGCGAAATCAGTTGTATTTATTCATACGGTGGTAAGACCCGGAAGGTCCATTGTGTGGTCATGATGCCTGACCTGGATTCCGTATTGCGGTTGAATCAACGATTGGCTGCCATTGGAAACATCAAATCCGATGGCCGACCGATCTTGGGGCTGGATGCTCGGAACCTACTGGAGATTGTCTTGGAGTGCAGTCCCGAAGGTGTGATGATTCCCGCTCATATCTGGACCCCTTGGTTCTCGGTTCTGGGGTCCAAGTCGGGTTTTGATTCCATTGAGGAATGCTTTCGCGATTTGACAAATCATATTTTCGCTCTGGAAACGGGCCTTTCTTCAGACCCGGCCATGAACTGGCAGGTTTCTTCATTGGATCGATTTGCCTTGGTGAGTAATTCGGACGCCCATTCTCCCTCAAAAATAGGGCGTGAGGCCAACCTGTTCAATTGTGATATGAGTTGGCCGTCGGTTATGGATGCGTTGAAGGGAATTGACAAAAAGGGATTTAGTGGAACCGTCGAATTCTTCCCGGAAGAGGGCAAATATCATGCGGACGGTCATCGCGATTGTAAAATATCATTTCTACCCGAAGAAACTCGCCGACATAAAGGTCTTTGCCCGGTCTGCGGTCGCGGCCTGACTTTGGGGGTTTTATATCGTGTTGAGGAATTAAAAGATCGATCTGCAGGAATAAAACCTGAGCGGGCGAAGCCATATTTTTCGTTCTTTTCGTTGAAACAATTGATCGGTCAATTGGAGGAGTGCGGCCCGGAAAGTAAGAAAGTGAATAAACGCTACGAGGAGGTTTTATTCAGGCTTGGGCCCGAGTTGACGATATTGCTCTCCATTCCGCTGGCTGAGATTGATCATCAGTGTGGCCAAGAACTTTCGCAAGCCATTGGCCTTATGCGTACGGGTAAGGTTTCTGCTATTCCCGGGTTTGACGGTGAATTCGGCAAAATCACACTGGGAAAATGAAACGATCGCTGTGCCGCCGAATGTTGTCCGCCAGGCGCTCCGCGGACCAACCGGGAAAAAGTCCGGCCAATTTCTGAAGGACCAGGGCGGCATGGGCGGGTTCGCATCGTTTGCCGCGAAAAGGTTTTGGCGCCAGAAAGGGGCAATCCGTTTCGGTCACCAGTTTCTCAGGATCCAATCCGGCGACCAATTCGGCATTGGACGGGTTGTTGAACGTAACGATTCCTGTGACCCCGATCAGGAAGCCGGCCGCCTGAATGGCTCTTCCGGTATCGAGTTTGCCTGTAAAGCAATGAAACAGCGCCCGTTTCAGTCCGCACGCCAGCGTCATCTCCAGCGCCTGTTCCTCGGCCAGTCGGGAATGAATGATAACGGGCTTGTCAAGCGACTTGGCTAAATCAAGTTCCTCCCGAAATAGGCGCTCCTGGATCTCGCGCGGAGAACGGTCGTAATGAAAATCAAGACCGATTTCACCGATTGCCACGCACTTGGGATGGCCGAGAAGGCTTTCCAGTTCTTTTAAATACCCGGGTTTTGCCTGATCCGCATCATGGGGATGAAAACCCGCT
>MGVN01000100.1:8122-8342 GCA_001800515.1 Elusimicrobia bacterium RIFOXYB2_FULL_49_7 | reverse complement strand
CATGCCGATGGCGGTCATGTCGCCTACGGGTGAGAAAATGGCCGTGGGCCGTTCGCCGCCGGACCCGATGCTGAGAATCTTATTCGCAATGTAAGCCCCGTCCAGGATCGAATCACTGGTGACCTCATAGACGCGGGCCGGATCAAAAGAAAGGCCTTTTTCCTGCAAGGCATCCCGATAGCCGTCCATGCGTTCGTCGATATTGAGATTGCGGCGTTTG
>MGVN01000100.1:470-8088 GCA_001800515.1 Elusimicrobia bacterium RIFOXYB2_FULL_49_7 | reverse complement strand
CCAGCAGATACTTCACCGCCTCATAGGACCCAATACGATTATTTACATATATTGAATCCACAAGATCAGAATGGCGCGCCACCAGGATACAAGGCATCTTCTCCCGACGAAACAGCATCAGTTCATCATCCGTGGAACTCGCGGTAATGACAATGGCGCCGTCCACCCGACCTTCATAGATGACCCGTTGAATGAGACGTTGCTCATCCACGCCCTGGCCGATGGCATCAAAAAGAATGACCGTATAATTGGCGTTGCGCAAGGTGTTCTTGATTCCCTCCATGATCCGCATTATGAACCCGCTGGCCAGATTGGGCACAATAACACCGATGGCATTGCTCCGTTTGGTCGCAAGCCCCCGGGCAATCACATTGGGATGATAATTCAATTCCCTTGCAATGGACAGAACCTTTTTCTTGGTTCCTTCACTGATATTGGGCTTATTATTGATGACCATGGAAACCGTGGCCGTGGTCACCCCCGCCTTTTCTGCAATGTCTTTCAACGTAACCGCCATACAGACTCCTTCTATGTTATAGTATTTTCAAACTCACATCAAACCTGAGACCGTCAAAGGCCGGTCCCGGCAATAGAGAAAAATCAAGCCGACTTTCTATTCCATCCACACTCGCATCCACATAGGCATCAAAGGCACCGTACAAATACAAGGCAGCCAGATACCAAATATTCTGATTCCGCTTGGAAAGATAACTCTTCTTTTCCTCGGCATAACGATACTCCCGATCTGAAAAGAAAGTGCGGTCCCGGTTTCGTTCCGTCTTCTCGGCCGTCGCGCTGGAACGCTTCTCAATGCAGCGGTTCTTCTCATCAAGAAGGGAATCCCGTTGCATGGCCGAGAGAGCGGTATCCTGCAAGGACGCATTGATATTCGCCAGGGCGCCATCCATCTCGGTAATAACCCCCTGAGCATAGGTCAACGCCTGGGCCGAAGAACGGAAAAGGGCATGATACTTGCTCTCCAATCCTTCATAATAATCCGATGTCCGATTCCAACCCACCATATTGGCACTGAAGCCGGCCACACACATCCAATAAAGCCCCAATTTGGAATACGCGTGATTATAAAGCTGGCCCCATCCCGGCACCAGAAGCGATCGGACGAAGGCCCCGCGCGGGCTTTTGGTAGCGAAATCTTTTTGTTCCGGTTTTAAATAATCATAACAGTCCAGGACATTGAACAAATGAAAACCGGCCGCCCAAGCCAAAGTACGGTCGCGAATCGCCCGGGAATAAAGCAATTTTCCTTTGTAATCCTCAAGCGAATCCACCAGAAAAAGGGAATCCCGGGAAATGTATCCGCCGAGAAAAGAATAGTCCCGAACGGAAAAGGATTGATGCAAACGGGCATTTACATTATCAATACGCTCCTGCCACTTTCCGGTCAAGTAAAATCCGTCGTTTGCCCCTGTACTCACCAACACCGCTTCTAAAGAAAAAACAATGGGCCCCCTCACCGGATGACCGGAAAGAAATTGACCCAATCCCGGAACCAATGTAGAAGCCCCTAAATAAAATATTGTATTATATTTTCTCGAACAAGTTAAATTTAAACTATCTGAATTAATATTAAGCGTTTCGCTTGATATAGAATTAAAAATAATAAACACCAAAGTTAATATGAAAAGCCTCATATTTAATTAATCGATTCAAAAGAAAAAGCTTAATTTAAAACCCTGTTTTTAAATTAATAACTTGAAAAGAAAAATTCAAGTTAAATACATCAATAATTATTAAAGAATTGGAATATTAGAGTCCGTATCGGGTTAGTGGACGTATTCGACAGTTCCGTTGGGATATCCAATAAAATACTCGTTGCCCGGTGTATTATCGCCAAAAGCGTCAAACTGAATATTTTCTTTGGCTTGGATGACAAAATCATCTTCAATAGAGAGAACAAAAACAACGGAATTGTCTGAAAAAGGGTTATTAAAATTGATTTCATCAAGCGACCCATATCGGGCATGTGTTTCAAAAAATCGGTGTTCCCGCGAAACAATCTCCGCTACGCTGATTTCAGCCTGTTTCCGTGCAGACCGCTTCAAGGCATGACCGAAACGTTCAATGGAAAAGAAGGCAAGCAGGAGAAAGGTTACAAATAAAACAATAAATTCCCCTGCTGTTAAACGGGGTCCTTTTTGCTCGTTTTTATACGTCGAGACCGCCATATATCCTACTGTTTGTCCTGCTTTGAATCGGTTAATTGTTGATTTAATTCGTTGATTCTTCGAAGAAGCGTCTCACGACGTCCTTCCCGCACCTTTAAAAAGGTACGAATAATCATAAAAAAAATCGAAAAGAAAATCAGCGTCTCTACGGCCACACTATACGGTGCATACAATTCACCCAACGCCACATCGAGCAAGACCTTGACAATGGCCAAGCCACAGAGGGTATAGACGGCAAAAATCATTGTCTTCCCTCCTCCAGACGGCGAATGCGTTTGTCCAAGTCTTCGAGATGGCGCCATACCACATTGTTTTGCTTCAATTCCAAGCGGTGTTGAAGGTCTTGAATCTGATATTCCAGATGTTCCAGAAAACCCTGATTTTCCTTGCCCTTTATTCGGAGAAAAAGCAAAACCCCAAGCCCCAGAATGAGACAGTTCCAAACATGGCGGAATATGTAATAGGGAAGTTTGTCCATGTCAATGGCTAAACTGAGAAAAGCGAAGACTAAAAGCATGAGACACCAGAAAATCATCTCGTTCCTCCCAATAACTTCCCCGGCATGGCCGGATAGGCCTTTTCATTTAAAATACATTCACCCTTTCAAAGGTGTCAAAAAAAATCTTGCAATAATAGATGATACAAGCTAAATTATTTACCCCGCTGAATAAAAGGGAGAAACCATTGCAAACCTCAATCGAATCCTGGCATGGCTATACCATTCTGCGCTTGTCAGGCAATATCGACCATCTCAAAGACTCCATTTCCCTAAAATCGAACCTTATCTCCCTCATTGACGATAAACATCATCGAATCGCGCTTCATCTTAAAGAATTGAATTATATCGACAGTGCCGCCATCAATGTCCTTCTTTATGTAAAAGAAACACTCCAAAAAACAGGTGGTAACTTTTTCCTGGTTGAGCCCAATCAATACGTCCTTGATGTACTCGGGGTATTAGGCTTAACGTCTCTTTTCTCAATTGTAGCAAAACAAGAGGAACTGCCGAAATAACGTCTTCTACGGATTGTAGTCCCCCTCCTCCCGGCATACCACATCGAGTACTATTTTTTCTATAGGTAATTTACATAAAAGAAAAGGGTTGACTTTTCCAATATTTTATGGAATATTACCTTGTTGAGAAGAGGGATCGTCTTAAGGTATATTTTATAAAATGAAGAAATTTTCATTTCTTTTTATTAACGATAATGTTGCCAAAACCGGCCGGACTTTACATTTAAGCAGTTTTTTTCTAAAAATCCTCTTTTTGTTTTGTTTAATCAGCCTCCTTTTCTTCATCATTTTCCTATACGGTTTTTCCCAATACGCCTTTAATCGTATTTCCTACGCCAAAGAAATTGTTAACCAAAAGAATCTCCATGGGGAGCTTCTTTTTATTACTAAAATGGTTCAGGAATCCGAACATCGAATCCACACCTTATTCTGCTTTGACGACAATGTCCGTATCCTCTACGGTATCAAAGCCGTTCCTAAAGATATCCGTGAAGTAGGTATCGGCGGACCTGAATTCATTTCACCTGAACAAACTGCAGAACGCCTTCTCTCCATCGGACGTGAAAAAGAGGTAACCGATTTGAAGCTCCGTTTGGAAAAAGAACTCCGTCAAACGCAGTTGGAAAACAGCAGCTTGATTGAAATAAACCGTGAAATCAACCATATCAAACAGCGACTCCGCCATTTTCCATCCGTACTGCCTACTTTCGGCCGACTCTCATCCAACTTCGGTCACCGATCGGATCCCATTACCGGACAACCCACTTATCATTGCGGTCTGGATATTGCAAACCGTATCTGGACGCCGGTCTATGCCACAGCCGACGGTGTCATCAAGATGGTTGATTCAAACCGGGAAGGCTTCGGCAATCTCATCATATTAAACCATGGTTACGGTTTTTCTACCTATTATGGTCACCTTCAGGACTTTGCCGTCAAAAAAGACCAGTTCGTCATGCGGGGAGACCTGATCGGTTATATCGGCTCATCCGGCCGGACAACAGGCCCCCACCTCCACTACGAAATCCGACGGAACAATACGCCGATCGACCCCCTTGAATGCGTTCATCCCATGGCTATGGGCCTGGAATGATCAACGCCGCCCATGCTCTTCGAGGAATCCCTTAAAACGTCAGCCCGCAACACCCTGATCGATGTTACGGCATTGGTTCGGCAAAGCGTGCAAAAAAGCGTGATTCTCCTTCCCCGCCTTTTCGCCGCCCCCTTGGTCCTGCTCCTCTTTTTCACACTTTGTTCCGGTGAAACCTACTACGCCTCCGAGTTCGAACTCCTGACCCGCGGCACACGAACCGATGCCATGGGCGGCACCGCCTGCGCGGCCGGCAATGACGCCTGCATCCTCTTTATCAACCCCGCCGGATTAGCCCTGCTCCATCACCGCGAACTCTCCGCCGAATATACTCCGCTCTGGAATCTGGGGGATGACTTCATGAACAGCGCTCTGAATCTGCCCTTTGATTCCACGCTCTCCGTGGGCATGGGTTTTTCCCGTTTCCAAATCAACAACATTCCCTGGTATGGAAACCTCCCGGGCGGTTCCACCGAAGAACGCTACAACGACATGTCCAAACGCTCCACCGGAAAAAAACTGGGTACCTTCGGCTGTGCCTATGATCTGCTCAGCTTCTCCATCGCCAAATCGGTCACGACCCACCTCTCGCAGGAAGTCTTTTACAAACTCTCCATTCCCACCACTCTCTCGGTCGGTACCTCCCTGAAATTCTTCCGTCAATCCTTTGCCCTGCCAAGCGCCCTGTCCGACACTTATTACGAAGGTCATGCGACGGACATTGACCTGGGATTCCTCGCCTCTTTCACTTTGGATAAGGATCTTTCCTCCGGCACCCCTTCTAAAATCCTTCGCACCGGTTTCAGTTTGCGCAACCTCTTCCGTTCTTCCATCTCGTACAATACCGATGCCGACTATGAAGACAGCGGCGAACGGATCCGCACCCTCGGCCTGTCCTACGAACAAAACATCCCCTTTCTCCGCGGCGGCCTGTTGGGCACATTCGACTTCATCCGACGGCGGGATGATAATCTGGCTCGCTACGGTGTGGAGTACCGCTACCAACACCTCCTTTTTCTGCGCGCCGGGCTCCATGAAGAGGGTTTTTCTGCCGGCACGGGTATTCAATACCGGTTCTTGCGGGTCGACTATTCCTTTCAAAACCACGACTTCGCGGATACCCCTTATCGCCTTTCCCTGTCGATTTTCCTCTGATCCCCTGCGATGACAACTCCTTTCCCGGTTAGAAAAATGACGGGCTTTATTAAGCGGCACGCCCTGCTTGTTACAGGAGAATCCGTGCTGCTTGCCGTGTCCGGGGGTTCTGATTCGGTAGCCATGCTATCGCTTTTTGTCACTATTTTAGCCCCCCGCTTCAACCTCTCCCTCACCGTGGCTCACTTCAACCACGGCTGGAGAGGCAGAGCCTCGGACCGAGACGAAGCCTTTGTGGCCGAACTTGCCCATCGATTCAACCTACGCTGCTTCAGCCAAAAACAAATCGTCCGCCCGAAGAAAAACGAATCGCCGGAAGAGGCTGCCCGTATGGCCCGTTACCGGTTTCTGACCGCCCTTGCCCGGAAACAAGGCTGCACTAAAATCGCCACAGCCCACCATGCGGACGACCAGGCGGAAACCGTACTCATGCGCCTTCTTTCCGGATGCGGGGTAGAAGGACTTCAGGCTATCCGCGCCAAGAACGGTCCGCTCATCAGACCTCTGCTTTCCCTGTCAAAAGCCGACCTGTCAGCCTATCTTCGTGCTGAAAAACTTTCTCATCGCACCGATGCGTCCAATCGCGACCCTCACTTTCTCCGCAACCGTATTCGCCTGCACCTTATTCCTTTCTTGACAAAAGAGTTCGGCGCACATAGCACGGCCGCCCTCTGCCGCCTGCCGGAGAATCTGGCCGACCAGAACGAACTCGTTTCGCCCGCCTTTCTCGATCTGCTCAAAAAAGCGGTCGACCCGCTCCTGACCGGAGACTCTCTCTCTATCAAAGTCCCGGCAGTATCCGCACTGCCGGGGACCCTCCTGAAACCCTTCCTGGAACACCTATTGGCCGACTTTCACCCTGTAACCCTCAGCAGCGCCCATGTGCGCGACTTTGCAGACAAGGTGCTGAACGGGCATCATGGCAGCGCGGTTCAGTTGCCTGCAGGTCTTACAATCCGGCGGGTTTACCAGACCCTCTGCTTTGACCGGCCCGCCCGCGTGCATTTGCGCAGCCCTCTTTTTTTATCCTTTCCAAACAAACCCGGGACCTACTCCAGCCCGGCCAATCAACTTACCCTAATCCTTCGAATACGAAAAAAAGGCAAAGTGCCCGCTTTTCCTGAAGCTAATAGCCAAAGCGCTTATCTGGACTATGATCAGGCAGCCCAACATAAGATTCTCTCCCTCCGGACCCGGCAACCCGGAGATCGGTTCCACCCCTTGGGTGCATTGGGAGAAAAAAAATTAAAGGATTTCCTGATCAATATCAAACTGCCAAAAGCGAAAAGAGGGCGACTTCCGCTCTTGGCCGGCGGTTGCACTATTCTTTGGGTCCCCGGGTTCCGGATCAGTGATTGTTACAAAGTAACGCCGAAAACATCAAAAATCCTCGAAGTAAAGATTGCAATTTAATATATTTACCCTTTTAATCCGACCCATCCGAAACCGGAGGCAATGTGCCCGAACTAAAAAAGCCCGTCAATAAAAAGAAGCCCGTTAAAAACAACAAGGAAAAAAAACGGCCCTTCAAATCCCTCACCTTCTTTATCGTGGTAGCCCTGTTCTCATTATGGGCCTATAAACTCTCCGGACAACTCCAGGGAGAAATAGTCTCCCTGCCTTACAATAAATTCTCCAAAATCATCGACTCGGACAAGATACGCATTACCAAGGCATCCGTTGTAAAAGCCGAAGACGGCGTGGAATTTAAGGGTAAGATAGCCAAGGAAGCACTGGCCGCAGATGCCTCCGCCCAATCCGCTCTCGAAGAAATTGTGGGTGCACGTGTTTCCCGCGAGCAGGATTTTCTGTTCTCCACCTATCTTCCCCAAGTAACTCAAGGCATGATGCAACACTGGGAGGAACGAGACATTCCCTTTGAATTCAAGCCTGAAAGAACGAATTGGATGTCCATGGTTCTTTCCATGCTTCCCTGGCTCCTAATGATTATCTTCTGGATATTTATCTTCCGCCAAATGCAAGGAGGGGGCGGTGGCGCCGGCGGGCCGCGCGGTCTCTTCTCCTTCGGCAAATCACGCGCCAAACTCCAGCCCCTCGATATGCCAAAAACCACCTTTGAAGATGTGGCCGGTGCGGACGAAGCCAAGACCGAACTCGAAGAGGTCATCGAATTTCTCAAAGAACCTAAGAAATTTGAAGTCCTGGGCTGCAA
>MGVN01000100.1:0-444 GCA_001800515.1 Elusimicrobia bacterium RIFOXYB2_FULL_49_7 | reverse complement strand
GCGCCCCGGGAACAGGTAAAACCCTCCTGGCTCGCGCGGTAGCCGGTGAAGCAGGCGTGCCCTTTTTCTCCATGTCCGGTTCCGACTTCGTTGAAATGTTCGTGGGCGTGGGTGCCTCCCGTGTACGCGACCTCTTTGAACAAGGCAAGAAAAGCGCCCCCTGCATCATTTTTATTGATGAAATCGATGCCGTCGGCCGCCATCGCGGCGCTGGCCTGGGCGGGGGTCACGACGAGCGCGAACAAACCTTGAACCAACTCCTCGTTGAAATGGACGGTTTCGAAACCAACACCGGCGTTATCCTTATTGCCGCCACCAATCGTCCTGATGTCTTAGACCCCGCCCTCCTCCGACCCGGCCGTTTCGACCGCCAGGTGGTGGTGGACAGACCGGATGTTAAAGGCCGTCTCGGCATCCTCAACGTCCACACCAAAAAAGTGCCCT